>JANXRU010000388.1 GCA_025356715.1 Bacteroidota bacterium
GATGTTGCTAAACGAGACAATAATACATAAGCACCACTTACTGTAACTGTATTAGCGCTTAAAAAAGTACTTGCAAAAGCATTTAATGTTGCTGTAGCTGATGCATAAGGCGATTTAAATGTACTGAATCCAATTGCAGGATTGTTTCTGTAATAATGCTTATTATAAAAATACCATAAGGTATCATTTGTTCCAGCCGTTGCAATCTTAGCACTAGCTGTTGAACTGTTCATTGTTAACTGCTTTGTAGTCGCAGGCATTGTTTCTGTAATAAGTTGAGCACTTTGTGCTACCGAAGCATTGCTAATAAATGCAAGTGCTCCAAAAATAAGTAATGTTTTTTTCATTTTGTTTTGTTTTTTTGATTAATAATTATTTAAGAAATAGAGGTCGAAAAATTCACTTTATTAAGCAGGTCTGAGAATTAAAGGATTCAATATGAACTCATATTGAATCCTTTAATAAATATTGAATTATTATTACTTATTCAAAATTAAACGTTGTACCATTCTATCTTTTCCATTACAAACAGTAACAAAATAAACGCCATTAGTTAAGTTTGATAAATCTAAAGAAAGCAAGTCGTTATAAATACCATCATACTTATTATCAATAAAAATTTGTCCTAATGCGTTAGATACAGTAATAGATAAATTCTCTTTATCTTGCAAGATTACCGCAACATTTACTAATCCAGTAGTTGGATTTGGCAAAATTGTAACATTAGAACTTAATCCTAAGTTTTCAGATATACCTGAAGATACAGTACCACACATTTTTGGCAAATACAATAAATTTCCTTTAGTAGTTGCACCCCAAGCAATTGACATATCATGCCAAGTTCCATCACTCCATCTTTCCCATGCTAAATTTGTTGGAGCTGCAGATTGATTCCAAACAACAGCTGTATCTCCAGCAGTAATTGGCACAACTAAAGAAGCATAAAAACCTCCAGTTGCAGGAACTGCTATTGGTGTAGCAAAATTAAAAGTATAATAAAACAAACTATTCGTTGTTGTATGAGCAGCAGTAATAGCACCTAAAGTAGCAACTGTACCGCCAAGTATTGAACTAGGTGTTGTTGTTGCATTTGTACCATTATATAAAGCCATACCCACAGTCGTTGTAGGAGCTCCGCCAGTACCTCTAGTTCCTGAGTTGAAAAACCCAACAATAACACCAGATACAGTAGCGCTCGTTAAATTACTATAAGAAGAGGCAGCAAAAAAATTAGCTTTCTCTGCATCCTGGTAACAGTTTGATCCAAATACATAACCAGCCGCTGGACTGCATCCAGGAGTAGCTGTATCAGATGAAGCGCCCCCAATTGATAATGAAGAGCTAGTAAGAGATGTTAAAGTATCGCAAAGAATAGCGGTAGAACCAACAGTAATTGACTGTTGAGCTAATTTTGTTGAAGCAAAGATACCCGTGTTTTTGGATATTTTACCATTTAATTGTGCAACAGCACAAAAAGATAATCCAATTGAAGCAATTGTAAGTAGAGTTTTTTTCATTATTATTATTTTTTAAGTTGGCCAAATGTATAAATATCTTTTTAACTTAATAAAAAAAACAAAAAAATTAACATAATTATATTCCTAACAACATTTAGATATTGATAAAATTTAAAATATAACAGCCATTTTTATGCAATTTATTGTTAATTAGCATCTTATTACTAAATAATTTAGGTAAATTTGAGTTTGAATCTGAACCCAATTAGACATATTTCTCGTATAAGTGGCATGCGTATTGGATGCCTTATTCTCTTTTTAATAATATTTTGTTCTTTATCAGGCTATGCGCAAATAAAAAATGAAGAAGAGATCAAAAAACAAGCTGACAAACACTTTATTGAAGAAGACTATAATTTAGCATATAAACTGTATGCCGAATTAGTTTCATATTATCCTAAAGATCCAGAATTCAATTTTCGTTTAGGAGTATGTATGATATATAGTGAGCCTGATAAAAAGAAGTCATTTTTCTTTTTAAATATGGCTGCAAAAGCAAAAGAGGCGCCTAAAGATTTAAAATTTTATTTGGGAAAAGCTTACCATATCAATTACCAATTTGATGAAGCACTTAAATTGTATTCGGAATATAAACTTATTGGAACATCTACTTCTATCAAAAAATTACAAGTAGATCGAGAGATTGAAGCGTGTAAAAACGGGAAACGGCTATTATCAAATATATCGGATCTAATTGTCATCAATAAAAAACAGCTTAATGAAGCTGATTATTTTAGAAGTTACGACTTAAAAGACATTGGCGGAAAATTGCTTGTTAAACCGGATGAATTTAGAACATCCATTGACAAGAAAAAGAAAGAAAAATCTGTCATTTATTTACCAAGAAATGGCCAACGCATTTACTATTCTAGTTATGGAGAAAATGGTAATAAGGGAAGAGACATTTTTTTTGTAAATCAATTACCAAATGGAAGCTGGAGCAAACCACAAGCCATGCCAGCAACGATTAATACTGATTACGATGAAGATTACCCGTTTTTGCATCCAAATGGAAAAACACTCTACTTTAGTTCTAAAGGACATAATAGCATGGGTGGATTTGATATTTTTAAAACCACTTTCGATGACGAAACTCAA
The DNA here is from genome assembly GCA_025356715.1 of Bacteroidota bacterium. Next base: position 2,616 of record JANXRU010000388.1, read on the forward strand.
TCATGGTCCAAACCCTTAAATCTTGATTTTCCTGTTAACTCGCCTGATGATGATATATTGTTTGTAACGGATTCTTTAGAAAAAACAGCTTTTTTTAGCACTGGAAGATATAGCCCATCAGGAAAAATTGATGTTTTAAAAATAAATACTGAACGTCGTCCAATGAATTTTGCAGTAATAAAAGGTACTGTATTGAAAGAAGAAGTATCACAAAGTTTAAAGGCAAAAATAACCGTTAAAAATATTGAGAACGGAGAAATAGTAGGAACATATCTTGCCGAAGAAAATGGTGATTATAATATGGAAATACCCAATGGTGGCAAATTTATCTTTACAGTTGAAATGCCAGGGTTAACAACTCAATCGGAAGGTGTAAATATTCCTATTGCCTATTCATTAAAGCCATACAAACAAGTTATTTCATACGACAAAAAAATACTTAAAATCATAAATTATTTTGACGGACAAATTGCGGATGAAAATTATTCAATGATGCTTGCTTTAATTGAGAAAAAAGCAAAATTAGAAATGAATGAAAACGAACCAATTAATAATGGCATTAAAGAGGCTGTAAAAATTGGAGATAATAAATCCACAAATTTAAATGCAGTAAATACTAGTAATCCTACTATTAATGCAAACAGCAATAAAAACATTACTAATGAACAATTGCTTGAAATGTCGAAAACAGATGCAAAAGAGGCTACCGACGAAGCTGTTCAATTAAAAAAAGAAGCAGCTGATGCTTTTGGTTTAGCAACTCAAAAGACAGCTGAAGCAATTGATATTCAAAAAGAAGCAGATGCCGTTTTAGCAAATGCTAATACAATAACTGATATAACTAAAAAAAATGAAGAACTTTCAAAAGCAAATGCATTGAAAGAAGATGCTATAACAGCAACAAACGTAGCAAATATGGCAACTAACCTTGCTAAAAAACTGGAAGTAGATGCTAATTTACAGCAAAAAGAAGCAGACTTAACCAATCAATATGTTAAAGAAATTGAAGCGGTTACAAAAAATAAAAATAATAAAGAGGCTTTAGTAAAACTTGAAAAAATTCAAAAAGAATTAAGTGTAATTTCTACACAGAAAAATCAATCAGATGAATTATTATCATCACTAAAGGCTGAATCAGAACTTAAACAAACCGAATTAAATAAATCAGAAACAAAAAGCACTGCCATAAACACCGATATTAATATTATCAATACTGAAGTAAAAGGGCTTGAAAAAGATTTGGTTAACGAATCGGATAATGGAATAAAAGAGAATATAAAAGCACAAATAAAAGAGCTGAATAATGAGATAGAAATAAAAAACAAAGAACTTGAAACAAATAATCAAAAAATTTCAACGCTAAAAAATGAAGTTGGTAGTGTAAATAAAGAATTACAAATAGCTGCAAAAATATTAAATGAAAAAACGGATGTTGTAGCCAGTAATAACTCTTCGATTGATCCAACTGAAGGGGCTATTATAACCAATACGGTAAATTCATCTACTTCTTCAACAACTGAAATCTCGGTAAATACAATAGTAAGTAATTCAACTAATACAATAGTAAGTAATTCAACTAATAAAGTATCCGAATTAAATAATACAAATGCGATAACTTCAAACACTATAGCGAATAATTCAAATGAAAATATAAAGGCGTTGAATAAAATTGATGCAAATTATACTACTGCAAATTCTAAACTAAATGAAGCAACCGAATTAGAAAATAAATCTAATTTACTTCGTAAAGAAGCATCAACTAAAACTGGCACAGAAAAAGAAAATCTTTTAAAACAAGCTTCAGATAATGCAAGATTAGCTACTACAAAAAAAGTAGAGGCTTCGGAAATTACTCAAAAAGAAAGTAAAGTAATTTATGAAAATAATACTAACGAAATTATTGAATTAAAAAAAATAACTGGAACAAAAACAAATTCAGAAATAACACAAGCTACAAAACTCTTGGATGAAGCAACAGTCAACTTCAATCAAGCTCAAAAAATACGAGACGAAGCAAACGCAAACACTAATATAGCTGCTAAATTAGGCGGACTAAGTAATGCAGAAGAAAAAGAGAAAGAAGCTTTATTAAAACAACAAAAAGGATTAGCTATTTTAATAAAAGAAAATCCGAATTATAAAACTAAGACGGAAGAAGTTACTTCAACAAAAATTGATTCGACAAATTTAAATGGTGGTGTTTTAGCAAAAAGACAACAATTGAAAATTGATGAGTTATTAAATCAAAGTAAAACTAATCAAGCTGAATTAGAATCAAAAGGAAATCAATTAACTTCACAACCCGATTACAATAATCCAACTAATAAATCAGCGCAAGATTTAAAATTAAAATCTGATGGATTAAAAAATGATGCGTCTGACATCGTTATGCTTCAAGCATCCATGACTAAGCTTTCAGAAAAATTAACATTGCTTGAGGAAGTTAATACTAAAGAAAAAGAAGCTTTAAGATTACTATTTGAAAGTAATGATATTTTAACAAAAAATAAAAATGCAATTGTTTCAAGCACAGTAAGTGCTATAAAAGAAAATACAGTTGTGACAGAAACAGTAGCTGCGGTTAACACAAACACAACTCCTGCGGTAAAAGGAAACACTGTTGTTACTGAAACAGTCGCGATTAATGCAAATACTATTAATCCTACCAAAGAAAATACAGTAACAACAGAAACTTTAGTGGCCATTGAAACAAAAACATTAAATTCAATTGAAACAGCTACCACTCCTACTAATGAGTCCAAGGAAATTACTAGCAATAACTCTATATCAACAAGTACAAATTCTAATACCATTGAAGAAGCTAAATTACAAGTGCCAATTAACACTTTATTGTCCGAAGCAGATAAATTAAATAATGACGCGGCAGTTCTCAGGAAATCTGCCAATTCAAAGACTGGTCCAGAAAAAGATAAAGATTTGAATGATGCAAAAACATTGGAGGCTCAATCAATTTCAAAAAAAGTAGAAGCGGCAACGAAGCAACAACAATTAAATACTGCACTATTTACAGCAAATAAACAAAGTTTGGAGGAGCTCTCGGAGATGGCAAAAGGAAAAAATATTTCAGAGTTAAGCTCCGTAAATATACAATTAACAGACGCTGATGCGCTTTTAAAACAAGCAAATAATTTAAGAACAGAGTCAAATAATTCAACCAACAATGCCGCTAAGCTCGGAGGTTATAGCAATGCGGAAGAAAAAGAAAGTTTAGCTTTGCAAAAACAAAAAGCCGTTCTTGAAGTTTATAAAAAATATTTTTCGAATTATGTAATTAAGCAACCAAACATATTAGTTAATAATTCTAATGTTACAAACAATACTATTGATTCAAAAGCCCAACAAAGTATTGATAGTTTAGATTTATTAGTAGATGTTAATAATGAATTATACAAAAGTTTATTTTTAAAATTAAGTTCAACTTTAAATCCAACTCAAGCTACTTTAAAATCAAAAGCACAAGTTTCTTATAAAAAGAAACAAGAGTTAACTTTTAAAGCTAGTCAAACTAAGGATTTAGAAATTAAAAAAACCACGTTGATTGAAGCAAATTTAAATGTGAAGAATGCCATTAACTTATTAAAACAAATAAGCGAAACGACTGTTTTGGCAACTAATAATGCTACTACTCAAGCTAAAACAAATGATACACCTATTAAAGTAGTAGCCCTAAAAACAGAAGAATTAGTTGTGGCAAATTCTAATGCCTACACAAACACTAAACCCATTCCTATTGATGAAAAAATGCCAGATGGATTAGTTTATAAAGTTCAAATTGGTGCTTTTAGAAGCGCTTTACCTAATAATACATTTAAGGGCTTAAGTCCTATTGTAGGTCAAACAACTCCAAGTGGATTAATTAGATACATGGCAGGTAATTTTGGTAAAATAGAAAATGCTAATGCAGTTAAAAATGATTTAAATAAATTAGGATATACTGATGCTTTTGTAGTTGCATACTATAATGGAGTTAGAGTTAATTTAAATGAAGTTTTAAAAAATGCAAAATCTGCTGGTGAAAATGTTGCAGAAGCTACAAATACTGACACAAGTGCTGGATTAACAAAAAACACTTCTATTGCTAGAAATAATCAAGCAGTAAATAATACATCAACTAATAATGTGGCAAATACAGTCATAAATACTCAAGCTGTTGTTACAAGTGAATTAGAAAAAATGAATGGGCTATTATACACTGTACAAATTGGAGTCTATTCAAAACAAACTACTAGCTCACAATTATTCAATTTAAAACCAATTTACACAGAACAGTTGCCAAGTGGCTTGTATCGATATACAGCAGGCATTTACAATCAAGCAGATTTAATAGTTGGAGATAAACGTAAGGTTGTTGATTTAGGGGTGAAAGATGCGTTTATTACCGCTTACTATAATTCGAAACGTATCGCATTCACAGATGGAAAAAAATTACAATTAGAAAACTCTAATTTAAAAATGGAAACTCAAAACCCTATCATTTTTAGTGAAAGTAATAATGTAGCTACTATTAATAATACTCCGGTAAATGTAACTACAACAGCTAATAATTCAGTTGTAGCTGAAATTCCAACTAATACATCAACATTAAATGTTACAGCATTTTCAAATGGAGTAACTTCAACGCCAATTCCAACTGCTGAAAATGGTGTAAAAACAGATGACGTTGGAATATCTTTCAAAGTTCAAGTTGGAGCGTATCGCTATCAAGTTCCAAATGATGTGGCAGCAAAATTCTTATCTATTAAAAACTGGCCTGTAAATAATTTAGTCATAAATGGACTATATATTTATACCTTTGGGAATTTTAATGCAGCTTCTTTTGCTAAAAAATTAAGAGATGAAGCTGTAGGTTTAGGAATTACAGATGCATTTGTGACCGTATATAAAGATGGCAAAAAACTTTATGGAGCAGAGGCTATACAATATCTAAATAGATAATCTACGTTTTTTCTAAGTTTTAATAACTCATTTAATAATAGGTAAAAACTGTTTTTTTAATACTAATAAATACTTACTTTTACTACTCGAAATTTATTATGAAGACATTAGTAGAAGGATTTACCAAACAATTACAAGAGGCATTAGATATTGCTCATTCGGCAATTCTCACTCAAAAACATAATATACAAAATATTGTAGTAACTGGCCTAGGAGGCTCTGGTATTGGTGGAACAATTTTGTCTGAACTTATACAAGGCGAAAGTCCTGTGCCTGTCTTTGTAAATAAAGATTATTTTTTGCCTGAATTTGTAAATGCTAACTCTTTCGTTATCATTTCTTCTTATAGTGGAAATACCGAAGAAACTCTTTCTGCTATGAAACAAGCTATTACCAAGAAAGCTCAAATTGTTTGCATAACCAGTGGCGGAAAAGTTCTTGAAATTGCCAGACAACATAAATTTGACACCATTATTATTCCGGGTGGACATCCTCCTCGTTCATGTATAGGTTATTCTTTAATTCAGTTATTGAAAATAGTTCAGTTTAATGGGTTCGTTAAAACAGATTTATTAAAACAAGTTGCAGATAGCATCACATTATTAAATAAAGAAAATACAAACATTAAAGCAGAAGCTACAACTATTGCAAAATTATTAATTGGCAAAATTCCAGTTATATACTCTCTTGGTTCCTGCGAAGGCGTTGCTGTTCGTTTCAGGCAACAAATAAATGAAAACAGTAAAATGCTTTGCTGGCATCATACGTTTCCAGAAATGAACCACAATGAATTGGTTGGTTGGACAGAAAGAAATGAAAATTTAGCAGTTGTGACTTTTAGAACATCTTATGATTTTGAAAGAACAATCAAACGTTATGATATTTGTAAACCTTTATTTACTAAATATAGTGCTTCTGTAACTGACATTACAGCAAAAGGAGATACTAAACTAGAACAGTTTATGTATTTAATTAATTTAGGTGATTGGATATCTTGTTACATAGCTGATATTAAAAACATTGATGCTGTTGAAGTAGATGTAATTACTAATTTGAAAAATGAATTAGCTAATCTATCCTAATTTTTCTTCATAATTTATCAGCTCTTGAAAAATAAACAGGTTATATTTAAAGACCTAGGAATACTTGATTATAAGGCTTGTTGGGATTTCCAAGAAACATTGTTTAATGAAACGGTCGCTTTAAAAATCGCCAATCGTTCAGCAGAATCTGAATCTCAAACACTTACAAAAAATTATTTACTATTTGTGGAGCATCCTCACGTATACACCTTAGGTAAAAGTGGCGATACGTCTCACTTATTGATTAACGAGCACCAGCTCGAAGAAAAAGAAGCCACTTATTATAAAATTAATAGAGGCGGTGATATTACCTACCATGGACCTGGACAATTAGTAGGATACCCCATTTTAGATTTAGATCATTTTTTTACAGATATTCATAAATACTTACGTTTATTAGAAGAGACCATTATATTAACCTTAGATGAATACGGCATAAAAGCCAGCCGTAGCAAAGGAGAAACTGGCGTGTGGCTAGATGCAGACAATGCATTTAAAGCACGTAAAATTTGCGCCATGGGTGTGCGTTGTAGCCGGTGGGTAACAATGCATGGCTGGGGTTTTAATGTGAATTCAAATTTAGATTATTTTAAAAATATAGTTCCTTGTGGCATACAAGATAAAGCTGTGACAAGCCTTAATAAGGAATTAGGGCAGGATGTTGATATGCATGAAATAATCTAAATTTGAATTCACATTAAAACCCCAGCCATGCATTGTTACCCACCGGCTACAACGCACACCCATGGCGCAAATTTTACGTGCTTTAAATGCATTGTCTGCATCTAGCCA
>JANXRU010000392.1 GCA_025356715.1 Bacteroidota bacterium
TAACCAAATTAGAGTAATCTATTTCCAAAAATCAAAATAGTTAAACCATTGATAGGGATAGGCTTTTACCATTTTTTCAACTTCAATAATATATTTCTGCAATAGTTCATTGCATACTTTATTTAATTCTTCTTCACCACGTACTCTGTTTACTTGTATTGGTTTTTCTTTCGAAAATTGGTAGGTATGATTATCTATTTTAATAGCAAATACAATACATAAGGGCACTCCAAATTTTGCTGCCATAATAAAGGGACCTGCAGGAAATTTTGCCGGCTTGCCAAAAAAATTAGCAGTAATTGTTTTGGCACCTTCGCGGTAACGATCGCCATGCATAACTACTAATTCATTATTAGTAAAAGCTTTATGTAATTCTATAATATGACTTTTTGTTTCTTCGTTAATAGCAATAATGTTTATTTTTTTTTCTTTCATTTTACCATCCATATACTGCTTAACATCTTCTTTTTCGTTAGAATACATTAATACATTGAAAGCTGTATTAAGCCTATTTAAGCCTTGCCCGGCAACTTCCCAGTTTCCTATATGCGCACTTATTAAAATTCCACCTTTGCCAATTGCTGTTAACTCATTAAGCATTTCTCCATTTTTATGAATGACCTTAAAAGCATTTTTGATTCCAGACATCACAGCAACTTTATCAAGTATAGTTTGGCCTAGTAAAAAATTGTTTTTGTAAACGGCCATTCGCGCTTTAAAATTAGAGAAACCATGCACTTGTTTAAAATAATTGCGGATATGAATGTTGGCTTTTGAAAACAGGAAATAGTAAAAGGCAACAAAGCGAAGTACAAAATAAGCAGGGCTTAATCCAAAGGTTTTAAGCACATAATAAAATAGTTTATATCCTGTTACTTTGGCTTGCGACTGCCCATTCCATTTGTTTTCTGATGACATGTGTTTTTGAGTTTACACATAGAAATTCTATGGGTGTATTATTCAATGCAAGGTACTATTTATTTGAAAATGTTGCTAAACTAAAAAAGCAAAACAGTTATGTTTTGCTTTTTTAGTTTAAAAATATCATCTTAAACTTAAGCGACTGATTTTTCCTGAACTTTAGTGTAACAATAGTTATAGAAATCTTGGAAAGTATGTATTGCTAAAAAATCTTCTCCTTTAACTTTAAATCCGAAGTTGCTTTCAATAACTACAACTAAGTCCACATAATCTAAGCTATCAAGTTCTAATTTTTCTCTTAAGTTTCCTTCAGGGGTAATTACCGTCTCATCAACTTCAAATTCATCAACTAAAAACCCATTTACGGTTTTTATAATATCTTCCTGTGTCATAGTTTTCTGTACTGGATTGCTAATTCAGATACAAAATTAATGAAATTTTTTAATTATCAAAGTTGAATTTGTACCTCCAAACCCGAAAGAGTTCGATAATATGCAGTTTAGAGGGGTTTCTTTGGTTTCAGTAATGATATTTAACTTTTCAGAATCTTCATCAGGGTTTTCGAAATTAATATTTGGTGCAATAAAGTTATTTTGCATCATTTCAATGGAATATACGATTTCACTAGCTCCCGACATCCAACATTCGTGACCAGTCATCGATTTGGTTGAACTAACTGGTGTATGGTTATCTTTAAATAAGGAATGTATTGCTTGAGCTTCTACTTTATCTCCACCCAAAGTAGAAGTAGCATGAGCATTGATATAATCTATATCTTTTGATAGTAAGCCAGAATCTTTTAATGCCATTTTTAACGAACGAACTTGCCCATCAACACTTGAATTACTAATATGATCACCATTACTTGAGAAACCATATCCAACTACTTCTGCTAATATCGTTGCTCCACGTTTTTGTGCCGATTCTAAACTTTCTAAAATAACTGTTGCGGCCCCACCGCTTGGTACTAAGCCGTCGCGGTCTTTATCAAAAGGTCGAGAAGCTTTAGTTGGTTCATGTTCTCGAATTGAAAACGCACCTAAGCCATCAAAACTGCCAAATGTATTTGCATTAACTTCTTGTGCTCCACCACAAATGACTTGATGTTGTAAGCCAGTTCTAATAAGTAAATAGCCCATTCCTATGGAGTGTGAGCCACTTGCGCAAGCAGCAGATAAGGTAAAATTGATTCCTTTTAATTTATAAATAGTCGATAAATTCATGGTTACTGTTGAATTCATTGATTGAAAGGTAGC
>JANXRU010000013.1 GCA_025356715.1 Bacteroidota bacterium
GCTGCACAAGCATTGGGTTGCACTCGTCAATGGAAATTAGATGATAACGATTCTCGTATTAACCCAAATGGTGGCGCTATTGCGTTAGGCCATCCTTTAGGAATGAGTGGTGCTCGTATTATTAATTCAGCGGCTATAGAATTAAATCTTCAAAACAAAAAATATGCATTGGCTACCATGTGTATTGGAGTAGGGCAGGGCTACGCTGTAATTATTGAAAAGTGTTAGTTTATTAAGAGATGCAATGTTTGGCTGCTATCCATGCAGTACTCCAAGCATTTTGAAAATTAAAACCACCTGTTATTCCATCAATGTTTAACACTTCGCCACAAAAAAATAAATTTGGCACCAATTTACTTTCCATCGTTTTAAAATTTACTTCCTTTAAATTGATTCCGCCAGATGTAACAAATTCTTCTTTAAATGTAGTTTTACCATACATCTCGTAAGTGTCATTTACCAATATTTGAGCGAGTTTTTGTAAATGTTTTTTTCCTAATTCTATCCAAGGCTTTGAAATAGGAATTTCTGCTTTATATAAAAGATACTCCCATAAACGTTTTGGAATATCTACTAAAGGAGAGTTTACAATTAATGCTTTGGATGATAAATTTATTGAAAGCATATTTTTTACTTCCTCTTCATTTAAGCTACCTGTCCAGTTTACGGCAATACCCGCCTGATAATTTAATTTAAAAAAATCTTCTGCGGCAAAGGCTGATAGTTTTAAAACCGCTGGCCCACTTAATCCCCAATGTGTAATTAAAACAGGGCCAGTGTAGTGATGTTTTGTTCCTGTAACTTTTACAGTTCCATTTTTTACACTTAACCCCATTAATTCTTTAATATTACTTTGAGGTAAATTCAATGTAAATAAACTGGGGATTAATTCATCAATGGTATGCCCACATTTTTTTAAAAATGCATAATTTTTTTGTTGATAATGTCCGCCAATGCTACATATAACAGCGTCAAAAACGGTTGTTTGTTTAGTGGTTTCAACGCTTAGCTTTTCATTCGGTAATTTATGAATGGATAAAACTTCTTCACTTAATTTAATAGAAATATTATATTTTTGAGCTTCTGATAAAAAACAATTGATGATTGTTTCGCTAGTATTACTTTCAGGAAATATTCTTCCATCGGCTTCTGCTTTAAGCTTAACTCCTCTTTCGGCAAACCACTCAATAGTATCGGTTACAGTAAATTGTGCAAATACTTGCCTTAATTCACGTTCGCCACGTGGATAATTTTTAATCAGTTCATTAGTTTCAAAACAATGATGTGTGACGTTACAACGCCCACCACCGCTTATTTTAACTTTAGAAAGTAATTTGTTGCTTTTTTCTAAAATGGTGATTTTTGCTTCAGGATGTTGTATGGCGCAATTAATTGCTGCGAAAAACCCAGAAGCCCCTCCCCCAATAACAAGTATGTTGTTTGATTGATTCACTTTTTTATAACGACTGTAAATATACGTTTTATCACATCATGCGTGGGTAAGTGATGCGATATAATAGGTTGTTATTTTGTATATTTAAAGACTGGCTTATTGCAAAAAATGAAAATCACACGCCTCTTTAATGAATTTTTTGAAAGTGAAAAAGCTAGTGGGCTCATACTGATTTTTTGTACCCTAATTTCTCTTGTCCTTGCAAATTCTTTATTTAAAGATGATTATACGCATCTATGGCATACAACATTTGCTAATCATCCGTTAGAGTATTGGATTAATGATGGTTTGATGACTATCTTTTTTTTATTAATTGGTTTGGAGTTGGAACGAGAAATTTATCATGGAGAATTATCGTCTATTAAAAATGCAACCCTTCCTTTATTTGCGGCTATAGGCGGAATGCTTGTACCAGCCGCTATTTATTTATATTTTAATAATGGCTTGCCAACCCAATCGGGTATTGGAATTCCAATGGCTACTGATATTGCTTTTGCTATTGGTATACTATCGTTGTTAGGAAACAAAGTTCCTGTTTCTTTGAAAATATTTTTAACTGCTTTAGCTGTTATGGACGATTTAGGAGCCATTATAGTTATTGCCGTTTTTTATACAAGTACAATAGTGTATGCTAATTTATGTATTGCCTTAGGCATTTTTATTGCACTACTTGTATTAAATAGGTTTAAGGTTTTTAATTTGATTCCTTATATAATTGGAGGAATTTTAATGTGGTACTTTATGTTGCAATCGGGGGTGCATGCAACAATTACAGGTGTTTTGGTTGCATTTGCTATTCCATTTGGTAATGGCGATAAAAAATCTATTTCCTCTGTTTTGCAACATGCATTACATAAGCCTGTTGCTTTTTTTATACTGCCTTTGTTTGCATTAGCAAATACTTGCGTTACGTTTAATGGAGATTGGATAAATCAATTATGGCAACCAAATAGTATAGGTGTGTTTATGGGTTTGATAATTGGTAAACCCATAGGTATTTGTTTATTTTCGTTTTTGGCAGTAACTATAGGTGTTTGTGTATTGCCATCCGATTTGAAATGGAAACATATTTTAGGAGCTGGATTTTTAGGAGGAATAGGATTTACGATGTCCATTTTTGTAACACTCTTAGCGTTTAATGATACTACACTTATTACGGGTACTAAGATCACAATTCTACTATCATCCTTAGTAGCAGGATTTGTTGGATTTATATGGTTAAAATCAACTTTAAAAAAAAATTAAGCACAATAAAAAACCTACTAACTGTAAATTATAGAAAGTAGGTTTTTTTAATTATAAAAAAATTAAGCCTGCGCTGTTGGTCCACCAAAATTAAGAGGAAGAGCATTCATTTCGCTATCTTTTATTTTGCCATGCATTTGCTCAAAGCGTTGTACATTATCTGCTAATGCCTTCATCAAGCGTTTAGCGTGTTGAGGTGTTAACACGATTCGTGATTTTACTTTAGCTTTTGGCACACCAGGCATGACTTTAATAAAATCAACTACAAACTCAGTAGGCGAGTGGGTAATAATGGCTAGGTTCGAATAAATTCCTTCTGCAATTTCTTCAGAAAGCTCTATGTTTAGTTGATTTTCAGGATTTTGATTTTCCATGTTGATTTATTTTAAATTTGTTTACGATTAACTAATACTGTTTCTAACTCGTTGGCTAAAATCTCTTAATGCTTGATTAAAAGCAACTCCATGATTTTCCATTTTATCTTTAATATAAATAGAAGCTAAGACGTGCGTTAAACATTCGCCTTCATCTTTGCCTTCTACCTCAATAACTGGTTTTTGTTCTTCCATCATAGCCGTTTCAGCATCTTGCAATTGTAACAGAGTATAGGTTTCGACTAATTTTTTAATTACTGGTATTTGCATAGTGTTATTTTCTTAAATCATCTATCATTTTTTGTAAATACTCTTCTTTGCTGGTGGCTGCGCCTTCTATTAAAATACCATTTTTAAAGCTTGCTAAATATGGCAAATTATCTACTCCGCCTAGTTTACGAGCTAATTCATTTTCTTCGGCATTAACTTCTAAAAATAGAATATCAGCGTTTGTTTCATCATTAGAATGACGTTTAAATTTAGGTGCAAATAATTTACAAGAGCCACACCAATCGGCATAATATTTTACAATGAGTTGTTTGTTAGATTTAAGTAAAGCTTCAAAATCGTTATCAGTTGCTATTTGTACCATGTTTATAATTTAAAAAAATTGAATGTATAAACTTAACAATTATTACATTATTTTGTTGGTATAAATATGAACTATTTTATCACAAAAAAAGCCTTTCATTAATTAATGAAAGGCTTTTTTTAAACGTTTTATTTATTTAGTTTGTAACAACTGCCTTCTGTTTAGTAGCAGTGCCAATTAAAAAATAAACACCACTGGATAAATTATTTATTTTAGATGAATAATTGTTTTGATTATTTAATTGAATAGTTTCTATAGTTTGTCCTAATTCGTTTGTTATAGTAATGACATCGGCTATTTGCGATTGAATAGTAAACTCACCATTATTAGGATTTGGGAAAACGATAACTGAATTGTTTAATACATGAGTAACAACTATATCAGTACAAATTGTAACACTTTGTGTAAACACACTTGAGTTTTGACAACCATTAGCATCAGTCCCCGAAACGGTGTAGTTGGTTGTTGCAGATGGTGTAATCGCAATTTCAGTTCCGTTCGTATTATCGCTCCATGTATACGAAGTTGCTCCTAATACCGAAAGAGTGGAGGTTTGACCAGTACACAATAATGTATTTGTTGTTGATACATTTAAAATTGGTAAAGGATTAACCATGATAAGAACAGTAGCTGTTTTAGTACAAACATTAACATTTTTACCTGTTACTGAATAGGTTGCTGTCATTGTAGGTGATATTGTAATTGAACTTGTGAAAACACCTGTGCTCCATGTATAAGTTGTAGCCCCTGAACCTGTTAATGTAACTGGACTTCCTGCACAGGTTAATGTTGTACCTGTTATTGAAACTGTAGGAGATACTAATGTTGCAATGTTTCTCACAACAGCAGAAGTGCAACCATTGGCGGCTTCACCAATAACAGTATACGATGTATTGCTTGAAGGAGAAATTTGTAATGTATTAGTATTTGCTCCCCCAGTCCAAGTATAACTTGGCGCTCCTGCTACAGTTAATGTCATTAATGCGCCTGCACACATGGTTGTAGTGGTGGGCGTTAAAGTTAATGAAGGACTAGCCTTAACGGTAACCAAAATATTTTCTTTACTAGTGCAATTTCCAATACCAAAACCTGTAACTGTATAATTTGTTGTAGTTCCAGGAGAAACTGTAATGGAAGCGGTAGTAGGTCCAGTATTCCATTGATAAAAAATGGCACCAGATGCACCTAGTGTTGCTGTTTGACCAGAGCATATTGTGTAATTTGTAGTAACCGTTAATGTTGGTAATGGAACAACCGTTAATGTTCTTACAATAGTATTCATACAGCCATTTGAGGTATTTGTACCAGATAATGTGTAAGTTTCATCCGCTGAAGGATAGGTTGTTAAAGTTTGAGAATTTGATCCTGTACTCCACGTATATGTGTTAGCACCTGATGCAATTAAATTTACTGAACCATTTGCGCACACACTTAGATTTGAAATGGCTAAATTTGGTATAGCCATAACACCTACTGTAACTATTGTTCTGTTTCCTGGGCCACAGGTACTATCTTGAATATAGTAAGTAGAAGTTGATGATAAAACTGGAGTTGTAAAATTTGCACCAGCTCCTAAATAAGTACCGCCAATAGCAGCTGAATACCAGCTTATATTTCCAACTCCTGTTGCAGATAAGGTTGTTGTTTTTCCAGCACAAATAATTGTATTAGATGATGCTGAAGAATTAACAGCAGTAGGAGCATTACAAAATTCCAATTTCCATAAATCATTTGTATTAGCCATTACTCCAGTTGTGAAATCTCTACCACTAAAAATCCAAAAATACCCGTTATTATCTTTGAAAGAACAAGCTTGTGAACGTCCACCAATAAGATTTGAAATTGCTTTTATCCCTTTAGTTCCATAAACACTTGCCGAATTTCTTCCGTCAATTCCCGAAATCCATGTCCACTCATTTGTTAAAGTATTGTATTTCCATAAATCATTCATATGGCCAGTTAATGAAGTTGAATTCATTCCCCAACCACCGTGTATATACAAATCGTTATTATCACTCCAACTTATTGCTGATCTTCTGCAACCAGGAGTATTTGTAGTAGAAGGAACCCCTTTAACGCCATATAAACCTTGCCCATTAATGGTACTCAAACCGGATGTCCAAGTCCATTCATTAGTTGTAGGATTATATTTCCATAAATCGTTTAACTCACCTGTAGTACCCGAACCGCCCAAAAACCAAAAATTATTATTGGCATCAATCATTGAAACAGCACTAACTCTAGAACCCGGAAAATTTGCCGAAGATGGCGTTCCTTTAGTTCCATAAACGCCAGCAATGTTAAATGAACTGCTTCCTGAAATCCATGTCCATTGATTTATCGCAATATCATATTTCCATAAATCTGCTTGATAACGATTCCCTGCAGCATTATAGCCACCATATAACCATAAGTTTCCGGCATTGTCAGTCCAAGTAGTACCACCCATTCGTCCATTTGGAACATTTGAAGTAGTAGTTACGCCCATAGTTCCATATACCACTGCTGGATTAATTGTGCTTGAACCTGAAACCCAAGTCCATTGATTTGTAGTTACATCAAATTTCCACAAATCATTTAAGTCACCAATGGCAGCTGTTGTACCATAACCATAACCTCCAAATAACCATAAATTACCATTTAAATCTTTCCATTTAAATGCTGAATTCCTTGCGCCTGGAGTATTTGACGCAGAGGCTACTCCTTTTGTTCCATAAACACCTACAGAGTTATAAGTATTAGTGCCTGTTATCCAAGTCCACTCATTTGTAGCGGTATTGTATCTAAATAAAGCATTAAATCTGTTTGCAGAACTAGCGTTGCCGCCAAAAACCCATAAATTCCCAGAATTATCGCCCCATGATGTTGCTTCATATATGGATGCAGGGGTATTTATTGTTGAAGGAACTCCTTTAGTACCAAATCCACTGGCTGCATTGAGTGTATTTGGTCCAGACATCCATGTATACTGGGCTGTTTGTGTGTAAATTTGAGCAGATAATGACGCTCCGAAAGTAATTAAAAGTGCTGATAGTAGTTTTTTCATAAATATAATTTTTTACGAAAATCACTATTTATTTGATTTTGGGTAATACTAAATTCATGAATCGTATAATCTAGTTCACGAATCGTATTTAGATGGAAACACGAAGTTCCTTCAAAAGAGCTTCAAATTCCTGTTTTCTGTCGCGAGAAATAGTTACGGAAAACTCATTTTCCAT
>JANXRU010000038.1 GCA_025356715.1 Bacteroidota bacterium
ACCTATAATGGAAGCGACTCTGTAAATACTGCTACTGGAGAAAAAATTATTACAGCTGGAAAAGACAATAAAAATGTAGGTGTTGCTGCTGGCATTGTTCAATCCTTTGGTGATGCGCCGGGTGGAGCTAGTGAAGAATTGAAAGAAATAAATTATAGTGTCGGAATTGAATATTGGTATGGTGCTCCAAAAGTATTTGCCGTTCGTGCAGGTTATTTTAATGAAGCAAAAACAAAAGGGAATCGTAAATTTTTCACTGCAGGTATTGGTTTGCGTTATTCTAAATTTGGTTTAGATATGTCATACTTAATTCCTGTAACGCAACGTAATCCTCTACAAAACACATTGCGTTTTTCTCTTACTTTTGATTTTGGCGATGATGGTGGGAAAGCCGCTACACCAAAACCTACTGAATAAAACTTTCAGCTCAATGTATATTATAGTTGACAATTTTTTAGATTGTAAAAAAAATCTATCTGTAAAACCATATTTATTTAGTCGTAAATATTAAGTTATGCAAATAGTTGTTAATACTCGTTTATTGCTCCCAAACAAATTGGATGGTATAGGTTGGTTTACTTACCAAACATTAAAGCGTATTACACAACAAAATCCAAATGTTCATTTTGTTTTTTTATTTGACAGAGATTATAATGAAGACTTTATATTTTCTGATAACATAACGCCTTTAGTAGTTGGGCCAGAAGCAAGGCACCCTTTTTTATATTACCTGTGGTTTCATCGATCGGTTAAACAAATATTAAATCGTATGAATCCAGATTTATTTTTATCGCCGGATGGTTTTTTATCATTAGGTGCTAAATGCAAGCAATTACCAGTTATACATGATATCAACTTTCATCATAATCCCAAAGATTTAAAACCATTAACTAGTAAATATTATAATCATTTCTTTCCAAAATATGCCCATGCTGCAACACGAATTGCAACCGTATCAGAATTCAGTAAACAAGATATAATAAAAGAATACCATATTAATGCTTCTAAAATTGATGTTGTATATAACGGTATTAACGATGGTTTTAAACCCTTAACCGACAACGAAAAAAAAGCAACTAAAGAAAAATATGCACATGGAAAATCCTATTTTTTATTTGTAGGCTCTCAAAGTCCACGTAAAAATTTAAATCGCTTAATTGCTGCCTTTGATATATTTAAACAACAAACGCAATCAGATTTTAAGTTAGTATTAGTAGGTGCCATTTATAGCAGCGAAGGTGATGTAAAAAAAGCCATTGATAAATCTATTTTTAAAACTGATATTTTATTTATTGGAAGACAACCGCAGAATGAGTTAGAAAACATCATGGCCGCAGCTTTTGCATTAACTTATGTGCCCTACTTTGAAGGCTTTGGCATTCCCTTAATTGAAGCTATGCAATGTAAAACGCCTATTATTTGTAGTAATACAACTTCTATTCCCGAGATAGCTGGAAATGCAGGATTATTGGTTAATCCATTTGAGGTAAGTGACATTTCAAATGCCATGATCGAATTATTTAAAAATGAAAATGTGCGTCAACAATTAATTCAAAATGGCGTGCAAAGAAAAAATAGTTTTTCATGGGATAAATCAGCTAACCTCCTATGGGATAGCATAAATAAGTGTTTATGAGTTTATCTCCTATTAGTAAATCAGCCTTTATAAAATCAGAACAATGTTTAAAGCATTTTTATTTATATAAAAATCATCCTTATTTACGTGATAAATTATCGAAAGAAAAACAATTAATTTTTAAACGTGGAATTGATGTGGGGATTTTCGCGCAGCAACTATTTACTAATGGCGTTGATGTTACTGTAGGCGAAAAACGGAATCAAGAATTATTTGCTCAAAAAACAAAAGACCTTATTAATCAAGGAATAACTACCATTTACGAGGCAACTTTTATTTTTGACAATCTATTAGTGATGGTAGACATATTGCAAAAACAGGGTGACAATTGGATAGCATATGAAGTAAAAAGTTCTTTAAAGATTACTGATACATATGTAAAAGATGCTTGTTTTCAATATTTTGTTATTAAAAATTGTTTACCGAATTTAACAGAATTTAATTTATTAACCCTTAACCCAAAATATACTTTAGAAGGTGACTTAGATATAAAACAATTATTTAAAACAACATCCGTGATGCGTGATGCTGTGAAAAATAGTGATTATTTCAAGCATAAATCAGAGTTAGCAAAATTAACGTTGGAACAAAATAAAATTCCTGATATTAAAATTGGCGCACATTGTTTTCAGCCTTATACATGCGACTTTTTAGGAACTTGCTGGAAAGATACTCAAGATTCCTCATCTGTTTTTTCTATTGGAAAATTATCCAAACAAACACTATTTGAATTTTACGACAAAAACATTAAACGAATTGATGAAATTGATATAACAACCATTGAGAAAAAAGAAATTAAAATTCAGGTAATTGCTGCTAAAGAACAAAAAGAACAAGTAGAAAAACAACCATTAAGTACTTTTATATCTCATATAAAAACGCCTATTTGTAGTTTAGATATAGAAGTATGGATGCCTGCAATTCCTTTTTATCAAGGTACAAAACCATTTCAATTAGTGCCTTTTTTATTTTCAATGATACACGAAGAAAATGGAGAGTTAAAAAGGCAAAGCTATTTTAAGCCCATCAAAGAAGATAATCGAAAATCGTTTTTAGAAACAATTATAGCATCTACCAAACCATTTGCTTCTATTTTGATGTTTGATAAATCCTTAGAAGAAAATATTTTGAACCAATTAGTGGAATTGTTTCCAGAATACAGAAAAGATATCGCCGACCTGAAATCAAAAATAATTGATTTAGCCGAACCAATTCAAAAGGGAAATTACTACCATCCTGACATGAAAGGCAATTTTACGCTTAAAAGCCTTGCTCCGATAGTCAATCAGGAATTAGGGTTTCACACCTTAGAGATACAATCAGGAATTAGTGCTATGTATATTTACGAAAGTTTATTATCTCAAAATAACGCTATTGAGCAAGAATCTATTAAGCAACAACTTATTGATTATTGTGAAATGGATGCTCTAATTACTTATCAATTGCTTGATTTTTTTAAACATAAAATTTAATGTATTGAATTTTACAACTCAAATACAAAGTGCTTTTTTAATGTTTAGTAAATATGTTACTAAGCAATTTCTCGTTATAATTTTCATCCTCACACCAATTCTTACATTCTCTCAAACTACAAAAGATAGTACTAAAAAAATAAAATACATTGCCGTCCCTGTTTTATTTAAAACTCCAGAAACAGGCTGGGCGTATGGATTATCAGGATCCATGTCTTTCAAAACTACTTTCAATAAAGATACTTTAACAAGAACATCCGTTATTCAATTATTAACCATTTTTTCGCAAAAAGAACAAAATGTTCAAGCAATTGATGCAACTATCTATTTTCCAAAAGAAAAATATATTTTATATCTTCAAACATCACATAGTTATTTTCCTGATAATTTTTGGGGTATAGGTCAGTATACTAAAAATGAAACGTCTGAAAAATATGCCTTCGAACAATTTTTTTTCTCGCCTCATTTAAAACGGAAATTTTCTAAGCACTTATTTTTAGGAGCCATCTTAGATTATCAAAATGTGTTTAAAGTAAACTCAATGCCTGGCGGTGTATTTGATACCACTCATTTTTACGGAAAAACTAAATATCAAGCTACAGGCCTTGGTATTAGTGCAAGTTACGACACTAGAGACGCTACTTTTTGGCCAACAAAAGGCATGTTTTTACAATCGAGTTTCGTACTATATAATAATCTAATTGCATCTAGCTATACCTTTAATAAATGGACAGTTGAACTGCGGTATTTTAAAAAAGTATTTAAAAATCAGATCTTTGCTTTTCAACTCTATAATTACACAAGCATTGGTGAAACTCCCTTGCGTTCATTAGCATCTTTAGGAGGTGCAGGAAATTTACGCGGTTATTATCAAGGACGATTTAGAGATAATTCAATGTACTCGGCAATAGCTGAATACAGAGCTTATTTATTTTGGCGGATTAGTGCATGTGCATTTTTTGGGGTTGGGGATGTGTATAAATACCCTTCCGATATAAATATTAACAGTTTAAAACACACATTTGGAGGCGGATTAAGAATAACTATTTTGAAAAAAGAAAATTTAAATTTAAGATTAGATTATGGCTATTCCGATAATTACAATCAAGGATTTTATTTTACGATTGGTGAGTGTTTTTAAAAATGTTGTTCTTTTTACAATTTCAACTGCAATTTTAATTTATATTTTTGATTCTATATTTATATAATAAAATGGATGAAATAACAACAAAACCAACCATTCCAATAATTAATGGATCTTCATAAAATGGCGGTTCATTCGATGCATACCTAAGAGTACAAATAATTCCATGCTTTCTTGGCTTTGCTGTTTCTAAATCAATGTTAACTTGTGCACGCGCGTATAAATCCAAAAATAATAAAAAGGAAATAATTATTTTTTTCATGTATAATTTATAACTCATCATATATAATTCTAAAGTCCTCCCAACATACAAATTCTATCAAACTCTTCTAACTTAACCATTCCAACGGATAAACGCTGCAATTTTACTAACTGCATCTCTTTTAAATAGTCATCAGCTTTTATTTGCGCTAATGTAACAGGCGTTTTCAACGTTTTAAAAGGAGCAACATCTACACTTACCCATGCTTCTTCTTTAGTTGTTGGATCTTGGTAGTGTTCTTTCACAACCTTTGCTATGCCTACTATACACATACCTTCATTACTATGATAAAACAATAATAAATCGCCTTTTTTCATGGCTTTTAAATTATTACGTGCTTGATAATTTCGTACACCATCCCAACATGTTTTTTTATCTTTTTTAAACTGATCCCAACTGTATTTAAAAGGTTCTGATTTGATTAACCAATAATTCATGATATTTCAATGTTGAAAATGTAAGTTTTTCTAAATAGGAAAATTACTTAAATATCAGGATAAAGGCAACATAAATAGCTAATATTTTCCGCAATAAATTAGTCTAAAATTAGCTTGTGATGTGCTACAAATTGTTAGATTTGTTACGCATTTTAAAATAGAACTATGGCACATTTATCAGATAGAATCAATCTTATTTCCGAATCACAAACCATTGCAATGGCTCGTAAAAGCCGTGAGTTGAAAGCACAAGGAATTGACATCATTAGTTTGAGTTTGGGCGAGCCAGATTTTGCAACACCGGAAGTTGTGAAACAAGCTGCCATTAAAGCCATTAACGATAATTTTAGTTATTACACACACGTAAGTGGCACATTAGAATTACGACAAGCTATTGCTCATAAATTTAAGCGTGATAACGGATTAGATTATACACCTGATGACATTGTAGTTTCTACAGGGGCTAAGCAAAGTATAGCTAATGCAGTATTATGTACCATTAATCCAGGAGATGAAGTGTTAATACCATCTCCATTTTGGGTAAGTTACTTAGAAATTTTGAAATTAGCAGGCGGTGTACCCATTATTATTGATACTGATATTGATAACGATTTTAAAGTTACTGCGGAGCAATTAAAAAAACACATCACACCAAAAACACGAATGATGATGTTCAGTACACCATGTAATCCTACTGGCTCGGTGTATAGCAAACAAGAATTAAGAGCAATTGCAGATGTTGTGAAGCAATATGATGAGCTTTACATTATGAGCGATGAAATTTATGAGCACATTAATTTTGTTGGTGGACATGAAAGTATGGCTCAATTTCCTGATATCAAGGATAGAGTAATTACCATTAATGGCGTTTCTAAAGGATTTGCCATGACAGGTTGGAGAGGTGGAATTATGGCGGCTCCAAGATGGATAGCACAAGCGTGTGATAAAATGCAAGGACAATTTACATCAGCAACATGTAGTATTACGCAAAAGGCGATGGAAACTGCCATGCTATTGCCAGCAGAATCTACACACTATATGCGTGATGCTTTTTTGAAGCGTCGTAATTTAGTATTAGAATTAATGAAAGACATTAAAGGATTTAAAACCAACGTTCCGCAAGGCGCATTTTATGTGTATCCTGAAGTGTCTGCCTTGTTCGGAAAAAAATATGAATCCTATACCATCAATAATGCAACAGATTTATCACTATTTTTATTAGATGTGGCTCATGTGGCATTAGTGCCAGGAGCGGCTTTTGGTGATGATAAATACATTCGTTTTTCATACGCAACTTCTGAAGATAAATTAATAGAGGCATTGAAGAGAATGAAAGAAGCAATTGACAAATTAGTATAAAAGCATTAAGATAAAAAGCACAAGATTTAAGACCCATGTTCACTTTGTGAGCTCTGTGGTTAAAAATTTGAAAAAATAAAATGAAAAAATTATCTGTAAAGAAAGAACACATTCGAGAAATTTTTAAATCGTTTAGTAATTTGAACGTGTTGATTATTGGTGATGTGATGATTGATAGTTATATGTGGGGAAAAGTAAATCGTATTTCTCCAGAAGCTCCTGTACCAATCATTTCTATACAGAAAAAAGAAAAACGTTTGGGCGGCGCTGCTAACGTGGCTTTAAACATACAGGCTATGGGTGCTAATCCCATCTTATGTTCAGTAATAGGGATTGATTTTGAAGGACAAAATTTTTTAGACTTATTAAAAACTCAAAAATTAAGTCAAAAAGGAATATTAAAATCACGCACTCGTATTACTACTGAAAAAACGCGTGTCATTGGAAACAATCATCAACTATTGCGTATTGATGAAGAAATAGAAGAAGATATCGCTTCAGCAGAAACTCAACAATTAATTACCTTAATTTCTTATATCATTCAACATGATAAAATTGATGTCATTTTATTTGAAGATTACAATAAGGGACTAATTACACCTAAATTAATTTCAAAAGTGGTAGAATTGGCTAAGAGTAAGGGGATTCCAACCTGTGTAGATCCAAAAAAGAAAAATTTTAATGCTTATAAAGGAGTAACTTTATTTAAACCAAATTTAAAAGAGTTGCGAGAAGGTTTGAAACTCGATATTAGTTCGGATAATATTAATGAGCTACAGCGTGCTATTAGTAGTTTTAGAGTGAAACAAAAATTTGAAACAGCCTTAGTTACCTTAGCTGAAAAAGGTGTTTTAATTAACTCCAGATCAATTAAAGAACATACGCCTGCGCATATTCGTAGTATTGCTGATGTAAGCGGGGCAGGAGATACTGTAATTAGCGTAGCATCTCTTTTAATGGCATTACATGTTAATCCTGTAGTGATGGCAGCAATTGCAAACTTAGCGGGTGGTTTAGTATGTGAACAAATTGGCGTAGTACCTGTTAGTAAAGAACAGTTATTAGAAGAATCGTTGAAGTTGGATTTTGTGAAGTAGTTTTTCCAACACGGAGTTTCAGAGAATAAGGAGGCCGCAGAGTTTTAAAATTGTAAATGATTAAATAATAAAGCTTGAATTATTAATCAATTTTAACGTTACAATATTAACAAAAGTGATTAAAAGAAAAATTAACGGAAGTTTAAATGATATTTAAATTTCACATTGCAACTATAAAAAAACTCAGTGAGCTCCTTTTACTCCAAAAACTCTGTGTTATAAATTAGAAAAAATTAAATGGAAACAGTAACCCCCTATAACAACAACGATTCTAAAAAAGATCAAGTAGCACAAATGTTTAACAACATTGCTTACCGTTATGATTTCTTAAATTCATTATTATCATTAGGAATTCATAAAGGTTGGAGAAAAAAATGTGTGCAATTGATTTCAAAAAAAAATCCGAAACACTTATTAGACGTTGCTACTGGAACAGCAGATTTTGCAATTGGTTGTATGAAATTAAATCCAGATTCAATTATTGGAATTGATATCAGCGAGGGCATGATGAAATTTGGTAGAGAAAAAATAGAAAAATTAAATTTTCAAAATAAAATCATATTACAATATGGAGATGCGGAAACGTGTGATTTACCAGGAAATTCCATTGATGCTATTACTGTAGGATTTGGAGTTCGTAATTTTCAAAATTTAGAAAAAGGGTTACAAAATATGAATCGGATATTAAAACCAGGCGGACAAATTTGTATTTTAGAATTTTCCACGCCCCGAAAATTTCCAATGAAGCAGTTTTATAAATTTCATTTCAAATACATCACTCCTACTCTAGGGAAAATATTTTCTAAAGATTCAAGTGCCTATACCTATTTACCTGAATCAATCAAAGTATTTCCTGACAATGAACGATTTACTGAGATACTAGAAAAAACAGGCTATTGTAACGCTACCTTTCAGTCCGTTAGTTTTGGTTTAGCGGCTATTTATTTAGCTGATAAAAAATAATCATTTGATTTAAGGTTTAATAATTAATACTGATGGAGTATTGGATAACCAGTTACTTTCTGAGTCTAATACTTTTTTCCAACTATCAATACTTAAGATGATTAAATCTTGTTGTTCCAAAATAATATTTTCTATTTTTTGTTCGTCGTATAATGCGATGTGATTTGGTGCTATTTGCTCAATAGAACGGATAGCTTCTTTTAATTCAGGATTTTGTTTGATGGTTCCAGAAGCATCTAAAACAATCACTCTTACTTCGCTATTATGAATTAATTTTTGAGCATAGATCAATAAAAAACTATCACTGATAGAAAAAATAGGAATAAAAATAGTTTCAATTTTTTCTAAACCTTTATCTAATAAAATTCCTACGGGTACTTTTGCTGATTTAATAATTTGCTTAGTTCGCTCATCAAAAATAGTATTATCAAATAATTTCTCTCTGCCTGTAATTTTATCATATAGCTTTTCAGGATTTATAATATTAGATGTGAAGCCTAAAATTTTTCCAAGAAGTGTGCCCTCATACACCGAGCGTCCAATGCCAACTAAGAGCAAATCAACGTTTCCAGCATTAGCCGTTTCACTAATTTCCTTATCAATATCTTGTGTTGATTTGAATAAGGTATCAACAGTCATATTTAATTTTTGAGCTTCTCGTTTAATTGGTTTAAAGCTATCACGCTCATATTCTATGGCATTAAATTGATTAATATCGCTACTGGGCGACAAATGTAATGCGGTAACGGTTGCATTTTGCGGTGCTTTTTTAATGAAACTATTTGCTAGTCTAATTAATGATCTTCCTCTAAGTGGGCTTCCAAAAGAAACGAGTATGTTGTATTTGCCAGATTTTTCGATGGTTTCAGGAATACTATCGATATTTTTTTCGGGTAAAAAACGATTGATTAAATCTAAAGCAGGCCCTGTCATAAAGGTTGTTACTAAAGCCATAATAACCATCATTGCAAATACTTCGGGAGTTAACACTCCAAGATCGTATCCAATATTAAGTACGACTAATTCCATTAATCCTCTGGTGTTCATTAGTGCCCCTATAATAAGGCTATCTCGCCAACTTTGACCAATAAATTTTGCAGCGATAGCGCTTCCGATAAATTTTCCAATAACAGCTACTAAAATTATTATGCCACATAGTTGCCATAAATGTGGTTCGTTTAATAAACCGATTTGAGTTCTCAATCCGGTAAACACAAAAAACAAAGGCAGTAATAATAACATAGAAACATCTTCAATTTTTTCAATAAAAATATTTCTGAAATTTGTAGTGGATGGCATGATAACACCCGCCATGAATGCGCCAAACAAAGCGTGTATGCCAATTACCTCCGTTGCGTATGACGACACTAATAAGATAATGAAGAAGACTGCAACTACTGGTTTACTTAATCCTTCTTTATTAGAATAAATATCGCCCATGCGTTTCAAAAAAGGTTTTACTAATTTCAACATTAAAAATACATAAGCTATAGCCATTAAAATAGTATAGATGGAACTAATAAAAGTTCCTGCTTTCACAATAGCAATAACAGCGGCCAACATACACCACGCCGTAATATCATCTGCTGCAGCACAAGTAATTGCTAAGGCGCCTAATTTAGTTTTAGTTAAATTTCGTTCTTGAACAATACGTGCTAATACAGGAAAGGCAGTGATACTCATAGAAATTCCTATGAATAACGAAAATGGTAAAAATTTAATATCCTGTGGAGCGTAATGTTGATAAACGAAATATGCCAATCCTATACCTAAAGTAAATGGAAAAATAATACTTGCATGACTAATAACGAT
>JANXRU010000061.1 GCA_025356715.1 Bacteroidota bacterium
ACTATCACCTAACTTTTTTGCTTGAAAATCCCAATCCGTTTGATATACATTATTATACCAATCTGGGTGGCAGGTGATTTTTTTTCTCCAATTATATCTGCTACAATTGTTTCCTCCATTTTCACGCGAAAAACGTAAACCTACATCGCGCAAAAATTTCCATTCGGAAGCCGAAGTTGGCGAAGATGAATTATCCGACACATTATTATTTTTACCATATATATAAGGTGAAATAGTTTTTCGTCCAGCATTGGCATCTACAGTAATGTTTGCCGTTTGGGCTATACTCATTTGATAAACAAATGTAGAAACTATTAATAAGTAAATTTTCTTCATAGAGATAGAATTGATTAATCTAATTTAAGGATTTCTTCTTGTAGATTTTATGTAATACTAAAATTGCATCTCAATTTGAATATCTATGCAATATTTGATTAAATTTATAAAAAGAAATTCTGCCATTTTATGGCGGGTATAAGATAGTTATAGCCAATTTTAGAAAACCCACAATATGTCGAGAAGTTATCATGTAACACATAAAGACATCAAGCACCTTTCAAAGAAAGGTATTGAGGAGCAAGCAAAAGACCCAAATTCACTTTTTAGCAAATGGGCAAAAAAACTACATATAAAAGTCTTTGTTCCTAAGCAACGTAAACAAAATAAAAAATTAGACCTGTGAACATACTTTTTGTTTGTAGTAGAAACCAATGGCGAAGTCCAACTGCGGAAGCAATTTATAAGGACTATGCCGACCTAAATGTAAAATCTGCTGGAACTGAACCGTCAGCTAGAATTAAACTAAATGCAAAAAATATTCTTTGGGCAGACCTTATATTTGTAATGGAAAAAAAACATAGGCAACGAATGTTTGAAAAATTTCCAAATGAAATATCAGAAAAGCAAATTATTGTACTTGACATACCTGACGAATTTAAATTTATGGACAGTGAACTAATTGAGGAAATAGAAGCGAAAGTTAAGCAATACATTTAGAAAAAAACTCGCTATAACTGCCGCAAACTAGTAGAAAACAAAGCAATTGCAAAAGCGGTAGTCACGCCAAAGCGTGATAATTTTTTATTTGAAAATGGCAATAAACAGTTATCTTCGTAAGTAATATTTCGGCAGAAAATGTTTCAAACGTCGGCCGAAGCAAACCGCGAAAACGTTGCAAGTGGTGGACGAAAAAAATCAAATGATCAAATTTTTGACAGCAAAAATATATCAATTAATGACAGACTCTAGGGACGAGCATGCTATTCTGCGGACAATCGTTTATTTGACTCTCTTTCATTTGTTTTTATTCTTTTCCTTACTTGTTCCTCTTCAGACATTTGTCGAGCGACTCGTCCGCTCCGCTGGATTTTGCGCGTTAGAATACGCGGGGCTAATCCTGCGGCATAGTTACAGATTATATTGTAATTAATGGTTGTGATAGTATATGTACTGAAATTAAACTTTCCATTTCTTGATAGTTAGTAGCTGATGAATAAATCCATTCTTGAGGCTGTTTTACAAAACCTGCTTCAACAGGGTTATTGTGTATATAATTAATTTTATCCCATACAAATTTCTCACTAAATAATTCAATTGCGTGGTTTCCATCTTGCCAAAATTTAAAATGTATATTTTTAGTGTGAGTTGCTGCTTCAGTTGCAAAATAATTCAACATCCATTCCCTTCTACTTTCTGGTTCATTTTGAATTAACGATATTATTTTCCTTGAAGTAAATTTCTTTAAGTCTCTTATGGTATCTTTTAATAAATAAGGGCTGTTTGTATTTGCAATTATATGAATATGATTACTCATAACGCAATATGCAAATACGACTAATCCTTTCTCTTTTTGACAATACTTTATAGAATCAATTAATGCATCTCTATGATTTTTGCGAGTAAACACATCTATCCAACCCACAACAGTTAAAGTTAAAAAATAAGCTTTATCTGTTTAAATATTTTGCTTCTCTCCTTGTTGCATTTTCTTTTACAAATATAAACTTTCCGCAGGATTAGCCTCCCTTTTTCCCTCACACAAAATCCAGCGGAGCCTGATAAACTAATTGAGTTAAAGTCGCATTATTAAACTGTGTAAACAATAAATTGAAATGACTCCTATTTTACGATAATAGTAATACCTGAAATCACTTTTATAGTACCATCTGTTTTTTTTATCATAACATTATCTATAAATACCTTACTTCCAACATTTACTTTCTTAATAGCTTCTCTCATACTTTCATTAAGTACTAAACCTCCAGCGTGGGAAAAAATAGTTTTACCATTATTTGTTGTTGTTAAATCAAATGATAGAAAAGTTGCTCCATCATAGCAATCATTTTTTAAAGTGAGTTCCTTGAAAGTCATTAATTCCGCTTTTGTAATTCCAAAAGTTCCTGCATGAGTTCCAAGAGATACTTCTGATTTACATTTCACAGTTGCTTTTGATTGAGCAAATACATCTGTGTTAATACTTACTAATCCTGCTAAAACAAACGCTATTATTTTAAATTTATTTTTCATCATTCTATTATTATATGGTTTATATAAATATATAAAAAATAATAAATAGTTTAACAAACAAAAATCCCCACCCGAATAAATAGATGGGGATTTTTGGAAGAAATATTACTTTAATCAATAGTCCCAGCAGCTATCGTATTATTGGTGTTTTCGTTTATTAAAATAAAAGAACCAGAGTTACGGTTATCGGTATAGCTATCAAAAGAAATAGGCTCCGCTGTTTTAATTAATACTTTACAAATATCATTTAACTTCATTGCTCCATCGCTTTCTAATTGAGTAAAAGAGTGGATATCAATTTTACTAATCACTTCTTTAACTACTGCTTTAGTTCGGAAAGAATTTTGCTGTAACAATATTTTTTGTCTGGGTATGTAAGCCGCATTATCCATCCAGCAAATAGTAGCGGTTACTTCTTTTTCTGTTTTTGGTAAATGGTCAACAGGCACGATGGAGTTTCCACGACTGATATCCACATCATCCTTTAAATGCAATACAACCGGTGTATTGGTTTCTGCTACTTCTACTTCCTGTTGGTTCACTTCTATTTTATCGATCGTTGTTTCGATACCTGATGGTAATACAGCAACACGTTGTCCTTTTTTATACGAACCGCTTACTACCCTACCTGCAAAACCACGGTAATCGTGTAACTCATCGGTTTGCGGACGAATGACATACTGCACTTGAAAACGAGAAACATCCGTTTGTTTGGTTTCTGCAATTTCAATGGATTCTAAAAACTCTAATAACGGTTTGCCGGTGTACCAATTCATCTTCTCTGATTTAGTTACGACATTATCACCTGCCAAAGCACTTGCTGGAATAAAAGCAATATCTTTTAAAGATAGTTGCTTTGCAAAAGTTAAATAATCTGCTTCTATTTGTTTGTATTTTTCTTCCGAATAATCTACCAAATCCATTTTATTAATACATACCAATACATGCGGTATTCCTAATATTGCCGAAATAATACTATGTCGCTTAGTTTGATTAGTTATACCATTTCGTGCATCCACTAATATAATTGCCAAGTTTGCATTAGACGCACCTGTAAACATATTACGTGTATACTGAATATGTCCAGGTGTATCAGCAATAATAAATTTGCGTTTATCGGTACTAAAATATTTATAAGCAACATCAATGGTAATGCCTTGTTCACGCTCTGCTCTTAAACCATCCGTTAATAATGCCAAATCAATATCGGTGTTAGTACCCGTTGTTTTACTCTGGCGGGTTAATGTTTCTATAATATCTGTTGAGATAGAATTGCTATCATATAATAATCGTCCGATGAGGGTACTTTTTCCGTCATCTACATTTCCAGCTGTAAAAAATCTTAATAATTGCATTTTTGTATTTATTTAATATTGTATAACTATTTTGCTTCTACCTTCTTTTTTTCTTGATGAAAAAAGAAGCAAAAAAAATCAAGAACGAAAACCAACCTCTATTTTTCCCGCACTTGTCTTCGTAGGAAACGGAGTGAAAAATAGCGGTTCGCACTTTTCGTCCACGCCCACCGCACTATTACCAATGTATGAGAAAGGATTCGTAATCTCTATA
>JANXRU010000077.1 GCA_025356715.1 Bacteroidota bacterium
TCCTTAATTCCCAATTTATTAGAATATTTTTTATACAAATCATTTTGAAAATTATTCAAATTGATTTGCCTTCCATTGATATATGCTAAAATAATATGATTGGTTTTCATATCTAATATATCCCCATCAGAAACTACAATAGAAGCTAATTTCCCTGATTCAATACTTCCTAATAGCTTATCAATTCCTAAAATTTTAGCACTATTTAAAGTCACGCTTTGTAATGCTTGCTCTTTAGTTAAACCATAAGCAGCTGCTGTACCTGCTAAAAACGCTAAGTTCCTGGCATTCATCGCCTCCATATCACCTTGGTTTTGCAAACAATATAACACCGAATCTTTTTGTAATAAATAAGGGAGCTTATACATTAAATCTGTTTCTGCTTCTGGTAAATCTGGTAAATCGTGTAACCGATTAAGCATTACCGCCACATTATTTTCTTTTAATAGATCGGTTACTTTGTAGCTGTCTTTGCCGCCCACTAATACTACTTTTTTTAAATTGAATAGTTTCGCTAAGTTGACAGCGCCAATTATATCTTTTACGTAATCCGCATGAACATATAAATTTTTTGTTCCATCAAAAATGCATTTCATAGCCTCATACCGAAGATTTTTATCAATCACGTTTGCTTGTTTACTATAAGCGAATGCATTTTCAAAAAATGCTTGAAGTTCTTTTACTTGTTCAGTGTATTTATTGTTTTTATCACTTGGCTGTTGTTCTGCCCACCAACCATGATGTTGTATTGTTTTCGGAAAATTTAAATGAATGCCATCATCAGCTTTAACAACCGCATCTTCCCAATTCCATCCATCGGTAGCTAATACAGAAGACATGCCGCTAATAACACCCGAACGAGGAGTTGATTGAACATATAGAACACCATTTGTTTTTACTGTTTCTAAAATCTTACTTTCAGCATTATAAGCAATTAAACTTCTGATATGAGGATTGTAATCGCCCACTTCCGAATAATCGCTTGTTTGTCTAATAGCCTCTGCTTCTTGTAAACCCAAAATACAATTTGGAGCAATTAATCCTGGATATATATGTTTACCATATAAAGCTATCACTGTATCAAATTTTGTAATATCAATTTTAATAGCTCGCGCATCAGCTACCATTTCGATTTTACCATCCGAAAAAGAAATAAGACTGTTTTCTAAAACTACGCCATTGCCCAAATGAGCCACGCCGTTCATTAATAAAATTCGTTTTTTGTTTTGAGCAGAAATCGAAACACTTACAATTAAAAAAGCTATAATTAATTTATACATAATTTCATTATTTGAATATGGGTAAATATAAGAAATTATGATGTATGAACATTTTGAACCTATTTAAAATTTTATTTATGCTTGTTTAATATCTATCTTTGATTAGTGTCAGTATACAACAACATACAATTAGTAAAAAAACTAACGTTAAAAAAATTAAGCAATGCTTTTAAAGTTTGGATAAGTTATCAAATTTCTAAACGCACCAAGCAAGCTGCTAACTATGGGCTTCCTATTAGTATAGCCATTGAGCCAACTACTAGTTGTAATTTACGTTGTCCCGAATGCCCAAGTGGACTAAGGCAATTCACAAGGCCAATTGGAATGTTAGAGCCTTCTTTTTTTAAAACAACGATAGATTCTGTTTATAAAGAACTTATTTATTTAACTTTTTATTTTCAAGGTGAACCCTACCTAAACCCTAATTTTTTGGAAATGGTAAAATACGCATCTAATAAAAACATATACACTTCCACGTCAACAAATGCGCATTACCTTACGCCTGAACAAGCCTTAAAAACTGTTGAAAGCAAGCTTGATCGACTAATTATTTCCATTGATGGTACCACACAGGAAACCTACGAGCAGTATAGAATTGGAGGAGTTTTTCAAAAAGTAATTGATGGCACAAAAAATATCATTGCAGCAAAAAAAAAATTAAATAGTCGTACGCCACATATTATTTTTCAGTTTTTGGTAGTAAAACCAAACGAACATCAATTAAACGATGTTCGACAATTAGCAGATGAGTTAGGAGTTGACGAAGTTGTTTTTAAAACTGCTCAAGTGTATGATTTTAAAAATGGAAATCCATTAATCCCTGCAAACCAAAAATACAGTAGATATAAGCAACAAACTGATGGTACTTTTAAAATAAAAAATGAATTATTAAATCAGTGTTGGCGCATGTGGAGCAGTTGCGTGGTAACATGGGATGGTATTGTTGTTCCTTGTTGTTTTGACAAAGATGCCAAGCACCAATTAGGTGATTTAAAAAAACAAAAGTTCAACTCTATTTGGGAATCCAATTCATATCAACTTTTTAGAAGATCAATACTAAAATCCCGCCAAGAGATAGATATTTGTATGAATTGTAGCGAAGGCACTAAAGTATTGTCATAGAATCTAACTAGTTTTAGAAATATAGATTAAGAATTAGGAACTTAGCCTACTTGCTTTATAGTTTAAAATATCTATTTTAGTAAACTATTTTAAATTCCACAACATGAAAAAAGTATTTCAATTAATTTTTATTACCTTATTATCATTAGTTTCATTTATTGTTTCTGGTCAAAGTAATAAAATCTCATTATATACAAATGACTCTTTAAAGGGGTTTGATGAATCTAGTTTCATCAATCAAATGGTTAGTCAAGGTAAAACTGGAAAAGCACTGAAAAGCATTTTATCTGTTGCAAAAAAAGAATTTATTTATGAAACCTATTCCCATAATCATAGTAACTCCGTAATATGGAAAACAGCTAAAACAGCCACTATCAATCCAGCTTGTACTAATATGGATTTTGAAGCCGGTTCATTTGCCGGATGGAATGTTACTACTGGAATAAACTCAAACTCTTCTACTATGGCTGGATGTTGCCCTGGAACAGGCGCTTTTGTTTCGCAGGTAATTAATTCAACTGGAAACGACCCTTTAGTTGGCGCTTTACTCCCATTAACGTCTCCTTTTGGCGGAAGTAAAATTGCAAAAATAAATGATAATCTAACAGGCGCAGTTGTAGAACGTATTTCTCAAACATTTAATGTGACTTCTTCAAACGCAATCTTTCAATTTGCATACGCTGGAGTATTAGAGGATGCGGCTCACTCTTGTAGCGACCAACCTTACATGAATTTTAGTGTTATTGATAGCTCTGGAAATGTTTTAATTTGCCCTAAAATTGAAATTGCAGCACCAAGTCCTGGTTGCACACAGCCAGCTAGTATTACTGCAAATTGGATTTCTACAACGCCTTCTTCTGGCTTTACGAATGTTTATTACCATGGTTGGGAAATAAAAACGATTGATTTATCGCCATATATTGGAACTAGTATTACCATACAAATAACCGTTGGGGATTGTGCTCAAACAGGGCATTTTGGCTATGGCTATTTTGATTGTCAATGTTATCCATTGGAGATCGATTTAAATGGAACTACCTTTGACGCAACGCCTCAAACACCCATTAATGTTTCTACGTGTGGTGCAATATCAGCTACCGTAACGGCGCCTTATGGTTTGAATCCTTATTTATGGAATGGTCCAGCATCTTCGGGTATTACAGCCATAACAACTCAATCTATTGCAACATCAACTCCTGCAACTTATACTTTAGTTATGAGCCCACTAGGAAGCTGTTATGGGCCTATTACGAAGTATATTATTTTAAATGTTTCGCCAAACCCTATCGTTACAAACCTTTCATCTCAGGCTACTTGTACTAATTCAACTGGTTCCGGAACATTAAACGTTACTAGTGGCACATCACCTTTTCATTATAATTGGTTACCATCTGCTTCATCAAGTTCAGTTGCAACTGGCTTATCGCCTGGCACAGATTATACGGTAACAGTAGTAGATACATTTGGTTGCAAAAACTCAACCATCGTTTCTATTGCCTCTTTTACAAATGGCCCAACATACACGATAAGTCCATTAGGAGGTGTTTTAACCTGTAATGTATCGAGCTTAACCGTTTCTGCTGTTACAAATCCTACGACTACCATTGCTGTTTGGACTAATACTACGTCTTCCTCGTTTGTTGTTAACGCCCCAGGAACATACTCTTGTGTTTTAACTAATACAATCAGTTCTTGCACATCCACCGTGCCTATTACTATAACCGCCAATACAATTACTCCAGTTGCTACATATAGTGTTAATTGTAATACTACAACCATTTCTTTAAATGCGTCTTCTACCGCGGGTATTGCATTAGGCTGGCTCGCTCCAACTTCCCCTGTATCCCCCGTTAGTAACCCTGGTACATCAACCGCTTCGGGTATTTTTACTTTAACTGCTACCAATTTATCAACTGGTTGTAAAACACAATATACTGTATCTACAGGCGTTCCAAATATTTCTATCACAAATACCCCTTCCTCGAATTTATTAACGTGTATTACCAGTTCGATTTCTGCATTGGCTAGTTCTACAAGTTCAAGTATTAGTATTTCGTGGTTCAATGGATTAGCAACTTCCACAGTAAACCCTTACCCTATTTTAGCAGCGGGTTCTTATACCTCAATTATTTCACAAGCCGGAGGATGTAGCACTCAATCTGTAATCACAATTACTACAAATACAACTGTAGGTGTTACTATTTCTGTACCATCCACCACTATATCTTGTCTTACAAATAGCTTAGCTTTAACAGCAAATGGCGTTGGAGGAGCGTATACTTATACTTGGGCTCCTGGTTTACCAATCTTTGTTGGCAATCCTTATAGCGTATCAAATGCAGGAACCTACACCGTAATTGGAACCAATTCAGTAAATGGTTGCACTGCAACTGCAAATCAACCTGTAACGCATGAAACAATAAATGCTTCTTTTGTAGCCGATCCATACCAAGGATTGATGCCATTACCTGTTTCATTTACAAACACAAGTATAAATCCAACGGGCACAACTTATAGTTGGGATTTAGGTAATTCCTCAACAACCTTTACCTCATCAATAATTACAACAACCTATAACACTCAAGGCAATTATGCAGTAATATTAACAGCGACAAAAGGATTTTGCCAAGATACAGCTATCAGATTTATTAAAGTAGATTTAATTTCTTTAATGAAAATCCCAAATGTATTTACACCAAATGGCGATGGAACAAATGATTTATTTTTGATAGATGCAACAAACATGGGAGAAATTACTATGACAGTTTTTGACCGTTGGGGTTTAAAAATGTTAGAAAGCACGGACACAGGTAAAATGATATGGGACGGAAAAACTAAAGGAGGAAGTTTAGTTTCTGATGGCACCTATTTTTACGTTATAAAAGCATTAGGCTTAGATGGCGCAACCTATGATTTAAAAGGGACAATTAATATTTTTAAATAGGCATTTAAAACGCTTTATTATTTCTTAATATTATTCCCATTCAACTAAAGTAGTTGTTAAGTATAACAACACGTTAATAACTTTTTGGGTTCATAAAGCTTATCGCATTATATTTGTTTTAATAAATACAAAAAAAATGACAACAGAAATGGCTTTAGAAAATATAGTTACAGAAATAAAAAACGATGTGTTAATTATTACAATTAATCGTCCAGATAAATTAAATGCACTTAATAAACAAACGATTGAAGAACTTCACGAAACATTAGTTGATGCCGAAAACGATAGATCCATCCGTGCACTAATTATTACGGGGTCTGGCCTAAAAGCATTTGTTGCAGGTGCTGATATTGCTGAATTCGCTAATTACAGCGTTGAAGAAGGAAAACAATTAAGTGCTAATGGTCATTTTAAAATTTTTAATTTTATAGAAAATTATTCTAAACCTGTGATTGCTGCCGTTAATGGATTTGCTTTAGGAGGAGGATTAGAATTAGCAATGGCTTGTCATTTAAGAGTTGCAAGTAATAATGCCAAAATGGGATTACCAGAAGTGAGTCTGGGAGTTATTCCAGGGTACGGCGGCACTCAACGTTTAGCGCAATTAGTTGGTAAAGGAAAAGCAATGGAAATGATTGTGACCGCTGATATGATTAATGCTGAAGATGCTTATAAATGGGGCTTAGTAAATTATGTTACGACACCTGAAGAATTATTAACTAAGTGTTTTGAAATTACGGCTAAAATCAATACTAAATCACCAATTGCAGTAAAAACTGCCATTAAAGTGATTAATGCAGGCTACAATAATAAACAAAACGGTTATGAAGTAGAAATTGAAGAGTTTGGTAAAAGCTTTGCTAGTGGTGATTTTAAAGAAGGTATTTCTGCGTTTTTGGATAAAAGAAAAGCCGTTTTTCCTGGAAATTAAATTTTAGTATCAAACAATTATGAGTTTAGTAAGTCCTTTCAACTTCAAAAAATGGATTGATGATAATCGCCATTTATTAAAACCACCAGTAAACAACAAAGTAGTTTATAAGGATGCCGAGTTTATTGTAATGGTTGTAGGTGGACCAAACTCCAGAAAAGACTACCATTTTAATGAAAGTGAAGAATTCTTCTATCAACTAGAGGGTGATATAAAAGTGAAGCTCCAGATTGACGGAAAAGCTCAAGAATTTGATATTAAAGAAGGGGATATTTTTTTGTTACCTCCTAAAATTCCTCATAACCCTATTCGTTTTGCAAATACCATTGGCTTAGTTATGGAGCGCCGCAGAAGAGAGGGTGAAAAAGATGGCTTAATGTGGTTTTGCGACAAATGTAATTTTCCGTTATATGAAGAAAAATTTGAGTTAAACGACATCGTTTCTCAATTTCAAGGGGTTTTTGAAAAATTTTACAATTCAAAAGAATTAACCACCTGTAAATCTTGTGGACATCAGATGGAACCACCTCCTGTAATCTCCTAAATCAATAAAGGGTCTTTTATTTCGTAGAAGTCCAATTTTAATGAGTAAATAGTCTTGTTTCAACTTTAATTATGGATTATCTTTGGATTATCTAGATTTTAGATTAAAACATTTTTTAACTATGAAAATTTTCAATTTTATTAAATTATTATCGTTTACATTAATTTTAGTAACAACAAGTTCGGTATTTGCACAATTACCAGATGGGTTTGATATTAAAAAAGCGCGATTAGACGCGACTAATAAAGGCATTCCTTCAACTGATATTGAAGGGTACGTACAATCCTTACATAATGATTATTTATACCATAAAAATGGCGCGTCACACACTCATAATAAACAAGGTAATGGCGGAATAAATACAATTCAAAACACTTACTGTCCAAATGCTGGATTTGAACAATTAAACTTTAGTAATTGGACTGGTAGCTGGGGAGTGTCTGTAACTGGTGGTGCAGGAGCTGCTTTCCCACTTTATACTCCTACTGCCCCTGTTATGCTTAGCCCTTCTGGGAATAATGCAAGTCTTAATGATGTTGCAAATTACCATACGATTATGACAACGCCTCCTATTAGTAATGTTTATCCAAATTGTGTAGGTTATGATTCTATTGCATGTAAAGTAATTGGTACTCAAACAATATCAGAAATCCCATTTCTACCTCCAAATGGAGGAGTTGCATCCTTACGTTTAAATGGTTGCAATGCATTAAATAGAGCTTGTAATGCAAAATATAGTTTAGCATTGAATCCGAATAACAAAAACTTTTCTGTTTCTTATGCTTTAGTTTATCAAAATGGAGGCCACGCACCAGAAGATCAAAATTATTTTTCTGTAAGGATTACCGATCAAAATGGAAACCCAGTACCAGGCTGTTCTGTTTATACCGTAACATGCGATGCTAATTTAACAAACACAGCCTCTCCCATGTATGATCCAACATGGTCAGACGGGGTAATAGGGTATGGAATAATGTACAGAAAATGGCAAACTGCCGCCTTTGATTTTTCCAATTACCCATTGATTACTTCTGTAAATATTGAATTATATAATGGATCTTGTACTCAAGGGGGTCATTATACATACGCATATGTTTCAGCTCAATGTAGTTCTGGTGGTGCTCTAACAAGTTTTTGCGCTGGCTCAAATACAGCAGTATTAACTGCACCAGTTGGTTATACAACTTACCAATGGGTAGGATCAAGCGGGGCTGTTTCAGCAGCTTTTGGTGGTAATACAGGAACCGCAACTATTACTCCTGCTGTTGCAGGACAAGTTTTTACATGTAATGTGACAGCTCCAAATGGATGTTTAAGTACTTTTCAAACTACTGTTAGTATTACAACTGTTAGTATTACAGGCGTAGGTTCTACGCCCTCTTGCCTTGGAGGTAATAGTGGTACTGCCAATGTTACAGCTACAGGAAGTAGTGGAGGATACACTTATCAATGGCTTAATAGTTTAGGAGCAACTGTCGGAAACTCTCAAACAGCAACAGGGTTATCGCCAGGCACATACAGTATCATTGTAAGCACACCATTATGTGGCTTAGCAACACAAACTGTTACTGTAGGCATCTCTCCACCTTCATTTTATTCCCTAGGTGCTCCATTCTGCGGTACCGTAGCATGGATCAATAAACCAGGCGGTTCTAATTATAAATGGTATACAGCAACACCTTTAGCTTTAATAGCTGGAGCAACTTCTTCTTCATTAACAGTGGTTTCACCTGTTGCTGGAACTGAATATTTTGTAGTTTACACAACACCAAGTGGATGTAAAGATTCAGTTAAACTTATCTTAACTCAAACGCCAGGTGGTAGTATTTATGTAAGTAATATTAAAAGTATTTGCTCAGGTAACTCAAACTCCTATGCGGTGGTTAATTTGCAAACAACTGCTCCTCCGGTTTATAGCTATTCAGTTACAGGTCCTTCGGCTTATTCATCTATAATGACTAATACTACAGCTATAAAAGACAGTGTTGTTGGTTTATCTATCGGTATATATACTGTTGTTGCTTTTGATGGGCAATGTTTATATAACACAACTTTTACAGTAGCTCCTTTTATATATACTTATACCTTAACTCCACAAAACGGAACAGTTTGTACAAGTGGTGCTACAACATTAACTGCTAATTTTGGAAACACAACGCCGAGTTCTTGTGGTTTATCTTCTACTGGTGGCTGTTCAACTCCAAATCAAGTAACGGTTGGTACTGGAGCCACACTTAACTCTTCATATAGTTACCCAAGTGTTTATGGTCACTACTATCATAATGCTAGGCACCAAATGTTATATACCGCCGCTGAATTAAGCGCTGCAGGTGTTTTGCCAGGAAAAATATCTTCTATTTCGTTTATGGTAAACTCAATTCCTGCTGGTTATATCGGAACTATTCCTGGAGTAAATATTAGTTTAAAATGCGTTCCATTAACTACTATAGGTAGTACATTTGATAATGTTGGATTAGTTTCGGTTTTTGGTCCAACTAATGTTACCCCTGTTGTAGGTTGGAATGCTCACGCTTTCACAACCGCTTATGAGTGGGATGGTTTATCAAGTATATTAGTTGATGTTTGTTATCAATGGACTGCGGCAGCATATACTCAAAATGTTTTAATGCCATCAACAACAACGCCAGTTGCACGTTGTATTTATGATCGAGATGACTCTAATCCATTATGTTTGTCTTCTTCCTCATTTCCTACAACAACAACCGAACGTCCTAATACTAAATTTGATAATTGTGGAGGGTCAAATCCCGCCTTATTTAATTATACTTGGACGCCAGGTGCCACATTATCTTCTACTACTAGTTATACTACAATTGCTAATCCATTAGCTACAACCATTTATTCAGTTCAAGTAAATCCTATTGGGCAAATTAATTGTATGCAAGCACAAACTGCAACCTTAGTTGTAGTAAATCCTGTACCTGCTATAATTACGCCAGTAAGTACTATGTGTTCTAACGCAGCAGCTTTAACATTAACCGTTACGCCAACGGGTGGTGTTTGGTCGGGTACTGGTGTTAGTCCTACTGGTGTTTTAACACCCTCGTTATTAGCAACAGGAACTAATACTTATATGTATGTTGCTGGTTCAGGAATTTGTTCTTCTACTGGAACATCAACCATTACTGTTGAAAAATTTGTACCTTCAACTATAACAGGAGCGATAGTCCCTTTATGTATTACCAATTCAACCATCAATTTAGCTACAGCCCTTTCAACATCTACATTAGGTGTTGGTGTTTGGTCTGGTAATGGCGTAACTGGAACAACTTTTAATCCTGTAACAGCTGGAACGGGAACTACTGTATTAACTTATAATACAAACTCCCTACCTACAACTACTTTATGCCCATCAACAAGTAACATTGCCGTTTCTGTAAGTTCAGTAGTGCAACCAATCATATCTGCTGCTGGTCCATATTGTGATAACTTTGCCCCTCAAACAATGACGGTTGCACCAGTTGTTGTAGGTGGAACTTGGACATCAACAACATCCCCAACAGCTATTTCAACTACTGGCCAATTTAACCCAGCCTTAGCAACCATTGGCAATTCCACTATTTCATATTCAGTAGTAAGTGGTCCATGTACTGCATCAACATCTATTGCTGTAAATGTAGTTCACTTTATACCTGCCACCATCACTGGCGGAATGGGTCCATATTGTATTTATAATCCAACCGTTAATTTACAAGCAGTAGCTCAATTTACTGGAGGCGTTTGGTCAGGACTTGGAGTATCAGGCAGTGATTTTTCGCCAACTTTAGCTGGAGCAGGTACGCAAACAGTTGTTTATAGCACTGATCCTGCGCCAAGTGGATTGTGTCCAGACTCTAAAACATTAACCATTTTAATTAATCCAAAACCCCAAGCAAATGCTTTGTCAAATGTATTGAAAGGTTGTAATCCTTTACAGGTGAACTTATTTACTAGTACTGTAAATACAGGAAGTGCGACATGGAATTTTGGAGATGGAACTTTGCCAGGGACAGGATTATCAACTAACCACATCTATACAACACCAGGGGTTTATACGGCTATTATTTCATATACTGATGCTATAGGATGCACAAATGATTCAGCAGTAGTAAATTCATTTACGGTATTCCCTAATCCAATTGCGTCATTTGCACCATCAGTGCTTGAAACAACCGTAGTGGATGGTCAGATTGACTTTACAAATCAATCAACTATATTAAATAATAATTCCTACATATGGAACATTGGTGGATTGGCAACGACAACACAAACAAATACATCCTATTTATTTACCAATTCTGGAACTTATGTAATTACATTAACAGCCTTGAGTCCTGATAATTGCTCTGATGATACATCAATTGTAGTTGTTGTTAAACCAGATGTTGTATTATATGTACCAAATGCTTTTACACCAGGCAATGGAGACGGATTAAATGATCAATTCCAAATATTTTTGCCACCTACTGGAGTTGATTATTCAACATTTAATTTACAAATTTTTGATAGATGGGGTGAGATGGTTTACACCACTGTAGATGTCAATAAATCATGGACTGGAGCCAAAAATAATGCAGGTCCATTACTAAAACAGGATGTGTATGTTTGGAAAATAACATTTCAAGATGAATTCAAAAAGCATTATGAAAAATTAGGACATATATCTTTATTAAGTAAATAATATTTGGAGATAAAAAAAAATAACTTACTTTTACAACATCATGAATATTAAAACACAAATGCATCATCATCATTCTTACCAATCGGTAGGCTTGTATGATATGTGTTTATTTTTATAAAAACTCTTAACACTATTAAAATCAAGGCTTACCAATCGGTAGGCCTTTTTTTATTTAAAAAAATTAACCATCAATAAATAAACTAAAATGCAAACAAAATTAAAAATTGCCATTCAAAAATCAGGACGATTAAGCGACAACTCATTAAAGCTATTAAAAGAATGCGGAATAGATATCGATAATGGATTAAATAAATTAAAAGCAGAAGCTTCTAATTTCCCTATTGAAGTATTTTTTCTAAGAGATGATGATATTCCACAATATGTAGAGGATGGTGTTGCGGATATAGGCATTGTTGGCGAAAATGTATTATTAGAAAAAAATAAAAATCTAAAAATAGAAGATAGATTAGGTTTTGGAAAGTGCCGTTTATCTATAGCAATTCCAAAAGATAAAAATTATAAGTCTATTAAAGATTTAAATGGTAAGCGAATTGCAACTACCTACTCTACTATCTTATCTAAATATTTAAAATCTCAAAAAATAAAAGCAGAAATACACGAAATTAGCGGTTCTGTAGAAATTGCACCAAGCATTGGATTAGCAGATGCTATTTGTGATTTAGTGAGTTCGGGAAGCACTCTATTTACAAATGGTTTAAAAGAAGTAGAAATTATTTTAAAATCCGAAGCTGTTTTAGTTGCAAATAAAAAACTAAATAAAGAACAACAATTCATTTTAGATAAACTATTATTTAGAATGAATGCTGTTAGAAAAGCAAAGAACACTAAATACATATTGCTAAATGCACCAAACACAAAATTAGATATAATTTGTAAAATTTTACCCGGCATGAAAAGCCCAACTATTTTACCATTAGCTGAAAAAGGGTGGAGTTCCGTGCATTCAGTAGTGGAAGAAAATCAGTTTTGGGAAGTTATTGAAAAATTAAAAACAGCTGGCGCCCAAGGAATACTAGTAGTACCAATTGAAAAAATGATAGCATGATGAAAATTATAAGATACCCAAATCAAAATAACTGGAAAGTTATTTTAAAACGACCTTCTATTGAAATTAATTCTTTAGAGGAAATTGTTCAAGGAGTTCTAATTGACATCAAATTAAACGGACAATCAGCTGTAAATAAGTACACGTTGGAGTTTGATAAGGCGCAAATAGAAAATGTATTAGTCAGCACCAAAGAATTTATAGATGCTGAAAATCAAATTTCGCAAGAGTTGAAACAAGCGATACAACTCGCTAAAAAAAATATCGAAACATTCCATGCTTCACAAAAAGAAGACGTGAAAATAATTGAAACCATGCCAGGCGTAAAATGTTGGAGAAAATCAATTGCTATTCAGAAAATAGGATTATATATTCCAGGCGGAACAGCTCCACTGTTCTCAACCATTTTGATGTTAGGCGTTCCTGCTAAGTTAGCAGGTTGCCAAGAAATTGTTTTATGTACGCCGCCAGATTTAAATGGAAATATTAATCCAGCTATATTATACACTGCAAATTTACTTGGCATTAACACTGTATATAAAGTTGGTGGCGTGCAAGCCATAGGCGCCATGGCTTACGGAACAGAAATAGTTCCTCAAGTTTATAAAATTTTTGGGCCAGGCAATCAATATGTAACCTGCGCTAAACAATTAGTAAACAAAGAAGGTATGGCAATTGACATGCCTGCTGGTCCATCAGAAGTAGCTATGTTAGTTGATGACACTTGCATTCCTGCGTTTGTAGCTGCTGATTTATTATCTCAAGCTGAACATGGCTCAGATTCACAAGTTGTATTAGTGTCTACAGATGAAAAATTAATCGAAACCATTCAAATAGAATTAAAAAAACAATTAGCACTTTTACCAAGAAAAGATTTAGCCTCTAAAGCTCTGGATAATAGCAAAGCCATTTTAGTGAAAAACAACGAAGAAGCACTTGAATTACTAAACGAATATGCGCCAGAGCATTTAATTATTGCTTGCAAAAATGATGAACAATTAGCAGAACAAGTCATTAATGCTGGCTCTGTATTTTTAGGAAATTATTCTTGTGAAAGCGCTGGGGATTATGCTTCTGGGACTAATCATACCTTGCCTACAAATGGATATGCCAAAGGCTACAGTGGCGTATCGTTAGATAGTTTTGTAAAAAAAATAACCTATCAAAAATTAAGTAAAGAAGGTATTCAGGCTATAGGCCCAGCAATAGAATTAATGGCCGAAGCTGAAGGATTGCAAGCTCACAAAAATGCAGTTACACTTAGATTAAAAAACAATTAATAAATTATGTTTAATTTAGATATTATAACAAGAGAAAATGTAAAATCTCTTCAATCTTACAGAGTTTGGAGAGATGATTATTTGGATAATAAGGAGGCTATCTTTTTAGATAATTGTGAAAATAATTTAGGGTCGCCAATTGGCTTAGGTTATGAGCGCTATCCATCTTCCTCTCAAAGCAAAGTAAAAGAAGCTGTTGCACAGTATAAAAAGGTTAATGCAAATCA
This sequence comes from Bacteroidota bacterium, assembly GCA_025356715.1. The sequence goes on from JANXRU010000077.1 coordinate 14,076, forward strand.
AGTTGCTATTGGTAATGGTAGTGATGAATTAATTGATTTATTAATTCGTTGTTTTTGTGAGCCAACGATAGATAATATATTAGTATGTGAACCAACCTTTGGCATGTTTAAAGTATATGCACAATTAAATAATGTACAAGTTTTAAATGCACAACTAACCAAAAACACTTTTCAATTTGATGAACAATTAATTTTAAAAACTGCCAATCTAAGCACAAAATTAATTTTTATTTGTACTCCAAATAATCCAACAGGTACAAGCATTTCAATTGAGCAAATAAAAACAATTGCTTCTAGTTTTGATGGTATTGTTGTTGTTGATGAAGCCTATATTGATTTTTCAAAAAAAGAATCTGCTTTATCTTTAATTAATAAACTACCTAATATATTGGTATTACAAACATTTTCAAAAGCATGGGGATTGGCGGCTTTAAGAGTTGGAACAGCATATGGTAATTCAAAAATTATTGAAGTGCTAAATAAAGTGCGCCCACCATTTAATATAAATTCTAATTCACAAGAATTAATTTTAAAAGCGTTAGTAAAATCAAACATAAAAGATCAATTAGTAATTGAAATTTTAGAACAAAAACAATTTTTAAAAATCGAATTACAAACTTTACCTTTCGTAAAAAACATCATTGAAAGTGATGCAAACTACTTTATGATTGAAGTAATTGATGCCGATAAGATTTTTGACTATTTATTAAAACAAACTATTCTAATTAGCAATCGTTCGAGCTTATTAAATTGTGAAAACCACATCAGAATAAGTGTAGGAACTGAAATTGAAAATCAAAAATTAATTAACTTATTAAAACAATATAACTAAAATGCAAAAAGTATTATTTATTGATAGAGACGGGACCTTAATTTGGGAGCCCCCTACTGATTTTCAAATTGATAGTTTTGGAAAATTTAAATTTTTGCCAGGTGTTATCACCTATTTAAGCAAAATAGCTCGTGAATTAGATTACGAATTAGTGATGGTAACTAACCAAGATGGATTGGGAACAGACTCTTTTCCGGAACATACATTTTGGCCTGTTCACAATTTAATGGTTGATGTTTTAGCAGGAGAAGGTATTCAGTTTGAAGACCAATGTATTGATAGAACGTTTGAAAAAGACAATCAGCCTTCCAGAAAACCAAATACAGGTATGTTAACCAAATATGTAAATGGAGATTATGATTTGGCAAACTCCTTTGTTATTGGAGACAGATTAACAGATGTTCGTTTAGCTAAAAATTTAGGTAGTAAATCCATCTTTATTAAAAATTATGATAAAGAAACAGGATTTGAAAATGAGATTGATAAAATTGTTGAAACATGGGAAGAAATTTATAATTATTTAAAATTACCAGAACGAAATATTTCTCATACACGTACTACCAAAGAAACAGATATTTCTGTGGCTCTAAATTTAGATGGAAGTGGTAAAACAAATATTAAAACAGGTCTTGCTTTTTTTGATCACATGCTCGATCAAATTGCAAAGCATGGCAACATTGATTTAGCTATTAATGCAAAAGGAGATTTACATATTGATGAACATCATACCATTGAGGACACAGCAATTACATTGGGAGAGGCGTTTGCAAAAGCATTAGGTGATAAACGAGGAATTGAACGTTATGGTTTCTGTTTACCTATGGATGATTGCTTAGCCCAAGTTGCTCTCGATTTTGGAGGCAGAAATTGGATAGAATGGGATGCTGAATTTAAAAGGGAAAAAATAGGAGACATGCCTACAGAGCTATTTTTTCACTTTTTCAAATCATTTAGCGACGCATCAAAATGTAATTTAAATATTAAAGTTGAAGGGCAAAATGAGCATCATAAAATAGAAGCCATTTTTAAAGCTTTTGCTAAAGCTATTAAACTAGCTGTGAAAAGAGATTCAAATAATATGAGTTTACCAAGTACAAAGGGTGTTTTGTAAGTATAAGGATTAAGAAATAAGGAGAAAGGCTTAATTTTATACAAATAAATTGAAGATGATAAACATGGAAAAGAGTAACACGTTCAAAGAATTAATAGTATGGCAAAAAGCACATTTGCTAGCACTGTCAATATACAAAGTGACTAAAAATTATCCAAAGGAAGAGATTTATGCTTTAACTAGTCAAGTTAGAAGAGCTGCTGTATCAATTGCTGCAAATATAGCAGAAGGCTATAAAAAGAAAACGACTCCAAATAAATTAAATTTTTTAAATATTTCAGAAGGTTCATTAGAAGAAGTAAAATATTACATTCTTCTTTCAAAAGATTTAGAATACATAAACGAAAAAACAGCAATCGAACTTGATAATTTGGCAGACGAAGTTGGACGTTTAATTCATGGGTATTCTAAATCAATATCTATAAATAAAATTTAATATGTTGGTTTATCCATACTCCTTAAAACTTACAACTTAATCCTAACCATGAAAGTATCAATTATAAAATATAACGCAGGCAACATACAATCTGTTTTATTTGCTTTAGAGCGAATAGGTATTGAGGCAATTGTAACGAGTGATATAGAAATACTAAAAGCTTCGGATAAAGTAATTTTCCCTGGTGTTGGTGAAGCCAGCTCAGCTATGAATTATTTAAAAGAACAGCAATTAGATAAATTAATTATTGATTTGAAACAACCTGTTTTAGGGATTTGTTTAGGTATGCAATTGATGTGTAGTTACTCAGAGGAAGGTAATACTAAGTGTTTAGATATTTTTGATTCTACCGTAAAACTATTCCCTGCAACGAAAACAATAAAAGTTCCGCAAATTGGTTGGAATACGATTTATGATTTTAAAACAGATTTATTTAAAGGCGTGAAAGAAAATGAGTATATGTATTTTGTTCACAGCTATTTTGCTGAGTTAGGTGAAAATACTATTGCTAAAACAAATTATGGATTAGATTATAGCTCTTCTCTTCAAAAAAATAATTTTTATGCCACTCAGTTTCATCCTGAAAAATCAAGTACTGCTGGACAAACCATTTTAGAAAACTTTATTCGATTTACGAAGTAAGATATACGAAGTTCGAATAGAGAAACGGGAAGTAAGATTTATACTGTAATAAATAAAATAAAAAATCAGATGAGTAATGAAAATAAAAATAATTCCGGATTCGAAAATCCTAATTCTAAAATCGTCGCTCGAAATTCATCGTTTG
>JANXRU010000084.1 GCA_025356715.1 Bacteroidota bacterium
GTTCAACATAAAGCATGCTACCGTAAAAGGGATTTTTGGCACAACTATTTTAGCTTTATTAAAGTTGTTATTATAAATGGCGGTGATACTATTACCAAAAAGTGGCTAGTAAATATCCGCCTTTAGCAATAATTATCTAGAACTACAGTTTGATGTATAAAAACAAAGTATGAAGTAACACTAATAGTTGTTCTATGAACAGAAACAACTAATTGATGCACAAGAACAGTACATGAAGTAACACAAACAGCAGATTGATGAATGAAAACAGTGCATGAAATACTTAAATGAAACCATAAAGGTGTTTCATGCTTTCATAAGGTTATTTAATGAAACCATCAAGTCATTGGATGAAAGCATTTAATAACAGAAACCTTTATTTAATGTATCAAATGAATCCATCAAATCATTGGATGAAACCATAAAGGTGCTTTATGGTTTCATAAGGTTATTTAATGAAATCATAAGGTCATTGGATGAAACCATCAAGTCATTGGATGAAACCATCAAGTCATTGGATGAAACCATTTAATAATAGAAAGCTTTGTTTGATGTATCAAATGAATTCATTAAACAATTGGATGGAACCATAAAGGTGTTTTATGCCTGCATCCAATTTATTTATACAACTAACCAGTTATGGGCAAAAAACAACCAGTTATCAACTGGCGTTGTTAAAGGATGTTAAGAGACGTAACATTTTACAAAAGGCTTCGTTATACATATTAAATCAACAATGATACATTAAATTTAAAAAAAGGAGCAAGCATGATGATACATTTAAAGTAAAAGCATTTTATAAAATCAATCGTATGGAACAATTGAAAAGCAACATACATCGGTTTGAAAAAAGAATAAAAAAATATCATTAATCATTAACCTTATAAAAAACAGAAATTATGACACCGTTCATCAAAGCAGTCTTAGGACTCAACAATTTATCACCAGCTGATAAAGTTACAAAAGGACAAAGTATAAAAGATAATATGCAAGTAAGTGGCAAATTCCCTGCTGCTGGTATGCCTATTACTTATCCTAACTTCCAATCTTTTATTACCAATTTACATAATTCAATTATTGCTGCTGCTAATGGCACACCAACCGATACGGCCATCATGCACGAAAACGAGCGTTTACTCGTTAGTGCACTTAACTTTATTAAGTCGCATGTAGAGTATGTAGCTAATAGTAATAGTGCAACTGCAACCAGTACTATTACGTCGGCAGGTATGCAAGTAGCATCTTATGTTGGCCAAAGTGGCGTAACTGAATTAACGTTAGAAGCTTTAGGTACTGGCAAAATCAAAATACGCATTCCACGCCAAACAGGGGAAAAAGCGTTTATTTTTGAAAGTAGTACCGATAACATCACTTGGATAGATGTATTATTTAGTAGCGCTACAAGCGTTATACTATCTAACCAAACACCAGTTACAACAGTGTACATTAGGTATAGTGCAATTAATAAAACTGGTAAAACTGCCAGTAGTCAATCCAAATCAGTGGTTGTGTTGTAATAAAATCTGCTCTCGTAAAAAATCCTCATCAATACATTGGTGGGGATTTTTTTATGAGCAATCTCCATAAATTAGCCAGTATTGCTTTAATCATTATTTATCAGTAATTTTAATCATCATAAAAAATAATGTTATAATTGCCTTATTTGTTTTCTTTTCAGCGATGATGGGCTGTAAAAGTAAAACCGAAACTCCACCTGATGTGGGTTACGATTATGCACCTACTAACATAGGAAAGTATGTGGTATATGATGTAGATTCGACTGTTTACGATGATTTCAAGCATGATACTACCTACTTTAAATACCGCATTAAAGAAAAATTAGAAGAAGATATAACAGATAATGAAGGGCGACCAGCCATTAAATTAGTACGATACATCAAAAAATACAATCCGCTTATTAGTTATGATAATATAACTTGGACGATAAAAGATGTTTGGAGCTACACTAAAACTAATACCACTTTAGAAGTAGTAGAAGAAGATGTACGCTTTACTAAATTGGCTTTTCCTGCAAAAACAGATGCTACTTGGGACGGTAATGCCCATAATACCTTGGGTCCTTTAAACTATAAATATAGTTATGTGGATGTTGCTGAAACTATTAACGGAATGGCATTTGACAATGTTTTGTATGTAGAACAAAAAGATGATAAAAATAAAAATGCAATCCATCGTCAATTTTACATTGAAAAATATGCCAAAAAAGTGGGCTTAGTGTACCGCGAAATAAAAGACTTATATTCGAACGTTGTTACGATAAACCCCAACGGCACCATAAAACCAGTAGAACAGCGCATTGAAAAAGGTATTATTTATAAATTAACTTATGTTACTCATGGCTCAGAATAAATTAAAAATCGCTCTTATAGCTTGTATTATTTTTTCAATCACAAGTTCTTTCATGGCTCAAACTCCAACTAAATATTGGGTAAAATTTAAAGACAAAACAGGTTCGCCCTACTCCATTTCTACTCCTAGTGCATACCTATCCGCTAAGTCTATCTTACGAAGAACTAACCATGGTATTAGCGTTGATATAACAGATATACCTGTTAATCAAACATACATTAATGCCGTTAATGCAACTGGCGCCGTTGTTTTTCAAACTTCTAAATGGTTAAATGCAGCCATTGTTTTTGTAACGGCTCCCGCACAATTAACAGCCATTAATAGTTTAACTTGTGTATTAAGTTCTAAGCAAGTTGGTAAACACGCCTCAACTAAAAAAGATCAAATCGTTGAAAAAACAACACCATTGCTTTCTTATAATAAAGCCGCTCCAACTGTAGTTGGTTATAATTATGGCCCATCCATTACACAAGCAAGCCAAATTGGAGCTGATTGCATGCATTCCCTTGGTTTCAGAGGTCAAAACATGACCATTGCAATTATTGATGATGGATTTAATTCCGCAGATGTGAACCCTGTATTTGATTCGTTGCGCAATGAAGGGCGTATATTAGGTACTCGTGATTATGTGATGGGTAATACTTCCGTTTATGAAGATGATTCTCATGGTGCAATGGTATTATCTATCATTGCTGGCAACTCGCCAGGCAATTTAATAGGTACAGGGCCAAAAGCTCAGTTTTGGTTATTGCGTTCGGAAGATGTAGGCTCGGAGAAATTAATTGAAGAAGCGAATTGGGTTGTTGCTGCTGAATTTGCCGATAGCGTTGGTGTGGATATTACGACTACTTCTTTGGGTTATACTACTTTTGATAATCCAGCTGACAACCATACTTTTGGAGAATTAAATGGAAAAACATCCGTTGCATCTATTGCCGCAACCATGGCTGCTCGTAAAGGTATTTTTGTATTGAATGCTGCTGGTAACGAAGGCGGTGGTGCTTGGAATTTTATTGGAGTGCCTGCTGATGCCGATAGTATTTGTACTGTAGGTGCAGTTAATGGAAGTGGCGTTCATGCCAATTTCAGTTCGGTAGGTCCAACTATTGATGGACGAATTAAACCAGAATTAAGTACGATGGGTCAAGGAACCTATGTATGTCAGCCTGGTTATAACTTTACAGCAGGGAACGGCACCTCTTTTGCAACCCCTGTATTAGCAGGCGCTGTAGCTTGTTTATGGCAAGCGCATCCTACTAGAAGTAATATGGATATTTTATTAGCACTTAAAGCAACAGCTACACAATCCATGACACCTGATAATAATTATGGTTGGGGAATTCCCAATATATGTGCTGCCCACAATTTCCTTACTGTTTTAACCGTGCAAGAAAAATTAGAAAAAAAGGCCTTAGTACTTTTTCCTAATCCTACAAATCATGTTTTAAATTTTAGTTTAAATCATACGCCCGAAACTATTACAATTATGGATGTTTTAGGAAATAACATGGCGTATACATTAACAACAAATTCCAATAACCAATACACTTTAATTTTACCTACAGAAATTGCTAACGGCGTTTATTTTATATCTATTAAAACAAGTAATGCTATATATAATAGCAAGTTTGTGAAGGAATAAATTACAAAAATGTAAATCAATTTCATTACCACATTATCCACTAAAACTTATTACCGATGAAAATTTTCAATTTAGTTCTTCCTCTATTTTTATATGGTATATCACTAAATGCACAAACTGTATTTGATCGTTTAGACGATCCAAATGCCAATTTTAATGATGTATCAACTTATTTAAATACCTATTTCCAAACCCATCCTAAAGGAAAAGGAAGCGGTTATAAGCATTTTAAACGCTGGGAATCAGAAATGAAATTTTGGATTGATGAAAACGGAAATCGTTTAAGTCCAACGCACTACCAAACAGAACTTCAAAAATTTAATAGCTCTGCTGCTAACAAAAAAACAAGTTCTACAACGGTTGCTAATTGGATTGAACTCGGGCCATTAGCTTGGAACTACTCTGGAAGCTGGGCTCCAGGCTTAGGACGAATTGATGCCGTAGCCATACATCCATTAAATACAAATATTATTTATGCAGGTTCGCCTAATGGTGGTTGTTGGAAAACCGTAAATGGTGGAACAAACTGGACATCATTAACAGACGGACAATTGTTTATGAAAATTGGAGATGTGGAAGTTGACCCAACAAATATCAATACGGTTTATATTGGAACAATGGGTTTAGGCTTTTTAAAATCAACTAACGGAGGAACAACTTTAAGTGCTTCTGGAACCGGACTACCATCCGCTGCCAATATTCGTAAAATAATTGTAGACCCAACAAATACGGCAAACATTATTGTAGCAACTTCATCTGGTATTTATCGTTCTACAAATAGTGCGGCTACTTGGACTTTATCTTTTGCTGGATCATTTTATGATGCAGAGTTTCAACCAGGTAATTCTTCGGTTGTTTATGCATGTGGTAAAGATTTTTACAGATCAACAAATAGTGGCGCTAATTTTACTAAAATTACGGCGGGTATTTCTGTAAACGATGTTATGCGATTAGCAGTGAGTGCAAATAATCCTAACCTAGTTTGTGTTGTTCAATGTGCCGGAAATATTTTTGGTAAATTTTATAAATCTATTGATGCTGGGCAAACCTTTACAACCACAATTACAGGGGATCCATTAAGCGGTACTAATTTTTTTGGGTATGAACCAACTGGATTAGATAATGCTGGACAAGGAGGCTACAATATAGATGTTGCTATTTCCCCAACGGATGCTAATGAAATTCATATTGCAGGAATTAATACTTGGAAAAGTACGGACGGTGGATTTATTTGGGCTCCTACAACTGAATGGACTTATCCAAACACTACTGGTTATACGCATTGCGATGTGCATGCTTTAGAATATATTGGCAATCAATTATTTGTTGGTAGCGATGGAGGCTTATCAGTATCAACAGATAATGGGGATAATTTTACCCCAATTAGCAGTGGGATGGGAATTAGAATGCTTTACCGTTTAGGTTGTTCGGCAACAGATCCAACTATTATTGCAGAAGGTGCACAAGATAATGGCGGAAGTATTCGAACGGCTGCAGGTTGGATAGATTGGATAGGAGCTGATGGTATGGAAACTGCTGTTAGCCAAACAGACGCCAATACTATTTATGGAAGTTCTCAATACGGATCTTTCTATATGACATTAGATGCTGGAGTTACATACACGGATATGGTAATGCCCGAAACAACTGGAAATTGGACAACCCCTTTTGTCATTGACCCAAATAATTCTTCAACCTTATATTCAGGATACTCCGAATTATACAAATCAAATGACCAAGGCACTAATTGGACTGCTATTTCGAGCCTTGCTATGGGGCTTTTAGATCATATAACCGTTGCCCCTTCCAACTCTAATTACATTTATATTTCTTCAGGAAACAGCATTTACAAAACAGTTGATGGTGGCGCCAATTGGACAAGTATATCTTTAGGACTTGGGGCTGCAACCATTAATGGCATTGCAGTTCATAATAGTGATCCTGATAAAGTTGTGATTGCCGCATCTGGTTCAAAAATATTTACTTCTATAAATGGAGGTTCAACGTGGATTAATGCAACTACTAATTTACCTGCTGTTACAGCCCGTTGTGTTATTTATCAAAATGATCCATCTGAAGGAATTTATGTTGGAACCAATACTGGCGTGTACTTCAAAGATAAAACAATGACTAACTGGCTTGCCTATAGCACCAATTTACCAACGGTTGCTATTAATGAATTGGAAATACATGAAGGTACCAGTAAATTAAGGGCTGCTTCTTATGGTAGAGGTATTTGGGAAACAGATTTATATGCTCCGTTTAGTGCTGTAAATATTAAAACTATCTCTAATGATAATTACGCATCCATTTTTCCTAACCCCGCTAAACAAGATCTAAATATTATACTTAACGAAAGTCAATTATTTGAAGGAACTATTTCAATTGAAAGTATAGATGGGAAATTAATATACAACAAAGAAATAAGTGCAACATCTAACAGAATAAAAATTGATGTGAGTCAATTTGCAAACGGCTGTTATTTTATACACATAAAAAACAAAGACCGTGTTATTACGCGCAAATTATTGATTGAATAATTTTTATATTAAATCAAAAATAACGCTTCGTCTTTTTCAATAGCAGAGAAGTAAGTTAGTTTGGGCATTAGTCAAAGTTCCAAAGAACATTACTATGATTATGCGTTTTTTCATTTACAAATAAGGCTTCTTAACTAAGTTAAGAAGCCTTATAAATTTACAACAATATTTTTAATAACGGATTAAGCTCCAACTGCTTCTTCCATATAGGCTTCAATAGGCGCACAAGAGCACACTAAATTTCTATCGCCATAAGCGCTATCAATTTTTGCAACGCTTGGCCAAAACTTATTATCGCGTACCCATGCTAATGGATAAGCTGCCTTTTGGCGACTGTATGGTTTCTCCCAATGATCAGCCACTACTAACTTACAAGTGTGTGGTGCATTTTTAATTAAGTTATTGGCTTTATCAAATTTGCCATCTTCTATCTCTTTAATTTCTTTACGAATAGAAATCATGGCTTCACAAAAACGATCTAACTCTGCTTTCGATTCTGATTCTGTTGGTTCAATCATCAACGTGTCATGCACCGGAAAAGCCACTGTTGGCGCATGAAAACCATAATCCATTAAACGCTTAGCCATATCCCCTACTTCAACACCAGATGTTGCTTTAAAGCTATTGCAATCTAAAATCATTTCGTGAGCACAACGTCCATTTTTACCAGTATATAAAATTTTATAATGCTCTTCTAAAATTGCTTTCATGTAGTTGGCATTTAGAATAGCCATTTCAGTAGCTTGTTTTAAGCCATCAAAACCTAACATTTTAATATAACCATAAGAGATTAATAAAATTAATGCGCTACCGTAAGGTGCGGCTGAAACCGCCGTAATTCCTTTATCACCACCAGTATTAATAATGGTATGTGAAGGTAAAAACGGCACTAATTTTTCAACCACTCCAATTGGCCCCATGCCTGGCCCACCACCACCATGCGGAATAGCAAAGGTTTTGTGTAAGTTTAAGTGACATACATCAGCACCAATATTTCCAGGAGATGTTAAGCCAACTTGAGCATTCATGTTAGCGCCATCCATATACACTAAACCACCATTATCGTGAATGAGTTTAGTAATGTCTGTAATTGATTCTTCGTAAACTCCATGAGTAGAAGGATACGTTACCATTAAACAAGATAAGTTATCTTTATGTTCTTCCGCTTTAGCACGTAAATCAACTAAATCAATATTTCCTTTATCATCACATTTAGAAATAATAATTTTCATTCCAGCCATTGCTGCACTTGCAGGATTAGTTCCATGTGCCGAAGAAGGAATAATGGCTACATTACGGTGAGCATGACCTTGCGCAATATGGTAAGCACGAATAACCATTAAGCCTGCGTATTCGCCTTGTGCGCCAGAGTTAGGTTGAAAACTCATGCGAGCAAAACCTGTAATGGCAGATAAATCTTTATTTAATTGCTCAATTAATTCGGTATAACCTTGCGCTTGATTAACAGGCACAAAAGGGTGAATACCTGCAAATTCAGGCCAAGTGATAGGCAATAATTCGGAGGCTGCATTTAATTTCATAGTACAAGAACCTAAAGCAATCATGGAATGAACCAATGATAAATCTTTATTTTCTAAACGCTTAATGTAACGCATCATTTCGCTTTCGCTATGATAGCTATTAAATACAGGGTGCGTTAAATATGCGGATTGACGTTTTAAATTTGAAGCAGAAATAAGTGATGAGTTTTGAAGACTGATAGGAGTCGAAGTCTGAATTCCAAAACAGCTCAAAACATCTATTAAATCAGCCATTTCAACTGTTTGATCTAAGGAAATTCCCACATGTTTAGCATCTACTAAACGAAAATTAATTCCTTTAGAAACAGCAGCATCCATTACTTTAGCAGCATCGCAGGCTACAATAATAGTATCAAAATAAGTTTTAGTTTTAATAGCAAAACCACCTTTTTGTAATTCAGTGGCTAAGGTATTTGTTGCATTATGCACACCAGTTGCAATGGCTTTGATACCTTCTTGTCCATGATACACGGCATACATACTAGCCATAATAGCTAATAAAGCCTGTGCGGTACAAATATTAGAAGTTGCTTTATCACGTTTGATATGTTGCTCGCGTGTTTGTAATGCCATACGCAACGCAGGATTACCCTCTGCATCAACAGATACACCAATAATACGGCCTGGAATAGCGCGTTTATATTCTTCTTTACAAGTAAAAAAAGCAGCGTGTGGTCCACCGTAACCTAATGGCACACCAAAGCGTTGGGAGTTTCCAACCACACAATCAGCACCCCATTCGCCCGGAGGAGTTAATAAAGCTAAAGCTAATAAATCCGTTGCTACACAAACTTGTATGTCTTTTGCTTTTGCGTTACTCACAAAAGCTTTGTAATCATTAGCTTCTCCATTAATATCTGGATATTGAATTAAGGCTCCAAAAAATGAATCATCCAAAGAAATTGTATTGGCATCTCCAATTACTAACTCTATACCATAAGGTACAGCGCGAGTTTTAACAACATCAATAGTTTGAGGAAACACAGTTTGACTAATAAAAAATTTATTACCGTTATTTTTTATCTTGTCTTTACTACGGCTGCTATAAAACATAAACAAGGCTTCTGCCGCAGCAGTAGCTTCATCCAACAAACTGGCATTAGTTAAAGGCATACCTGTTAAATCCATTACCATAGTTTGGAAATTTAAAATTGCTTCCAAACGACCTTGAGCAATCTCTGCCTGATAAGGCGTGTAAGCCGTGTACCAACCTGCGTTTTCTAATACGTTACGTTGAATAACGGCTGGCAAAATATTGTTATAATATCCTAAACCTATATAAGAACGGAATACCTTATTTTTTTGACCAAGTGCTTTTAAATGTTTAGAGTATTGAAACTCACTCATAGCAGCAGAAACAGCTAATGGTTGTTTTAAACGAATACCGCTAGGAACTGTTTGGTTAATTAATTCATCAACCGAAGAAACGCCAATTTTTGCAAGCATTTGTTTGATTTCATTTTCACGAGGGCCGTTATGGCGCGACACAAATTTATCTGTTGTCATAGGTATATTTTTTAGAGAAGCCAAAGTTATAGAATTTAGCCTTATTACATAACGTATTTTTTGAACAGTTGTTTATAAATGCCTCAATTTTCTTTTAAAACAGGCATTTAAAAGAAAATTAATTTTATATTTATACCATTCATTTATAGTAAAACAGACGGTTAAATTATTCAATGTCACAAAACTATGGTACATATATTATCTGAACAAAATTCTATTTTTAATCAATTTGTTGCCGAGTTGCGCGATGTGACTATACAAAACGACAGCATGCGTTTTCGCCGTAATTTAGAGCGTATGGGCGAAATCATCGGTTATGAAATTTCTAAAACATTAGCCTATCAAACTAAAGAAACAACGACTCCTTTAGGTATCGCTGAAACCAGCCATTTAATTGAACAGCCCGTTATTGCTACCATCTTACGTGCTGGTTTACC
>JANXRU010000087.1 GCA_025356715.1 Bacteroidota bacterium
GATGTACCAAAATAATATTTGATTCCTGCTTTAGCAAAGCCACCAGCAACCGTTGTCGCGGACTTGTAGTCCGTGACTCTATAATTATCAATTTCAGCTAACACGTAATTAATTGCTTTGGAACTTACTTCAAATATAACAAATAAAAAATCCAAACAGTAAAAACCATTTGGATTAAAAAAATAAAAAAGTATTATAAAAAACCTAAGCTGCCTTGCGATGCTTAATGTTTTTTAAAGCTTGTTTTTTTTATGTTCCTTAATAAATTCTCTAAGCTCTTCTATCTCTTTTTTAGTTGGGCTTTCTTTCTTTATATGGTCACGGACGACACGTCCGCGACAACTGGCTACAAGTCCGCGACAACGTAACCGCGACAACGTTTAACCGCGACAACGTTTAACCATACCCTATAATAATTGAATTTAAACCTTAAACCAATTCGTCTTTAGGAACAATAATCATAGCAGAAATTTTTTCTAAAACGGCAATGGCCTCGTCCACACTTTTCACGTATTCGATCGTTAGCCACAGTTTATTATTTTGTTCTTTCAGCGCACTACGGTTAGGATTTTTTTGCGCATACAACATTACGCCTTTAAACATTGGTGAGTTATAATAATCGCTGTCTTGTTTACTTAAAAAATAACATAGCATTTTATTATTCTTCAAGGTAATTTTCTCAAAACCTAATGGCATAGCTGCCCAACGCATCCTCACCACATTAATTAATTCGGAAGCTTCAATAGGTACTGGACCAAAACGATCACGTAAATTATTTTCAAATACAACTAAATCTTCAGCCTTGATAATGTTATCCAACTCACGGTACAATAACAAACGCTCCGTTAAATTACTTACATACGAATCTGGAATCAATAATGCTAAATCTGTATCAACAATAGTTTCTTTTACAAATTGCCTTGAGAATACTGATTTATCTGTATTTACAGAAGCATCATCCGCTATTTCTTTATACCAATCTTCTTGTTTTAATTCTTCAATCGCTTCATTCAATATTTTCATATAGGTGTCAAAACCCATATCATTTATAAATCCACTTTGTTCGCCACCCAGTAAATTTCCTGCACCACGGATGTCTAAATCGCGCATGGCTATTTGAAATCCTGATCCTAAATCACTAAACTCAACAATGGCTTTTAATCGCTTACGTGCTTCTTCGGTTAAATTAATGAACGGAGGAGTAAGTAAATAACAAAACGCTTTTTTATTGCTTCTCCCAACTCTACCGCGCATTTGGTGTAAATCGCTTAATCCAAAATTTTGAGAATCATTAATGATAATCGTATTTGCATTACTAATATCCAACCCCGATTCGATGATGGTGGTTGCAACTAATACGTCATATTCACCTTCAATAAAGGCCAACATTGTTTCTTCTAACTTATCTCCATCCATTTGTCCGTGCCCAAATGTTACACGAGCTTCCGGAACAAGGCGTTGAATAATACCCGCCACTTCCATAATGTTTTGTACTTTATTATGTACGAAATAGACTTGCCCACCACGATTGAGTTCATAAGAAATGGCATCTCTAATTGCTTCTTCGCTGAAGGATATCAACTCTGTTTGAACAGGATAGCGATTGGCTGGAGGTGTAGAAATAACAGACAAATCGCGAGCACCCATTAAACTAAATTGTAAAGTACGAGGTATGGGAGTTGCTGTTAATGTTAACGTATCAACCGTTGATTTAAATAATTTTAATTTGTCTTTAATACCAACACCAAATTTTTGTTCCTCGTCAATAATTAATAAACCAAGATCTTTAAACTTCACATCTTTTCCTACAATTTTATGTGTACCAATTAAGATGTCTATTTTCCCTTCAGCTGTTTTAGTTAAAACATCTTTTACTTCCTTCGCTGTCCTGAAACGGTTGATATAACTTACTGTACAAGGCAAGTCCTTTAGGCGTTCGCTAAATGTTTTGTAATGTTGATACGCCAAAATAGTTGTGGGTACTAAAATAGCTACTTGCTTACTATCACACACGGCCTTAAATGCAGCACGAATCGCAATTTCTGTTTTACCAAAACCAACATCACCACACACTAATCTATCCATCGGATGTGGTTTTTCCATATCCCGCTTCACATCGTGTGTTACTTTATTTTGATCGGGTGTATCTTCATAAATAAATGAAGCTTCTAATTCGTGTTGTAAATAATTATCTTGTAAAAAACGATGTCCAGCTTGGGCTTTACGTTTAGCATATAATTTAATTAAATCATACGCAACTTCTTTGACATTCTTTTTTGTTTTTTGTTTGAGCGTACTCCAAGTCGTAGAGCCTATTTTATCAATACGTGGTACATTACCTTCCTTGCCAGTATATTTACTAATGCGGTGCAAACTGTGAATACTCACATACAAAAAGTCGTTGTCTTTATACACTAATTTAACAGCCTCTTGTTGTTTTCCATTAGCATTAATTTTCACTAAGCCTCCAAAACGCCCAATACCGTGGTCGATATGAGTTACAAAATCACCAGGATTAAGTGATAAAATTTCTTTTAAGGTTAAAGACTCCGATGTTTTGTAACGAGTTTCTTTTAAATGAAAACGATGGTAACGTTCAAAAATTTGATGATCGGTGTAACAGGCAATTTTTAAATCGTGATCGATAAATCCTTCATGTATATTGATCTTCACATGCTCTATTAAACTATCGTAAGTGCGGTGTTCTTTAGAAAGTATATCGTTGAAAATAGTGTGTAAGCGCTCGGCTTGTTTACTATTATCTGTAGTTAAATAATTTTTATATCCTTTAGTTTTATTCGCCTTAAGGTCGTTGATCAGCATTTCAAAATTTTTATTGAACTGCGGTTGCTGACTTTGATTAAAAGTAATTTCTTGTGCTGCAATATGTGCTGTTAAGCCATATTCGATGATATGAAAGGGTTTGATGAGCGCTAAAAAATCTTCGCCGGTAATGTATAATTCGTGAGGTGGTAAATGTTTTATTTTGCCAGTTAAATGCGAATATGCTTTTTCAGTTTTCATAAACTGTTTATCAATTTCATCTTTACTTAAAGTCACATCATCAAAACAAAGTACCGTGTCTTCTGCAAAATAATCAAACACAGGCTTTCGCACTTCAATCACTTGATTGGATTGAATGTTTGGAATAATCGTTACAAAGTCATACGTATGATTAGAGAGTTGTGTTGCAGGATCAAAGGATTTAATGGCATCCACATCGTTTCCAAACAATTCGATGCGGTAAGGAATTTCGTGAGCAAAAGAATACACATCAACAATGCCTCCACGAATAGCGTATTGCCCCGGTTCAGAAACGAAATCACATAATTCGAAATCGTAACTAATTAAAAATTCCTCAATAAATTCGATACTTAATTTATCGCCTTTTTTAATAACTAAGGTGTTTTTACTTAAACTGGATTTAGAAGCTACTTTTTCGGCTAAAGCCAAAGCGTAGGTTACTACTATGCCAGAGTAGTTTTCTTTACTTAATTGACTCAATGCTTCTGCGCGTTCTTGCACAGATGCATTACTTGTTTTTTCTTCTTTGTACGCAACCTTATAACTTTCAGGAAAATATAAAATGTGTTTTTCAGGA
This sequence comes from Bacteroidota bacterium, assembly GCA_025356715.1. The sequence goes on from JANXRU010000087.1 coordinate 3,602, forward strand.
AGTAAGGCTTGTAAATCATTTAAGATGTATGCTGCTCTTTCCTTGTCGTTACAAACAATAACGTAATTAGAATTGGTGTTTTGAAATAAATCATTTATCAAAAAGGCAAATGAACTCCCTCGTAAACCCGAAATAAATACATTTGTATTAAGGTTTACTTGCTTTTGTTTAAGCTCTCCAATAAACTTACCGTTCCACCACATTTAAGGCGGTAAATATAAGGGATTTTTGACTTTAATTTATTAAATGTTTTTTAAAAAAATGGTTAGTTATTACTCTAGGAATAAAATCTTAGCCATAATTTAACTCATAGATTTCGCAAACTAATTTGTAACTTGTAATACTTTAGTAATTTAATTAAAAGAATATGAAAATATATAGTATAGCATTTTTGCTTTTTGTTTCTATAAATTGTATAGAGGCACAAACTTTCCATAAAAACACTACCAATAGGGCTTTAACGTTTAATGAATTGAAAATTCAGTTTAATAATTTTAAAAAATCAACTGATTTAACTCAACAAAAATATTGGAAAAGCTATAAACGTTGGGAACAAGAGATGGAATTGCATACCAATTCTAAAGGGGAACCAGCTGGTTTTGATGAGTATATACAAGCAACTATTGATATGGCTATATATAAACAACAATTAGCAAAATCAAATACATCGTCTGCTTGGACTCCTTTCGGACCAAACGTGTTGCCAAATAATTTAACAGGTTATATGGAAAATGGTATTGGTCGTATCAATTGTATTACGTTTCATCCAACAAATCCTAATACGTTTTTTGTAGGTGTTGCTCAAGGCGGTGTTTGGAAAACGACTAATAACGGCGTTTCATGGACACCCTTAACCGATAATTTACCAATAACCCGAATTAGTGATATTACAATAAATCCAACTAATCCAAATGAAATGTATATTTCAGTATGTGATTTTGAATACATTGGAGTTAGCTTACATTTGAATGGAAGAAAAAGAAATACGCATTATGGACTAGGAGTTTATAAAACTACCGATGGTGGTGTAACGTGGAATCCAACTGGTTTAACATATAATTTAACCAATGGCGATGCTTCTTTGATTCGTAAAGTATTAATTAACCCAGCCAACACTAATGATTTAGTGGCTTGCGGAGTAAGTGGTATGTACAAATCAACAAACGGAGGAACTACCTGGGTTAAAAAATTAGATTCCTTATTTTGGGATATGCATCAAGATCCTGCAAATCCTGCAGTTCTTTATGCATCAACAGGTTGGGTTATGACATCTAATATTGGTAGCGCTGGTGTTTACAAATCTAATGATTTTGGTAATACTTGGTCAATGCTTAATACAAATATGCCTTTGACTAATAATATACAACGTGTAAAATTAGCTATTGCGCCATCTAACAACAATTATATTTATGCCTTATGTGTTGATTTAACAGGTGGACTGTATGGTATTTATAAATCAATTGATGCCGGATTAACATGGGCATTTATTCCCCCAACTGATAATATTTTAGAAGGTGGAACTGGTGGTAATCCTGGAGG
>JANXRU010000106.1 GCA_025356715.1 Bacteroidota bacterium
GTGCTTTTACTTCAGGATCAAGACCATTAGCTTCAACGCATTCTTTTAAATAGGCTATCTTGTATGATTTTTTTTCGTTCAAATTAGTCACATAAGCACCCACTGGTTTTTGAGAAGCTGTTGTATCATACTCATCTTGTCCAGCCATCACTTCTAATAAAATAGCAGAGTCCTCTACTGTTTTAGTGATAGGCCCTATTTGATCAAATGAAGAACCATATGCAATTAAACCCCAACGAGAAATTCTTCCGTAAGTTGGCTTTAATCCAACGGTTCCTGTAAACGAAGCTGGCTGACGAATACTGCCTCCTGTATCAGAACCAAGTGTAACGTGGCATAAATTAGCTGCAACAGCGACCGCAGAGCCGCCTGAAGAGCCCCCTGGTACGCAGTTTTCATTTAATGGATTTAATACTTTACCAAAAGCAGAATTTTCATTACTGCTACCCATTGCAAATTCATCACAATTTAAGCGCCCTATAATAATAGCATCTTCAGCCAATAAGCGTTCTACAACTGTTGATGAATAAAGCGATTCAAACCCTTCTAAAATTTTTGACGAACAAGAAACTTTATGTCCTTTGTAACAAATATTATCTTTTAATCCAATAACAACACCCGCCAATTTACCTTGAGTTTTAGCCGCAATTTTCGCATCAACTAATTTAGCTTGCTCTAAGGCCGATTGCGTAAACACTTCTAAAAAAGCATTTAAGTGTTTTTTGGATTCGATGGCAAGTGCTGATTCTTCTACTAATTTCACGCAAGTTGTTTTCCCTGCTAATAAATCAGTTTGTAAGTTTTTAATGGTAGTAAATGTATACACAGTTAAGGTGTTAAATAATAAAAGCGTCAATCAAACAGAAAGACGCTTTTAAAAATGGTTATCAATAAATTATTTTTTTTCTATATCGGTTGATTCTGAATTCCCGTCTTTAGCATCTTTAAATTCTTTCATTCCTTTTCCTAAACCTTTCATTAATTCAGGGATTTTTTTACCTCCAAATAATAATAAAACGATTACTAAAATGATAATAATTTCTGGGGCTCCAAGTCCGCCTAACATACCTAAGATTAATGCTTGTGTCATTGTGTAATTTTTAGGTTACAAATATACGTTTTTATTAATTTGTAAGCAAATTAGCTAAAATCTGTTATTTTTGAAGAAAATAGTGTTTATGATACAGAAAATAGAGCATATAGGTATAGCAGTGAAAGACCTCAACCACTCCAACGAATTATTTAAAAAACTTTTTGGAAAAGACCATTACAAAGTTGAAGCTGTAGAAAGTGAAGGCGTTAGTACTTCTTTTTTTATGTTAGGCGAAACCAAAATAGAATTATTGCAAGCCACAAACAACGATAGTGCCATATCAAAATTTATAGAAAAAAAAGGTGAAGGCATTCATCACATTGCTTATGCGGTGGATAATATTGTAACCGAAATGAACCGCTTACAGGACGAAGGTTTTGAGATATTAAACAAAGAACCTAAGCATGGTGCCGACAATAAATTGATTTGCTTTTTACATCCTAAAAGCACGAATGGTATTTTAGTAGAACTCTGTCAGGAAAGAACAGAATAATTTCTCTAAATAGAATTATTTATGGAAAATTAAAAGTGAGTGCATCTGTATTAAAAATTAAATATGATGCGCTATATTTTAACTCTAGTTTCCGCTTTTTTCATTCAAGCCAGTTTTTCTCAAGCCTTTGTCAATGGCAATTTCGAAAACAATTCAGCTAATAATGTTGATCAAATTAATTTATCAAACGATGCGTTAAACGCTATGTTGCCAGGAGTTACATCCTTTGGCTCTTATGGCGATGTCGACATTATCAAATCTGCTTCTTATGGCGGCAGTGGTGCTCAAGACAAATCGTGGTATATAGCATTAACCGGCGGGGGCACTGATATTGTTGCCTTAGCTTTAACAACACCTTTAGTTGCTGGCAAAACATACAGCATTTCTTTTTATGATCGGAAAACAAGTGGATATATGGCAAATCCAATACAAATAGGTCTTTCCACTACAAATAGTGATTTTGGATCTGTGATTTATACCTCACCAGATGCACCTACCGATAACATTTGGACTCAGCGCACATTCACTTTTACAGCTCAGCACAAAGTACAATATATTACCGTTCAAATACCAGGTGGTAGTATTTCTGAATGGGTAAATGTCGATAATTTCGTTTTTAATAACACAACCGTTCCTCTTAAAACGATTGAAACACCAACTGTTTCTATAGTTTTAACTGATGTTAAAAAAGACACTGTTGCTATCAATAATATTAAACATAAAGATTCTACAATTGTAAAAAATGTAGATACAACGTTTATTAAAAAACCATTTTTAAAATTTAATCGCAAAAAATTTAACGGTCGAAAATTATTAATTCAAGAAACTGTCAACGTTACAGAATCTATAATTAAATTATTGGTTTGGGACAAAAACAGAGTAGATGGCGATGTGGTATCTATTTATGTAAATGGGCAATTAATAAAAGAGAATTTAGAAGTAACAGGAACAAAAAAAGAAATCACCATTCAACTACAACTTGGTTCTAATTTCATCGTAATGGAAGCCATCAATTTAGGGCGTGTTCCTCCAAACACAGCAGCTATAAGCATTAACAACGGCGCCAAACACAAAACAACTACCTTAATTTCTGATTTAAAAAAAAGCGGAACTGTAGAGGTTTTATATAATCCTGATGCCGTGGCCGTGAAATAAAGGCTTTTTACTTACAACCATTTTTAGTCATTTCTTCCATAGCAGTAGTACTTCCAAGTGCTTTAGCTTGTTTTAAATCAGCGCAAGATCCTGGCAAATCATTCATGTATTTTTTTAATTTACCTCTAAATAAAAATGCGCGTTCCGATTTTGGGTTAAGATCAATAGATTTATTCAAATCAGCCATAGCCAAGGCATCGCTAGCAATTTGATAATAAGTAATGCCACGCTCTAACAAGGCTAATTTATATTCTGGTTTTAATTTTAGAGACTCATTAAAATCTTCAATAGCGCCATTATAATCTTTCAACATGTATCTGCTAATTCCTCTTTGATAATAGGTATCGTAAGCTTTATTGATAGCTAATGCCGAAGTGCAGTCTTCAACAACGCCTTTATCATCTTCTAATGAATATTTTATCAAAGCTCTATAATACAAAGCAGTTTCATCACTTGCATCTTTTCTAATTGAAACATTTAAATCTGCTAAAGCCAAAGAATATTTTTTAGAATAATAATAATTAATGCCACGCCATTTATAATGTTTTGCATCTGTTAAATTCAATTCAATAGCTGCATTAAAATCAGATTCTGCATCTACATATCTCTCCAACTCATACTTAGCAAGCGCTCTATTATAATAAGCTACTTCTTTTTTAGGATCGAATTCAATTGCTTTTGTGTTATCAGATAATGATTTTTCGTAATTACCCATATCATAATACGCAATTGCGCGGTTATAATAGGCGGTAGCATATTTTGGTTTATGATGAATTACCGTATCATAATCGGCAATAGCTTCTTTGTATTTTTTTAAACTGATGTAATTTAGCCCTCTCCAAAAATACGTGTCATAGTATGGTGTTATGGCTAATGATGAATTGCAATCATTAACACTTGCTTCGTAATCTTTAAGGTTATATTTTACGATAGCTCTATAATAAAAAACGTTTTCTGAATTTTTATCTGTAACAACAGCGTCATTTAATACGCTTAATGCTTCATTGTATTTTTTTAGTTCGTTGAGTGATGCTCCTTTATATGTTAGTGCTTTCGTGTAGGTCGGGTTTAAAGATAAAGCTGTGTCAAAATCTAAAATGGCTAATTTGTAATTCGCCAACTGGTAATTTGATAATCCTCTACTATAATAGCCATCATATTTTTTTCGACCTGCTGCAATACTTTTGGAATGTTGTACTAATGCATCTTTATAATCTTCTAACTCATAGGCGCATAAACCTCTGTTATACATAGCATTTTCGTCATTTGGGAATTTTGCTAAATATGCTGTATAATCATTGTATGCACCTTGAAAATTTTTCTCCTCATATTTCTTATATGCACTTGCAAACATAGGATCTGTTTTATCATTATCATCGCGCCCTTTTTGAGCGAACATAAATGATGTGAAAAACACGGCCACTAATACGATTACTCCTTTTATTCTAATCATCTTTATTTGTTTTAATTAATTCTTTATTTTTCTCAATACACTCTTTTTTCTTTGTAACTCAATATTTATTTGTTTTTAACATAGGATTTATTTTAAATTCAAAACTAATAAAATTTATGCTGATAAAATATCCAAGATATTCAACATCTCTGGATTCAATTCGTCAATGTGTTTTACAGCATCTTTAAATGGTGTATAACATACCTTCTTATTTACAATGCCTATCATTTCATTATTATGGCCTAGTTTTAAAGCATTAACAGCATAATATCCCATTAAACTTGCATTTACTCTTTCCATGCATGTTGGATTTCCTCCACGTTGAATATGTCCCAAAATGGTAACTCTCACATCAAATTCTGGGCATTCGTTTTTTATTATTTTTGATACCTCAACAGCTCCTCCTGTTTCATCCCCTTCGGCTACAATCACAATTTTACTTGATTTTGTTTTACGCCAAAGTTTTTTCTTACTTAATAATATTTCTAAATCATTTTTTCGTTCAGGAATTAAAATGGCTTCAGCTCCACAAGCAATCGCAGATCTTAAGGCTATTAATCCAGCATCTCGCCCCATTACTTCAACTACAAAAATGCGATCATGACTATCGGCGGTATCTCTAATTTTGTCAATGGCTTCTGTTACATTATTAATAGCGGTATCGTAGCCTATCGTAAAATCAGTCCCAACTAAATCATTATCTATGGTACCTGGACAACCTACTGTTTTAACAGAATGGTATTTACTAAACTCATTCGCACCTTTAAAACTCCCATCACCTCCTATAACAATAAATCCATCTAATTGATGTTTTTCAAATGTTTGAGCAGCATGCTTCATCCCATCTTCTGTCATAAAACGCTTACTTCTAGCTGTTTTTAAAATGGTACCACCTCGGTGTATAATATTAGCTACTTTTTCGGTTGTTAAATTCACAAAATCATTATCCATAATGCCTTCATAACCTCTATAAAAACCTACCACTTCAATGTTTTCAGAACAAGCCGTTCTCACAATAGCTCTAATACAGGCGTTCATGCCAGACGAATCTCCTCCAGAGGTAATTAATCCGATTTTTTTTATTTGTTTATGCATTGTAAATTTAATAGACAACCTTTAAATATTCACTTATAATAAGAGTTTAAAGCGAAGTTTGTGATAGATTAGGGTAATATAAATAGGTTAGATAACTAAATTAAAGGTACTATTTTTCTAATAATTAGTGTCATTTTTGCACCTATTTTGTCCATTTTAGGGAAGTAAAATATGGCTTTTATTTGCATATTTTTACTATATTTACCCCCTAACTAACCACTAAACAAATGATTTATCTTGATTTTGAAAAACCAATTCAGGAGCTTGCAGAAGAATTAGAAAAACTTAAAAGCGTTGCCGAAAAAAGCAAAGTTGATATGAGTAGCTCTATCGCTGAGTTGGAAGCAAAAATACTTTCTAAACGCGAAGAAATTTTTTCTAATCTTACTCCCTGGCAACGCGTACAAGTAAGCCGCCACCCAGAAAGGCCTTACACTTTAGCTTATATTGATGCTGTTTCTAATGGTTCTTTTATTGAATTACATGGTGATAGAACCGTAGGCGATGATAAAGCTATGGTTGGTGGATTTGGAGATGTTGATGGTCAAACTGTTATGTTTATTGGTCAACAAAAAGGCATCAATACTAAAATGCGTCAAATTCGTCGCTTTGGAATGGCAAATCCAGAAGGATATCGTAAAGCTTTACGCTTAATGAAAATGGCCGAAAAATTTAATAAGCCAATCGTTACTTTTATTGACACGCCTGGTGCATATCCTGGTTTGGAAGCAGAAGAACGTGGACAAGGCGAAGCAATTGCGCGAAATTTATTAGAAATGTGCCAGTTGAAAGTGCCTGTTATTTGTATTATTATAGGTGAAGGTGCCAGTGGCGGTGCATTAGGAATAGGTATTGGCGATAAAGTGTTAATGCTTGAAAATACTTGGTATTCTGTTATTTCACCCGAATCGTGTTCATCTATTTTATGGCGCAGTTGGAGTTTTAAAGAAACTGCCGCAGCAGCATTAAAATTAACAGCTGATGATATGAGTGCTAATGGATTAATTGACGGTATTGTTAAAGAACCACTAGGTGGGGTTCATAACGATCCACAACAAATGTTTACAACCATTAAGGCAGAAATTTTAAAACATTTAGCAACATTAAAAAAACAAACCCCAGAGGATCGAATTTCTGCTCGAATTGAAAAGTTTAGCAACATGGGCGTTACACATGAATTAGAAGATTAAGAAAATAAAATATATAACACGCAATTAAAAAAACATGGCAGATACTGGCGATATAAACATAGGGTCAATTATTAAATTTAATGGAGAAATTATGCAGGTTATAGAGTGGCAACATCGTACTCCTGGTAATTTACGTGCATTTTATCAAGGTAAAATGCGTAACTTAATTAACGGTAAACAAATAGAAAACCGCTTTAGAAGTGGCGAGGCAGTTGAATTGGTTCGAGTAGAATATAAACAAATGCAATACATATATGCTGAAGGTGATTTTGCTGTAGTAATGGACAAAGAAACCTTTGAACAAGTTTATGTTCCAATCAAATTATTCGGAGATAGTTTTCAATTCTTGAAAGAAGAAATGGAAGTAAAAGTTTCTTTTCAAGATGGCGACACCGTAATCTTAGCTGAAGCTCCAACATTTGTTACTTGTACTATTGCATACGCAGAACCTGGAATGAAAGGTGATACTGCCACAAATACATTAAAGCCCGCTACACTTGATACAGGAGCGGTTGTAAACGTTCCGTTATTTTGTAATGAAGGCGATTTAGTAAAAGTAGATACACGAACTGCTAGTTATGTGGAGCGTGTAAAAAAATAATTTTGTTTCCTAAAACAATACTATCTTTAATTATAAATGTTTAAATCCTTATTATATACAACTCTATTTTTACTCGCAGTAAATTTGGGCTTTTCTCAAAGCACCTCTCAAGCGGTTGCTGCCGGTCAGGATCCAAATGTGTTGTATAGAAATGAAGGTGCTTTTGGGATTTTTGCACATAGCAGAGGTTTTGGGATTAATTATATGAGATCGAAACATATTACTGGAACTCGCAAAAAACTATTTGAAATTGAAGCATTAAACATGAATCATCCGAAAGAAATTAAAATTTCAAATGGCTCTGATAACTCTAAACGTTTTAAATACGGGAAACTTAATAATATTTTTTTACTACGAGCAGGCATAGGTTATCAAACTACTATTTTTAAAAAAGCTGACAGAAAATCTGTTGAAATAAGAACTGCTTATTTTGTAGGTGCCAATATCACTTTTGCAAAACCAACATACGTCTTAGTTTATAGAGAAAATGCAAGAGGAAAATATCAAGAATCCGTAAAGTATGATCCAGATAAATACACGCTTGATAGTATTGCCGGTAAAGGCCCTTTAATTGATGGCCTTGGTGAGTTAAAAATTTACCCTGGGCTTTACGCCAAAGCAAATTTGAGCTTCGAATATGCTCCTTATTCTAATAAAGTAAAAGCTATAGAAACAGGAATTATCTTCGACTTCTATCCAAAAGCTCTTCCAATAATGGCTCGTAACCCCGCCGAAAATTTTATTATTACCGTTTACATTGGCTTTGTTTTCGGAAAAAAATGGTTTTAATTATGCAAGATTCTTCAAAAAATAATGTTATTGAAAAGCCCCGAAAACCTGATTGGTTAAGAGTAAAATTGCCTATCGGCGAAGAATATTTAAAGGTAAGAAAAATAGTTTCTGAACACAAATTGCACACCATTTGTGAAAGTGGAAATTGCCCAAATATGGGAGAATGTTGGGGGGCAGGTACTGCTACCTTTATGATTTTAGGTAATATTTGTACGCGTTCTTGTGGTTTTTGTGCAGTGGCAACAGGAAAGCCCAAAGCAGCTGATTGGGATGAACCCAAGCGTGTAGCAAATTCCGTTAAATTAATGAGCGTTAAACATTGTGTTATTACATCCGTTGACAGAGATGATTTAAAGGATGGAGGATCTATTATTTGGGCCGAAACCATTAAAGCTATTAGAGAAATAAGTCCTACTACAAAGTTCGAATGCTTAATCCCTGACTTTGCAGGAAAATGGGAAAACTTACAACGCATTATCGATGTGAAACCAGACATTGTTTCTCACAATATTGAAACAGTTCGTCGCTTAACTGCACAGGTTCGCATTCAAGCCAAATACGACCGAAGCATGGAGGTTTTAAAGCGGTTACACGAAGCAGGCGTTAGAACAAAATCAGGTATTATGGTTGGATTAGGTGAACAAGAGGAAGAAGTAATTGAAACCATTAATGATTTAGCTGCAGTAAATTGTGACGTTATAACGATAGGTCAATATTTACAACCTACACCAAAGCATTTGCCAGTAGCTCGTTTTGTGCATCCTGACGAATTTAATAAATGGAAAGAATATGCATTAGCTAAAGGATTTAGATATGTAGAAAGTGGTGCACTCGTTCGCTCTTCATATCACGCTGAAAAGCATGTGTTTTAATAATGAATTTTTTAGATCATACTTTTACTTTTTTTAAAACCCTCAACACTTTCACTTATTTAATAACACTTTGCGTTTTAGCAATTATTATTAGAGCAATTGGTGTTGATTCAGTGAATCTATCATTTGAAGAAATTGAGTTTCTATATTATTCTCATCCTTCTACTCCAATTGATGAATTACTCCAAATTTGTAAAAACGGACTTCCTATTTTTGATTTTGCACTTTATAGATTGTGGTTTACTATAGTTGGATTTAGTATCTTAAAAGCAAAAGCTTTTTCGTTTTTTTTCAACATTCTTTTAATTCCTTTAGGTTATTTTTTATCAAAAAAAATAACTGAACGTGAGTCCGACGCAAGGTTTGCTTCTTTTCTAATAACCATTTCTTTATCCTTAATCGCATTAGCAAATAACCCACGATTTTATAATGAACTCCTCTTATTTTCGACATTATCCTTTTACTTTTTTTTAGACTTTTTAAAACCTAAAATTTCAATACTGAGTGCCATCCTTTTTATTGTATTCACCATAGTTTCTATTTTATCTCATTATTTTGCAGTATTCCTTTTTATAAGTCAATTTTTTATAATCGTATTTTTTTACTCAAAAAAAAGTTTAACAACAATTAATCTATTTCTCGCATTCATCAGTTTTTTAGCTGTTACAATTATCGTAGGAATTGTTTTTAGTTCGTTTTTTTACTTACTGAAAAATGGTAATGAATACCTAGATGAGAGTAGTAATCCATTTATTATTTTTTCACATTTGTATATTTTCTTTGGGCAAGATCCAGTTTTGTTTGTGTGTTGTTTAGTCCTTATTGTAATTTTTACACTAAAAAGCCCTTCATTAAAAATTAAAACAGAATATACTAATAGGAAGTTAGTGATCCTATTGTGGTTACTTTTTGCTTTCGCTATTCCTACTTTAATAGATCTATTTTACAAACCAATAATCAGAAGAGATTATAATTTAATCCTGTTTATCCCTATACTTATACTAGTATCTTGGGGTTTTGGGTTACTACAAAGCCGTTGGAAAACTAGTGTTGTTATTTTAATTTCATGTTCATCCATCTTTAATATTTGTTTTATTCAAAAGTATTATCATGAACCTGAAAATACACTATATAGAACCCCCTTTCATTTTGGTAGTTTAACTCATGAGATTTCGAAACAAGCTGTTCCTGCTAATACCTTTATTTTTGCTGAACAGGAGATGCCTTATAATTTTTATTTCAAATATATATGGAATAGTAATTTCAGAGCAACTGCATATATTAAACATATAAATCTATTATCTGACGAAAAAATATACGTTATCAAACAACATAACAAAATTGTAAATAATGACGATATTACTAATCAAAAAATAGTAAACAATTACAAGATACACGATAGTCTTAAAATTAAACTCGAATCTTTTTATACTTATTATCGCAATAACCTAGACACGGGGTTAATAAAAGAATCACACTAAAACACAATAAATTCAAACTAATCCTCTGAAGAAGCGACTTCTTTTCCGCGTAGTTTTTTCCATAATAAGAAAATTTGTTTGCGGAAAATAAACATAAGTAATAAATAAGGAACCGCCATTAAATACAAAATTCCTTTATTAATTCCAGCCGCCACAGAATTTTTTTGTCCCTGGCTACTTTCAACAGCTGCCTTACACATAGCGCATTGCGCGTCAGACAGCTCTGGCGTAGCTATAATAAGAATAATCAAGAATATTAAAATCCATTGTTTTTTCACTACTCAAAGATACATTATTTGCTCATTGCCTTACCAAACAAACCTATGATTTTTTTCAGGTTTTAAAAATCTCTTTTAGGATTAACTTGTTTAGAATTATTGCTTAACTATTTTGCCACGTTTAATATTCTTACTGTTATCTGTTATTTTATAAAAATATACTCCATTATCTAATGAGTCTGTTTTTATAATGGTTAAAGTAGTCGCTAGTTTTTCAGAAATAAGTGTTTTGCCAAATGCATCATAAATGATCATAACAGTGTTCTGAGATAGTTCAACTGATAATTCAACTATCACAAAACCCACCATAGGATTAGGGTATAAATTTGCTTGAGTTGACGTTAAAACTTTATCATAATTAGTGCACAATGATACGTTTTGAGTTACTGTAGTTGTAACCAATCCACAAGCTGATGATCCCGTCACTGTATAGGTTTCAGTTATGGTAGGCGTAACAACTATACTTGCCCCAGAACCACTCGGTAGCCACGTATAACTCAATACTCCGCTAGCCGTTAATGTAGTCGATTGTCCTGAACATACTAATGATGATGATGATAGAGCATTAATAACAGGTGCTGGGTTTACATCAACCATTGTTGTCGCTGTTAATGTAACGCAGGCTGTCGTCAAAGTTACATTGTAAACTGTCATAACCGTAGGGGTTACAATAATCGAATTTGTTGTCGAACCTTCACTCCAACTATATGATCCAACAGAATTACTAGCCGTTAATGTTGTTGAGTTTCCGGCACAAATCGTAGATGATACTGGAGACAATACTAAATTTGTAACTCCAAAATCTGCTATAACAACGGATGTTTTACTTGTTGACGTAGCTGCATTATAGCTATCTAATTGAATATAATAAGTACTTCCTGGAGTTAAACAAGTAGCGGTTAGATATGAAGAATATTGAACTCCTCCATGAATTAAATAATCAGCATCATCATCATTTGCAGCAATTAACACCGCGCCAAGAGGGGCCGTAGGTGTTGCTTGACTACTCAAATCTAAACAGTTAGTGGCGCTCCAAACTGCTAATTGTGAGTCGAACCCTGGTGATTGAACGGAGATATTTCCAGAAGCTGGAGCTACAAAGCTAAACCACATCGTGTTATTTAAAGTAGAGTTACACCAAGTAACATTGCTAGAGCACCCTCCAGCTGTAGGCGCAACCTCACCAACTTCATTAGATGCCCCTAATAAAGAATAAATTGACGAAGTTCCTGTAGATAAAGCAATAGGATTACAGCTATTATCTCCTAAAAAAATCACATTAACTTCTAAAGAAATATTTGATGTATCGCTGATGCAGCCGGGAGCTGAAGCAATTGTTGTATAAAAAACAGTTCCAGAGCCAACAGCTGTAATTGTTTGATTTGTAGCCAATGTGGCAGAATTTATTGGACTCCAAGGTCCAGTTGAAGTTGATCCAGAATACCATTGGATATTTCCTGATGATGGTGAAACAGAATATGAATTTACCGACCAAGTATTAACATTAGTTGCCCCATCAACAACTCCTGCAAATGGAGGAGCAGCTCCTAAACTGACTGTTATAATTGACGAAAGTGCCACATTTGTTCCACAACCTACTGCGCATTGATAATATGTATTTGCAGTTACTGATTCTGTTGTAGTAATCATTGTTGCCGTTGGAATTGGATTCCAGGTTACTCCATCTGGAGAGGATAACCATTGGTAACTAAGATCAGTAAATCCTCCAGTAGAGCCTGTCAAATCAAAGGCTACATTTGAAGCTGAACAAAAAAGTGTTCCAGAGGCTGTAGCAATTCCTGCATTAGGAGTTCCCGAGCAAGGTATTGGCGGCGTCCATTTATACATTAAACCGCTATTCGGCATGCCTGGAGTAAGCATGGATGTGCTAAAAGCCTGCTTTGAAGTGTGAAAAATTCCAGCAACAGATGAGCTAAAAGATACTGAAGCTGAACTTAAACGATTATTAATATCAGCATTTGTTGCGCCACGTAATCCAATAGACCGATTACCACTGAAATCTATACTCCCAGTAACATAAGCTGAAGGCCCATAAACAACCTCAACACTATTTGTTGTTTCTTGCAATCGAATTTGGTAATTCATAGAAAACGCATCTACCAAACTGGTATTATAAGACGGTCTAAAATTTTTAAACTCAATAACAACTTCTCTATTTGGAGCAATGCCAACTATATCAAAAAGAATTTGGCCAGTTACTGAACTTGACCCAATACTATACATAGAATTAATATCGCCAGCCCAAGCGCATATCACACCATCGTATGAGGTTCCGCTACTAATGGGGGTATAATCTGTGGAGGAAGGCGCTGTTGCTCCAAATGTTATAAACCCATTTGAGCTGATATTACAGCCTGTGTATCCATTACCATTATACATAAATGTAAAAGGGAAAGAGGCGGTTGGTAAATTAAAAACGTTGTCGTCTAATGATCCTGCTGGAGAGTTATTAATCGCTGATGATATTATGGTTCCACTAGAAATTGGGGCATAAGATCCGCTACTTTGAGAAAAATAATAAGAAGCTACTTGTGCTTTTGTTGTCTCACAGAAAAATCCAAGAACTAAAGTTGCTATGAATAGAGGTTTAATCAGAAAGTTCATTTAGGTCGATTTTAAGATATAGCCAAAATAAACCTTTTTTGTTAAAAAAGAATAATTGATTAATAACAATAGACGAACAACACTATTTAATGCAATTCTTTAAAGAAATTCGTAAATCTTTTTAGAAATAGTACATTTGAATTATGTTTGCTAATGAAATTAGGGAATATTGTCTTTCCAAAAAAGGAACAGAAGAATGCTTGCCATTCGGTCCAGATACGCTTGTTTTCAAAGTAATGGGAAAGGTTTTTTTGTTAGTTGGATTGGATGCAGAACCATTACAATTTAACGCAAAATGTGCTCCTGAAAAGGCTTTGGAACTTCGAGAAAACTATCCGTGTGTCATACCAGGGTATCATATGAATAAAAAACACTGGAATACCATTATTTGTGATGGTTCGGTAAACAATAAACTAATGAAACAGTGGATAGATGATAGCTATCAATTGGTAGCAGGGAGCTTAACGAAAAAGCTAAAAGAAGAATTAGCAACTTTTTAACTCGTTTTTATAAATAATTTATTGTAGCACAATAAACTAAAGCACTTCGCGTTATTAAATTATAAACCCCCCTAAACCTGCCTATGCATCAAACTTTTACTCTTGTTTCTTCTTACATTAAATCACACAAAAACAAGCAACAAACTGAAAACCTTGTTGACGCCTTTGAACCATCAGAATCTATTATTCAGAGTATTCTTAATTACTCTAAATCCCTAACCATAAAAAAATCAAATTACGTTGATTTTATTGAAATTGTTGGGAATTAAACCTCAATAAACCCTTTACTGTCTAAAAACCTTAAAGGTTTATTTGCGTACTATCGATAATCCCTTATTTTTGTACCTTACTTTATTTAAATGCTATGGCTCAATTTGAATTAACAATGCCCAAAATGGGTGAAAGTGTTGCTGAAGCAACTATTATAAAATGGACAAAAAACGAAGGTGATTTAGTAAAACTTGACGAAACAATACTAGAAATAGCTACTGATAAAGTTGATTCGGAGATCCCCTCGCCTTTTGAAGGAACATTAATTAAAAAATTATTTAATGAAAATGATGTAGTTCAAGTTGGTGCTGTTATAGCAATTATTTCTTCTGATGCATCAGCGAGCGCTACCGAAACTCCAAAAACTGCTACTCCAATAGCAGAAACAAAGACTCCCATTTCATCAACACCAGCAATGACAGTTTCTTCGGAGCCAGTTGATTTTAAAAATTCTGATAAATTTTACTCTCCTTTAGTTAAAAGTATTGCTAAAGAAGAAGGGATTTCATTGTCTGAGTTAGATGCAATAAAAGGAACTGGACAAGATGGAAGAGTAACTAAATCAGATATTTTAGCCTATTTACCAAACAGAAATAAAACTGTCAATACTCCAATTCAAACAACTGAAGTAAAAGCAACAACGGCTGCTCCAGCAAACAAATCTGCTATGGGCGTGCCTGACAACACCGTGTTAGTTCAGCGTCCAGCAGTATCTATAGGTGCAGGCGATGAAATTATTGAAATGGATCGTATGCGTAAAATCATTGCTGATAATATGGTGATGAGTAAGCACGTTTCTCCGCATGTTACATCCTTTGTAGAAGCGGATGTAACAAATTTAGTTCAATGGAGAGATAAAATTAAAAAAGATTTTGAAAAACGTGAAGGTGAAAAATTAACGTTCACTCCTTTATTTGTTGAATGTGTTGCTAAAGCAATAAAAGATTTCCCTATGATAAATGTTTCTGTAGATCAAACTGGAACAAAAATCATTAAGCGTAAAAATATAAACATAGGAATGGCTGCCGCTTTACCAACAGGTAATTTAATTGTTCCTGTCATAAAAAATGCAGATCAAAAAAACTTAGTAGGTTTAACAAAAGATGTAAATGATTTAGCTACTCGCGCACGCGCAAATAAATTAGCGCCAGACGAAATACAAGGTGGTACTTTTACGTTAACTAACGTAGGTGGTTTTGGTAATGTTATGGGAACTCCTATTATTTTGCAACCTCAAGTAGCTATTTTAGCTGTTGGAACTATTAAAAAGAAACCCGCAGTTATCGAAACCCCTCAGGGAGATGTCATTGCTATTCGTCATTTCATGTTCCTTTCTTTGTCATATGATCACCGTGTAGTTGATGGCTCATTAGGAGGGACATTCCTTAGAAAAGTAGCAGATTATATGGAGCAATGGGATGTAACAAGAATTTCTTAGAAAATACTTCATCTTTAAATACTAAAATCCCACTCTAAAGGTGGGATTTTTTATCATTGATAATGCAGTATTTATCTAAAAAAGTGCTAATTTTACTGTCTTGTTAAAAACAAAATATGAAGAAAATCTTATTACTAATCGTTGCCTTAATATTTAGTACAAATATTATTAAGGCTCAACTACCTTCTGGTTCTTATTCGGATTTTCATCGAGAAGGCAGCTTTTTACTTTTAGAAGAAAATTACGATTTAGCTCTCAAAAATTTTTTACAGGCCTATCACATTGATTCTACTTCTGCAAATATTAATTATAATGTTGGATATTGTTACTTACACTCATCAACTAAGAAAGGGCTTGCAGAAAGATATTTATTAAAAGCTATCTCTAATGTTTCTAAAAACTATTCTCCAGAAAATCCATCAGAAAAAACCGCTCCTCCATTAGCCTATTTATATTATGCTAAAGCTTTACATATCAATTACAAATTTGATGAAGCTACAACTCAATTCGAAATATTTGAAAATCAATATGCAAAGGGTAAGGAAATGAAAGAGGAAGTTCTTTATGCTAAAGAACAAAATGCTTATGCTAAAGAGTTGGTTGCTGTGCCAATGAATGTGAAAATTGAAAATTTAGGCGACAGTATTAATAGTCAATACCCTGATTTTAGTGCTGTTTTAAGTGCTGACGAAAGAACAATGATTTACACAACTCGCCGCAATAATTCAACTGGTGGAGAAAAGGCGCCTGACGGACAATTTTATGAAGATGTTGTTGTGTCTTATAAAGACGATAATAATATTTGGTCAACACCTAAATCAATATCAAGTTACATTAATACAAGCGGTAATGAAGGTTCTGCTAATTTAACACCTGATGGGCAAACATTAATTATATATCAGGATAAAGGAGACGGGGGCAATGGAGATATTTATTACAGCAATTGGGATGGAAAAACCTGGACAGCGTTACAGTCTTTTGGCTCAGATATAAATTCGAAATATTGGGAAACGCATGGTTGTTTAGCAGCTAACGGAACCATTCTCTATTTTATTTCTAACCGCCCAGGCGGATATGGAGGAAGAGATATTTATAGATGTAAAAAATTACCAAACGGTAATTGGAGCTTAGCGCAAAATCTTGGTCCAACAATTAATACTAAATATGATGAAGATGCTGTTTTTATTCATCCGGGCGGAGAGTTAATATTTGCTTCTAAGGGTCACAAAAACATGGGGGGATTTGATATTTTTGTTTCAGCGGTTGATGAAGAAGGCAAGTTTATTGAGCCAGAAAACATGCACTACCCAATTAATACGCCTGATGACGATGCTTTTTTTGTAACATCGCCTGACGGTAAACGAGGCTATTTTTCTTCTGCAAACGATAAAGGATACGGAGAAAAAGATATATACCTAATGACTATTCCTGATAGAAAAGAAAAACCATTAGCTTTGTTTAAAGGTTCGATTATAGCTGCAGATGGCGAAAAACTCCCTGATGATATCATTATTATTGTAACTGATAAAGAAACTGGTGAAGTGGTTGGAAATTACCGCCCTAAGGAAAATGGAACATTCTCAACTATTTTACCTCCAAATAAAAATTACAACTTCTCCTATACTAGTAAAGGTGAAGAGTTTTATAATGAAGATCTTTTCGTGTCAAACGATGTTGCTTACCAAGAACTTAAAAAAGAAATTAACCTCGAGCCAATAAGTTTGTTAGGCAAAGTTACTGTGAAAGAAAAAGGCATTTTATTAAATACGCTTGTACTTAATAATCCCAAAAATAAACTACCTGTAGCAGATGCTAAAGTCACTTTAGTTGAAAATAGTGGAACATCTACTAATTTCAATGTTGACACGAAAGGCAAAAAAGAGGCAACAACCTTAAGCTTTGAAAAAACATATACAATTTATGCAGAATCAAATGGCGTTAAGTCCTCCCCTAACGTATTCAATACCATTGGCCTTAAAGGCAGCAAATCGATTACTCAAATTATATATATGGAGGGAAAACCACTAAAAACATTTGATTTATTTCTAAACGTGTTAGCTGTTTCTAAAAATAATAAACCACTTGCAAATACCGCCATTACATTAACAGGTAATGATGGTAGTAAATATGAAGGTAAAACAAATGATAAAGGATATATAAAAAGTATTGAACTAGAGAAAGATGTAACTTATGAATTAATAGGTGAAGATAATGGTATAGTGTCTGAAAAACAACAGTTTAATACTACAGGCGTTAATTCTAAAAAATCATATAACAAAACAATCATTATAGGAGGAGAAAAAACAATTATAAATGCAGCTTGCGGATCGCCAGTTATATACAAACATTTATTTGAATATAATATTAATGAAACAGATGAGGCACAGGATTGGGCTACTCTAATTGAAAGTATCGTGAGTAAAACGAAGGCGTGCAATCCTATTGTCAAAATATTATCTAGTGCTTCTCAAGTTCCAACTCACGCATTTAGTGGTAATCGCGAATTAGCAAAAAAACGTGCTGAAAATTTAGAGGTAAAAATTAAAGCTGCTGTTACTGCTAAAGGTGGAGATGCGAATAAAATTGTATTTAAACAGATTGCAGAAGTGCGTGGCCCAGTTTATTCTGGAGATTCACAAAATAAACAGAAATATGGTCCTTTTCAATACGTAAAAGTAATTGCTAGATAATTTCATTTAATTTTCAAACAAAAACACCGACTTCAGTAAGTCGGTGTTTTTGTTTTAATACCTTTACAATTAATGTTTAAAGAAACAAAACAAGATTGGTTTTATGAGTGGTTTGATACTACTTACTATCACACATTATACAAACACAGGGATTACTCGGAAGCCTCTGAGTTCATAGATAACATTACTCAATTTCTTAAGTTAGAACCAAATACAAGTTGTTGGGATTTATGTTGCGGAAAAGGCCGCCACAGTATTTATCTTAATAAAAAAGGTTATAAAGTTGTTGGAACAGATCTATCTGAACAAAGCATTATTGAGGCTAACAAAAGCGCTAACGCATCTTTAGATTTTTATACACAAGACATGCGCCTATTATTTCGCACCAATTACTTTGATGTGGTATTTAATTTATTTACCAGCTTTGGCTATTTTGATAAACGACAAGATGATGTGGATGTATTTTCATCTGTTTTCAAATCTTTAAAATCAAAGGGATTATTTGTATTTGACTTTTTAAATGCACAATATGTAAGAAACAATATTGTATCAAAAACTGATCAAACAATTGACGGGATACAGTTTCATATATCTAAATTAATTGAAAACAATACCGTTGTTAAGAATATTGATTTTACTGATAACAGTAAAGATTACCATTTTGAAGAACGCGTTAAATTATTTGACAAAACGTACTTTGAAAGTTTAGCATTAGACTGTGGTTTTACAATTTTAAATACCTTTGGAAATTATAAATTAGAGCCATTCGAGTTACAAACGTCACCACGATTAATATTAGTATTACAAAAACAATGAACTTATTTTTACTAACTAGCTACCTTTCTCTACCAATACTTATAATTGGCATTATATTTTTGTCCATTAAAATTAAAGCAAAAAATTTACGTTTTTTGTTAGCTTTTAGCGCGGCCTATTTGTTTGCTATTTCGGTAACACATTTACTACCTGAATGTTATAATAACGCACAGGCAAAAACAATAGGTGTCTTTATTTTAATTGGATTTTTTATACAAATCGTGATAGAATATTTTAGTGCGGGGATTGAACATGGCCATACTCACGCGCATACTGATACTTGTAAAAAACATCTGCCTATAGGAATGGTTTCAGGATTGTTTCTTCATTCGCTATTAGAAGGGTTGCCGATATACCAAAGTAGTGCAGTTATTACTGACAGCCATGCTATATTATCCACTCAACAATCTTTATTGTTTGGATTAGCATTACACAATATACCTATTGCCATTGCTTTTGTAACCTTGTTATTAGAACACAAAACATCCAAACTAAAAACCATTTTATTATTAATTGCGTTTGCATTTATGGCACCATTAGGCTGTTTCATTAGCTATGTTTTAAATACAATTGGAGTGCAAAACTATGACGGCTTTTTAAAATTATCATTTGCTGTGGTAATAGGAATTTTCTTACATATATCAACAGCTATTATGTTTGAAACAGGTGAGAATCACCGTTATAATTTTGCAAAAATTATTTCAATGATTGCTGGGGTAGTGCTTGCAACATGTATTAGTTAGCGAGAAAGGGCTATAGAGGCAGAAGATAAAGAATGGATGATTAAAGAATGATGTTCGAACATCAAACAACAAATAACGTGGATCAAAAAACACATACTGATACGATATTTATAGATGTAATTGTGCCACTATCAGTTGCCAATAAATTTACATATCGTATTCCAAAAGAGTTGAATGAGAGTATTGCTATTGGTAAGCGCGTAATTGTTCAGTTTGGTAAATCTAAATTTTATACTGCTATTGTTTATCATATCCATCATAATCCACCAAAAGATTACGCAGCAAAATATATAGAAACCATTTTAGATGACGAACCAATCGTTACAAAAGCTCAACTACAATTGTGGGATTGGATTTCTCAATACTATTTATGTAACCCTGGAGATGTGATGAATGCTGCTTTACCAAGCGGCTTAAAATTAAGCAGTACCTCCCACATTACACTTAATCCAAATTTCAGTTTAGATGAAGTAGATTATCATTACTTTACCGAACGGGAACATTCTGTTTTAGAGGCTTTACAAATCAATGCCTCTATGAGCTTTGAAGACGTGAGTGTGATGCTTGGTATAAAAACCATACACGTATTTATCAATGGCTTAATTAAAAAAGGTGCAGTTGTTATTTATGAAGAAATAAAAGATAAGTATAAGCCGAAGTTGGTTGATTACATTGGAATTAACAGCAACCTGTTAACCAACAACATCTTACTAAAAGAAACCTTAGATACCTTAGAAAAAAAAGCATTTAAACAAGCAGAAGTTTTATTAGCGGTTTATCATCTTTTAAAAACAGACGAAACAGCCAAACAATTAGGTTTGGTAAAAAAACAAGTGTTACTTAAAACCTTTGACACAAGCGTCAT
>JANXRU010000124.1 GCA_025356715.1 Bacteroidota bacterium
TACAAACATCAAAAATAATGGCAACTACATTGTTTGATACCTGATAAAACAGGGGGAGGTCTCTTTTGAATTTATATAAAAAACATAGTGAGAATAAGGCTTTGGAAACTTTTAATTTGTTTACTCGGTTTATAGTGATAACAAATCAAAGGGGCTTTTTATTTTACATAACTTTCGGTTACTTACATGGGTATATATTTCAGAAGTAGTACTTCGGCTATGTCCCAGTATCTCCTGAATGTATCTTAAATCAGTTCCATTCTCTAATAAATGGGTGGCATAACTATGCCTCAACCAACGCAAACTAATTAATACCACCTTTATCTTTAGATTTACGGCCTATCTTCTTGTACCTAATACCCTGTTACGCTGTACCTACCCATCTGTTACGTTGTACCTACCCATCTGTTACGCTGTACCTACCCATCTGTTGCGTTGTACCTACCTATCTGTTACGCTGTACCTACCCATCTGTTCCGTTGTACCCCCTCTTGTTGCCGACTGATATATTAATAAATTACAAGGTAAACCCTAATTAATGACATTTAAATAAATCAAAGGTTTCTTTACAATCGTCGCATTTATAAAGCGCCTTACAAGCCGTGGAACCAAAACGGCTAATAAGCTCGGTGTGTTTGGAATTGCAACGTGGGCATATTGCTATATCCGTTGTTGTAAATAATTTACTACAGGATGAGTGGTTGGGAGGAGCAATGCCATAATGTTTTAATTTGGTTTTTGCTTCTTGCGTCAGCCAATCAGTTGTCCAAGCTGGTGTGTAAGTTAATTCTACTTTAACGTTAGTGATGCACACCGAGGCCAAAATCTCTTTGATTTGATTTTCAATCATACCCATTGCTGGGCAGGCTGTGTAAGTGGGTGTTATAGATACTACGTAAATGTTGTTTACTAATGTAACGCCTCTTAAAATTCCTAAATCTTTAATAGTGATAACGGGAATTTCTGGATCAGGAATTTCCGAAATAAGATTGTAAATGTCGTCAGTATGTGTTAGTGCCTCTACCATTTTGCATCCGGGTAAGCTCTTTGTAAATACTGCATTTCAGATAAAATATGTCCTAAGTTTTCGGAGTGTATTCCCTTTTTACTACCCGTTTGCATAAAGCTGTCTTCGGGTATCATTAAAGTAGATTCCGTTAAGGCAGTTGCTAAATAGTTTTTCCATTCGGTTTTAAGAGCCACCGCATCCACTGCAATGTGTTGGTGTAATAAAAAGGTATCTAAATGATCCATTTCAAAAAACTCACCAGTGTACATCCATAAATCATTCAATGCTTTTTGCATACGCTTATGGCTTTCGGCTGTGCCATCTCCCAAACGAATTGTCCAGTCAACAGCATGTTGCATGTGGTATTTTATTTCTTTAATAGTTTTAGAAGCAATAGCCGCTAAAGTAGAGTCTTTGCTTTTTTCTAATTCGGTATAAAACAAATACTCATAAACCGAAATATATAATTGGCGCGCAATGGTATGTGCAAAATCACCATTAGGTTGTTCCATCATTAAAAAATTATAATAATGATTTTCCGAACGGCGGTAGGCTAAATCATCTTCTGTTTTGTTGAGCATTTCAAGTTCGGCTGCGTATTTTAATAAAGTTTGAGTTCTTCCAATCATATCCAAAGAAATGTTGGTAAGCGCTAAATCTTCTTCTAAAATAGGGCCTCTGCTACATAGTTCTGATAAGCGATGTCCTAAAATTAAGGCATTGTCTCCTAAACGAAGAGCGTATTTAAAGGTGGCTTCTTGAGTGTTCATAGTATTAAATATTTTTAGCGCCTTCAGGCATTACATAAAACGTTGGGTGACGATAAATTTTATCATTAGCAGGATCAAATAACATATCGTTATCATCAGGGTTAGAGGCTACGATGTATTTGGAAGGGACAGTCCAAATACTAGTTCCTTCGCCACGACGTGTATAAATATCTCTGGCATTTTGAAGAGCCATTTTCATATCAGAAGCATGTACGCTGCCAGCATGTATATAAGGAAGGCCTGATTTACTTTGTATAAACACTTCCCATAAATCTAATTGCGAATCTGTTGTCATTATTGTAAAGTTTAAACGGTTTGTAATTCTTTTTTAGTTTGTTTTTGTTTGTAAGCTACTGCCGCTTCTCTTACCCATGCACCTTCTTGGTGAAATTTAATATGATGATCTAAACGTTGTTTGTTACATGGTCCATGGCCAGCAACTACTCTATGAAATTCATCCCAATTAATTTCACTAATTGTATAGTGTCCTGTTTTGGCATCTAACTTAAAATTTTTATCAGGAATGGTTAACCCAATTAACTCCGCTTGAGGAATGGTTTTATCTATAAACTTTTGACGTAACTCATCATTGGTTTCGCGTTTAATTTTCCATTTCACGGCATTGCTGCTGTTTGGAGAATCAGTATCATGCGGGCCAAACATCATTAATGCGGGCCACCACCATCTGTTCATTGCATCTTGTGCCATGGCTTGTTGGTCTTTAGTACCAGCCATCATCTTAGCCATAATTTCGTAACCTTGGCGTTGATGAAAACTTTCTTCTTTACAAATACGAACCATGGCTCTGCTATATGGCCCGTAAGATGTGCGTTGTAATGATACTTGATTTACGATAGCAGCACCATCTACCAACCAACCAATAGCACCAATATCGGCCCAATTTAATGCAGGGTAATTAAAGATGCTGGAGTATTTGGCTTTACCAGATTGTAATTGCTCAATGAATTCAATGCGCGACATACCAAGTGTTTCGGCAGCACTATATAAATACAAACCGTGTCCACCTTCGTCTTGTATTTTTGCCAATAAAATTTGTTTAGCTCTTAAACTTGGCGCACGTGTAATCCAATTACCTTCGGGCTGCATGCCTATTACTTCGGAATGTGCGTGTTGCGACATTTGGCGAATTAAATGTTTACGGTATCCTTCAGGCATGTAATCTTTAGCCTCAATGTGTTCTCCATTGTCAATCCTTGATTGAAATTGAGTATCAGAATGTTCGTTATGCATAGTTGATCTTTTTTATAAAAGTATTTCAACTTACATTTACTTCACATGATAAAGGTCAATAATAGAAAATGATTATTATCAGATAAGAGAGCTTCTAAAAAAAATTAACCAATGATATCATATAAACCCCAAAACATTAATACTAAACCAATAGATGTAAAACTATACATGACAATGGTAAAAGATTCGTTGGCATGGTAATTCATTAAAGTAATTAGGAATCCCGAAAACAGAAACAGTGCGCCAAATCCAACTTTTATTCGTCCATTTTTAGCTTTAACGGCATGTTGCACTTTTTTTATTTGCGCAAGCATTTCTGCTATTAACAAAGGGTCATCTGATTTTTGTTTCAATTTAATTTCAATTTCATCAAAACTTTTATGAGCATCGGCTAAGCCTTTTGCATAAACGTATAAGTTTTCCCATTCTTCGTCTTTCATAGTTTTTTGTTTTAAATTAAATTTTGTGAAACTAATTTACAAAAAAATAATCTTATAAAGCTGATAATTGTCAGCTTCATAAGATTATTGTAAAAATGCAATGTAATTTATCTGATTAAATGAACTCAAATAACATTCATTATGATTAAAGCAATGTTAACAATAGTGTTTATAATAAATAAGTTAACAACCCATTTGGTTGGCGCTTAACCAATAGCTGCTGTATTGTTTCCCATAGCTACTGCCGCACAAAGTCCTAATTGCAAAACGGGGGCATCGTTACTTAAAATAACGCTAGCGGAAATGCCACCAATAATACTTCCAATTTATAGGGTATATCGTTGGTTTAAAATGACAGATATCAGAATAATGAAAAGCAATGAGAGCTAGTTCCTTAAAACAAAACCTTTATTAATAAGAGGGCTAGGAACTTTTACTTAAATAAATTCAATTTTATTATTACAATTAAATACAAGAACATAAAAAATAAAAATACTTTTTGATTGAACACTCATTAGAGTTGATGCTTTTTAAAAAATTCTAACTTGGAATTAAATAAGGCAGCCATGAGGGTTCCTCGTTTTTTAGCTTCTTCAGCAATAGCACCT
>JANXRU010000164.1 GCA_025356715.1 Bacteroidota bacterium
CCAAGAACTTATATGTTAACTGTTCATGCGCCTTTCAAAAATAAGCATCATGGCATGGGAGCCCATATTTATACAGATATTGTTGGGCCAACTCGAAGAGTAGGGATTAGTTTAGCGTATGCCTATCATATTAAAGTAGCTAAAAAAACATTTGTATCTCTTGGAATTAGTGCTGGAATTCAGCAATGGGGAATTGATGGTCATAAAATTGTTTTACATGATGCTAATGATGATAATTTATTAATTCAATACCAAACAAAAATACTTCCTGATTTTGGAGCTGGATTAAATGTACATAATGATAAATTTAATTTTGGTATTAGTGTGCCTCAGTTATATCAAAGTCCTATTAAGCTTTATGATGGTGGTGACAACAAAGGAACTTTAGTAACCCATTTTTTGGTTAATGGAGCTTATAAATTAAAAGTAAGCGAAGATTTTAAAGTAGAGCCTTCTTTTTTATTGAAATATGCAAGCCCAGCCCCTATGAAAATAGATGTTGGCGCACGTGTTATTTATAAAGATCAAATATGGTTAGGTGGTGGTTATAGACATAATGATGCATTTACAGCATTAGTTGGTTTTATGTATAAAAACTATTTAATGATTGGGTATTCATTTGATTTTACGACAACCAATATTAAAAAATATTCAACTGGTACACACGAATTAATGCTTGGCTTGCGCTTCTCTAGGCAGCAAGCTAAACATTGGCCAGATGAAGATAAACCACAATTATAAAAGCTGTATAACCACTAATTAATTATTGCCGATTTATTTCGGAAGAATGATAACCACTAAAACTACTTATGAAATTTCACAAAGAAGGAATCCCTACATTACTTGTTACTCTGTTATTTAGCATTATTATTATTTCCATTGCACGATTTGCTTTTCCAACTTTTGCAATCGCACATTGGTTTGCTTACTTATTGTCAACCTTTTTATTAGTTGTGGTTATACAGTTTTTTAGAAGCCCAACTCGTGTACACACTATTAATTTAAATGCAATTATAGCTCCAGCAGATGGCGAAGTGGTTGTGATAGAAGAAACAGAGGAAACGGAATATTTTAAAGATAAGCGTATACAAGTTTCTATTTTTATGTCACCCATTAATGTGCATGTAAATCGTTACCCGATTGCAGGCGAAGTTACTTATGCAAAATATCACGCCGGTAAGTTTTTAGTGGCCTCTTTACCAAAAGCGAGTACAGAAAACGAACGCACAAGTGTTGTTGTAAAACATGCAACGAATGGTAAATCTATTTTATTTAGGCAAGTGGCTGGTGCTTTAGCACGACGCATTGTGATGTACAGTAAACAAGGCGATACAGCTACTCAATGCGGAGAAATGGGCTTTATTAAATTTGGCTCACGTGTTGATTTGTATTTACCACTTGACGCTAAACTGAAAGTGAAAATGGGAGATGTTTGTATGGGATCTCAAACAGTAATTGCTGAATTTTAGTTTTTTTGGATTTTGCGATTACTTAAAGTTAATAGATAGTGCTAACTTTGCCTAATATGCGCATTATTTTCGTTTACATAGTGTTTAGTTCAGTGCTGTTTTTTTCGTGCGAATCAAAAGAATCAGAAGTTGATATTCCGCCAAACATCATGTCGGAAGAGCAACTCGTAAAGGTACTCACTGATTGCTATTTAGGAGAAGGTGCTTCTGGCATTAACGTAAAAAACGTAGTAGGAGAAAAATTTGATTCGGCTTATTTATTTAATCCGTTAAAGGATCATCAAATTTCTAAATCATTATTTGATTCTTCTATTTCTTTTTATACCAAGCATCCTAAAGTAATGAAAATAATTTACGATAAGATGTTAGATAGAATGAGCCAAATACAAGCGAGTGGAAAGATTAACTCAACGGATACTGCTGTAAAAAAATAAGGTAAATAATTTAAAAATGCAAAGCGTCATTCAAAAGATAAAGGAATTAGCAGCAAAACAGGCTAATGAAGTGATTGCTATTCGTAGACATCTACATCAACATCCCGAATTATCGTTTGAAGAAATTAACACATCTGCTTTTGTTTGTTCTATATTAGATAAATATAAAATTTCGTATAAAAAAGGAATTGTAAAAACGGGCATAGTCGCCTTGATAGAAGGAAAGAATCCAACGAAAAAAACTATTTTATTGCGCGCCGATTTAGATGCGTTGCCGATTGAAGAAAAAAATAATGTATCCTATAAATCGCAAAACGCTGGTGTGATGCATGCTTGCGGACATGATGCGCATACAGCATCTGTTTTAGGAACTGCTATTATATTACAACAACTAACAACTGAGTTTGAAGGAACGATAAAAATTATGTTTCAACCTGGAGAAGAGTTATTGCCAGGTGGCGCATCACTCATGATAAAAGAAGGAGTTCTGCAAAACCCTCATGTAAATCTAGCTTTTGGGCAACATGTGTTTCCTAGTATGGAAGTTGGTAAAGTTGGCTTTAGAAAAGGAATGTATATGGCAAGCACCGACGAATTGCATATAACCATTACTGGGAAAGGTGGACATGCAGCAATGGCGGGAGAATACAATAATCCCATTGTAGTAGCTGCTCATATTATTACTGCCATCGAAACAGAATTTCCATTTATAATTGATGCCGAAGGCGTAGCAAGAAATAAATATAATACTATCCCAACCGTTATTGCTTTTGGTAAAGTAGAGGCAAAGGGCGCTACCAATGTTATACCTGAAAGCGTATATTTAGCAGGTACTTTCAGAACTATGGACGAAACTTGGCGTGTAACCGTAAAAGAAAAAATCACAAGCATCATCGAATCCATTTGCGAAACTTATCACACAACGGCTTCCATAAATATTGAAAAAGGCTATCCGTTTTTAACTAATGACGAAGTAGTAACAGAGCAAGCGAAACAATCTGCTATCTTATATTTAGGAAAAGAAAACGTGGAAGACTTACCATTGCGCATGACTGCTGAAGATTTTGCCTACATTACTCAAGAAGTGTCAAGCTGTTTTTATAGAATTGGTACAGCCAATAAAGCACAAGGCATTACATCGGGCGTGCATACTGCCACTTTTGATATTGACGAAAGTGCGCTGGAGCTTGCCTCAGGCTTAATGGCATGGATGGTAATAAGTAGTAAGGTTTAAAAAACTTCTTTCGCTACGCGCTTAGTGCTATCGGATGTTCCCATAGTATAGTAGTGTAAGCAAGGCACACCTGCTTTTTTCAATTCTTTACTTTGAGTAGTACACCATTTAATACCCACTTCTTTTACTGCTTTATCGTCTTTGCATTTTTCAAGTTCTACAAATAAATCTTGAGGCAAATCAATATGAAAAATTTTAGGTAAAGCAATTAGTTGAGAGCGTGAACTTAATATTTTTAATCCCGGAATAATAGGCACATTAATATCGTTTTTACGACATAAGTCAACAAATTCAAAATACTTTTTATTGTCAAAAAACATTTGTGTTACAATATAGTCGGCGCCTGCATCCACCTTTGCTTTTAGCCATTTCATGTCGCTGTATAAATTGGGTGCTTCAAAATGTTTTTCGGGGTAACCTGCTATTCCCATACAGAAATTGGTAGGTGATGCGTCTTTCATTTCATCATCTAAATATAAGCCCGAGTTCATGTCTTTAATTTGTTTCACTAAATCAATCGCATAATTATGCCCGCCTGGTTCAGGCACAAATTGCGATTCTGTTTTAATACTATCGCCACGTAATGCTAGCACATTATCAATACCTAAAAATTGTAAATCAATTAAAGCATTTTCTGTTTCTTCGCGTGTAAAGCCTCCACAAATAATATGAGGTACTGCTTCCACGGTATAGCGGTTCATAATAGCTGCACAAATACCAACTGTACCAGGGCGCTTACGAATACTTACTTTTTCCAAATAACCACCTTCACGTTTTTTATAAATATATTCTTCACGATGATACGTTACATCCACAAAAGCAGGTTTAAACTCCATTAAGGGATCAATCCCATCAAAAATAGATTGAATGCTTTTCCCTTTTAATGGTGGCAATATTTCTATTGAAAATAAAGTGTCTTTTGCTGCTTTTAAATGTTCGGTAATCTTCATGAAATAAAATATTCTAGTTTATAAAGTGGCAAATTTACTAAAACTATACTAAATCTTTTATTTTATATGAATACTATTATAATGGCTATCTTTGAAACCGAAAGGACAAATATTCATATTTTGAGAGAAATTTCATTATTTGAACTATTTATTTAGAAAATAATTGTTGATAAGTATAAAAAAAGTGTATATTTGCCGTCCATTTTGGAATTAAGTTATGGGTAAAAGTCAGTATGTAATACAATTTGGCGGTTTACCAATGGGTGAACACCAATTTGAATTTGAAATAACAGAAAAGTTCTTTGAACAATTTAATGATAGTGAAATAACAAAAGCCAATATTAAGGTTGATATCACTGTAATAAAACAAAATAGCTTATTGCAATTTTTGTTTGATTTTACAGGAACAGTTAATCTTAGTTGCGATCGCTGTTTAATTGATTATGATTGCCCTATTAGTGGCCATGAGAAATTAATTGTGAAGCATGGTAATCCTGAAGAAAGTAATGATGAGTTACTTGTATTGCATGAGGGATTGGATGAGGCAGAGTTTTCGCAATATTTATTCGAATATATCGAATTATCTATTCCAAGCAGAAGAGTACCTTGCGAAGAAGAAGATTTAGAGGTTGTTTGTGATGAAGAAACATTAAAAAAGTTTAACGAATTAAAAATAGAGGAAGTACCAACACCCAATGAAAATTGGGATAAATTAAAGAATATAAAGTTTAACAATAATTAAAATTAAATACCATGCCTAATCCTAAGAAGAAACTATCCAGATCTAGAAGAGATTCTCGTCGTGCAACATACAAAGCACCAACTAACACTATTGCTAAAGATACAACAACTGGCGAAGCTCATTTGTATCACCGCGCACACTGGTTTGAAGGTAAATTATATTACAAAGGGAAAGTAGTAATGGAAAAAGCGGTTAAAGCTTAATTTTACTTAAATTAATTATACACAAAAACCTTCTCGAGCTATCGAGGAGGTTTTTTTGTTGACTTAGTAGTTACATTATTTTTTATATTTGACTAGCCATGATTTTTGCTTCGTATACTAATATCATTAGTCCTTTGGGATTTACTACAGCTGAAAATTATTCGACGGTTTGTCAATCGAAGATAGCAGTCAAAAAAATACGGTTGCCTTTTTCGCAAGACGAATTTTGTGTAGCAAAAATGGATGATGATTTAATTTCGAAACAATTTTCGTCTTTCGGAGATGCTCATCAACACACAAAGTTAGAGCAGTTAAGTATTATATCCATACAAGATGTATTGAGTCAAAGTGGTATTAATCCACAAGATGAACGAACTTTATTAATCTATTCAACCACAAAGGGTAATATTGATATTTTAGAAAATAATTACAAGCATCTTGATAAGCAAAGAGTGTATTTGCATGCAATGACCCATCATTTGCAAACATATTTTAAATTTAAAAACAAGCCTGTAGTGCTTTCAAATGCTTGTATATCGGGAATTTTAGCTATCATCATTGCTCAACGGTTTATACAAAGCGGACAATATGATAACGTGTTGGTTTGCGGTGGTGATGTTATTTCTGAATTTACGATTAGTGGATTCAAATCATTTTCTGCATTAAGCAGTGAGCCCAGTAAACCTTTTGATGCCAATAGAGTAGGGATTAATTTAGGAGAAGCAGTCGCCACTATTTTAATAACGAATAAAAAAGAGTTGGCAACTCCGTATCATACTCAACTAATTGGAGGCGCTTCAGCTAATGATGCGAACCATATTTCGGGGCCATCGCGCACGGGAGATGGTTTGTATCAATCCGTTCAAGAGGCTTTGAAATTTAAACCAAAGAATTTAGGATTTATTTCGGCGCACGGAACAGCCACTGCGTTTAACGACGAAATGGAGTCCATTGCTTTTGATAGAGCTGGATTGCAACAAGTCCCTGTTAATAGTTTAAAGGGATATTTTGGGCATACACTAGGAGCGGCGGGTGTTTTGGAAACAATTTTATCGTTAGAATCATTAAAAAATCAACGTCTGATTAAATCAGAAGGCTTTGAAAGTATCGGTGTGAGTGGAAATATAACGATGATTACCTCTCATCAAGAAGCTTCGTTTTCCTCCTTTATCAAAACGGCTTCAGGTTTTGGAGGTTGTAATGCTGCGGCTTTATTTAGTAAATTGTAATTCATGAATATAATTACCTCATACACGCACATTAAACACAATCAGATTTCTGTTAATGGCGCTATTGTATTTCAATCTGAAAACAAAAAAACGTTAGTCGAATTTTTAGCAGAGGCTTATAAGTCTATAGGAATAAGCTATCCCAAGTTTCATAAAATGGACGAGCAATGTAAATTGGGAATTGTAGCTACTGAATTTGCATTACAACAATCTAATTTTTTGAAAAATAATACTTTAGATAAAATCGCTATTGTACTTTCAAATGCAGCATCTAGTATCGAAACAGACAGGCATCATCAATCATCTATCGCCGATAAAACAACTTATTTTCCATCGCCAGCTGTGTTTGTTTACACCTTGCCAAATATTGTAATTGGTGAAATAGCCATTAAATACAAAATAACCGGAGAAAATGCTTTTTTTGTTTCTGAAAAAATGGATGCTGATTTATTAGTTAATTATTCTGAAATACTATTAAACGGCAATATGGATGCGGTTATTAGCGGATGGGTTGAGGTAGATGGAGATTCCTTTGAAGCGTTTATTTTTTTAACAGAAAAAGAAAAAAATATAAATAAAAACACTAATTTTAAAACTCTTAATCGAACAACTATTAACCAATTATATAATCAAATACTATGGACGCATTAATCGAAAAACTAAAAGCACAAATTATTGAACAACTTAATTTAGTAGAAGTTAAGCCAGAAGAAATTAATGCAGATTCACCTTTATTTGGAGAAGGATTAGGTCTTGATTCGATTGATGCTTTGGAACTTATTGTGTTATTAGAAAAACATTATGGCATTAAAATAGAAGATCCAAAAGATGGAAAAACGATTTTCCAATCGTTACGCACGATGGCTGAATTTATTAAAGCACAAGGTAAAGGGTAATTCAGGTTGTCTCAACGAGTTTATATTACAGGATTAGGAATGATTTCT
Source organism: Bacteroidota bacterium (assembly GCA_025356715.1). Next base: position 7,206 of record JANXRU010000164.1, read on the forward strand.
GCGCTCGGCACTAATGTGTCGGAAGGCTTGCTGTCCCTATCAAATTCTAAAACTGGTATTGGAAAAATTAATCATTTAACTACGCGTTATAAAGATGAATTTTTAGCAGGAGAAATTAATTTATCAAATGCAGAATTAATAGATTTAGTTAAAGATTCAAATCCCGAATTAAATAGAAACTCTTACTTAGCCATGTTAGCTGCTAAGGAAGCGGTTATTCATTCAGGTATTGATACTAAAGATGGATTGCGTACAGGCGTTATTTCTTCTACAACAGTAGCAGGAATGAGTAAAACAGAATTATATTACAAAGAATTATTTGAGAAAACCGAACACTTAGGTGTTTTGGATACACACGATTGTGGCGACAGTACAGAACGAATTGCAGATTATATTGGTAATGTAGATTATGTAACGACCATTTCTACGGCTTGTTCATCGGCAGCGAATGCTATTATGCTTGGTTGCAGAATGATTAAGCACGGACAGTTAGACAGGGTAGTTGTTGGAGGTGTTGATGCCTTATCTAAATTTACCTTCAATGGATTTAATACCTTAATGATTTTAGATAAGGAGTGGTGTAAGCCATTTGACGAAAATCGTAAAGGATTAAATTTAGGAGAAGGCGCTGCCTTTTTGGTGATAGAAGGCGAAGAAATAGTAAACAAACGTCAAGGAAAGCCTTTAGCTGAAATCGTGGGCTATGCCAATACAAATGATGCTTATCATCAAACAGCATCATCACCCGAAGGATATGGCGCCACCTTGGCCATTCAGCAGGCATTGGCAATGAGTGGGTTAGCGACTTCGCAAATCGATTACATTAATATGCATGGAACTGGAACACCTAATAATGATTTGTCAGAGAGTATGGCAACCATTGCTGTTTTCGGAAATAATATTCCGAAATTAAGTTCTACAAAAGCATTTACAGGACATACGTTAGCAGCTGCCGCAAGTATTGAAGCTGTTATTTCTGTGTTGTCAATTCAGCATCAAACTATATTTCCGAATTTAAATTTTACAACTCCGATTGCTGATTTAAATATTATACCGGTTACCCAAGTGCTAAAAACACCTATTAATACAGTGCTTTCCAACTCTTTTGGATTTGGAGGAAATTGCTCATCATTAATTTTTAAAAAGGTATAATCTGATGATGAGAAAAGCATATGTAAACGGTGTAGGATGTATTTCTCCTCAAAATACGATTGATGAGAGTTGGTTTTTTGATCCTATAGCTCCTGCTAAAGGAGATTATTTTGATGCCTTAGAGCCTTCTTACAAAGAGCATATTGCGCCAAATTTATTGCGCCGTATGGGACGTGCTATTAAAATGGGAGTTACATCTGCTAATTTGGCGATAGCACAAGCTGAAGTAAAAACAGTAGATGCTATTATTACAGGAACGGGTTTAGGTTGTTTTGAAGATAGTGAACGATTTTTATTAGCATTGCTTGATAACAATGAACAATTTTTAACACCAACATCATTCATACAATCAACACATAATACGGTGGGCTCTCAAATCGCTTTGATTATGAAATGCCACGACTATAATTTCACATATGTACACAGAGGGTTTTCATTTGAAAGTTGTGTGTTGGATGCCTTGATGTTATTTGACGAAGGCAAGGAAACTATTTTAGTTGGAGGTGTGGAAGAACATACGCCAAACTACGTTATTCTAAATAGGCGTGCTAATAAATTACAAGTACAGGATGTTTCATTACCAATCCATCAATCTGCCACAAATGGCGTACAATTAAGCGAAGGCGCTTCTTTTTTCTTATTATCCAAATCCAAATCTGCTAAAAGTTTAGCAGTTATCGATGGTATTAAAACGTTATACAAACCAAAGAGTTCGCAAGATATTTACGAAAAGTTAACAGCGTTTTTAAGTTTACATCAATTAACCGTATCTGATATAGATGTAACGTTAATGGGATTTTGCGGAGATCATCATTTTGATGTTTATTTAAATGAACTGTTACTAAAATTACAAACAGAAACATCGATAGCGAGTTTTAAAAATTTGTGTGGCGAATATTATACAGCTTCAGCATTTGCTATGTGGTTAGCTATTCAACTTATTCAAAAACAACAATTGCCTCAAAGTATTAATATTGCTGGAGAAAATCCAAAGCAATTAAAAAATGTTCTGATTATTAACCAATATGGTGGAGTTAATTATTCGTTTATGTTAATGAGTCAATGCTAACCGGCTAATAGAACAAGTGCGTAGGGCATATTTTTGGCTTGACTTTTTTGTTTCTTTTTTCGTCAAGGAAAAAAGATAAAAGAAGAAAAATTAAAGAGATAATTATACTTACAAAAAAATGCTAAAGCATATTAATTTTTTAAATACAACAATTATCTGTGTACTTGGCGTCATTGCCTTTTTTATTTTTAAAGACAACTATCAATTAAGCTATTGGTACCTGTCAGGATTATTATTTTTATTTCTTATCATTCAATCTTATGGTGCTTATTTTATCCAATTTAATTTTCATTTAATATCCATCAACTCGATAAATACAACTGAAAAAAAAGTAGTATTAACCTTTGATGATGGCCCGCATAACCCAAATACGACAAAGGTTTTAGAGATTTTGAAAAAACATGATGTGAAAGCATTGTTTTGTGTCATTGGAAAAAACATAGAGGGGAACGAATCTGTTTTACAACAAATAATTAATGAAGGACATCAATTAGCGAATCACAGTTACTCGCATGCTTTTTGGTTTGATATATGGAGCACTAAAAAAGTAACAGATGATTTAACTCATTGTCAGCAATCAATTAATGCTTATCAATCAAGTCCTCAGTTGTTTCGCCCGCCGTATGGTGTTACGAATCCTAATATTGCAAAGGCTGTTAAAAAATTAAACTTGCAATCGATTGGTTGGAATATCAGAAGCTATGATACTTCTACAAAGGATATAGAAAAAATAAAACAACGTATTGTATCTCAACTAAAACCTGGTTCTATTATTTTATTACACGATCGTTTAGAGTATATTCCACAATTGCTTGAAATCCTTATTCCTGCTATAAAAGAGAAAGGGTATTGTTTTTCAAACATAAATGTGTAATTTTAATATGATGTCAAAATTTAAATTGCTTTTCATTTTCATAATAAGCACGCTTATTGTAAACGCGCAAGAAAACAGTAAGCCTAAAATAAATTTTAAGCACATATTAGGTTTGGATGCGGGCTATGGGAGTTATCGAGAAATATTTCATTCTAGCTATTACAATAAAGATAATTTTGATTATAACGGCGAATTAAATTTGAATTATATATTTAATTGTAAAAAATACTTATTTGTAAAGGCTCAATTAGGTATTGCACCTACTAATCATTTTGGATTGATAACAAAAGGTTTTACTTGTATTGGCTTTACAACTAATTTTGAGAAGGCTTTGTCATGGCATATAGCGTTAGGTGCGGGTGCGGGCGGAACTTCTAAAAATTATCTAAAAACTGATTATAATTCTTCTAATAACTATTCTATAAGCTTAGGTAATTTCTTTTTAGAAACAGGTTTTTACATAAAGCCACTCAAGTCTAAAAACCACTATATAGGTATGAATTTTTCTATTACAACCTTTTCAATGAAAGATAATGACCTTTATTATACTAACGGATTTATCGGTTATGTCAATGTTTCATACAACATCCAATTAAACAAGCCACGTAACGCTCAGTAGCGATTACTTAAACCAAATACTTAGCTAAGTAAGTTTGACTTAAAGGTTTTTTCCAATTCGAAATTAAATCTTCAGCATCTGTAATGGTGTTATCAAAAACGAGAGTGTTTGTTGTGATAATACCATTTTCAAGTAATTCTGCAATGCGTGTGTTTTTTACCACATTAATATCATCGTTAGTTTCGTAGGCTACCAACAACCGATTTAATAATTCTAAAGAAAACTCTTGCTCTAATTCTTTAACCAATCGCAATTGCTTATCAATACTGCAACCGCTGGCATTATAGTTTGCTTCATCCACTTTAAAAATCAATAAACGGTGTTTGTATAATTCGTAAGATGCATCCAAGCTCACGTCGTGCGCCGTCCAAGTGCTTACAAAATTTTGACAAGCCATTTTTAACTCCAACTCTTGTTCGGTTGCTAATTGCTTACTTAGTGTATATATCCAGATCTTTTGCATTTTTATAAATTAAATAAATTTACATTTTCTACTAGCGAAAGCGCACATACGCAATAAAATCAATCCGTGTTTGAAGCGGGAAATATTGGTACTTCCATAGGTTCTTTCACGGTAACGAATAGGAATCTCTACAATTTTTAAATTTAATTTATGTGCTCCAAATAATAAATCAAAATCACCAAATGGATCAAATTCACCAAAGTACTTTCTGTTTTTTGTCAACTTCACATAGTCTTTTCTAAACATCACCTTCGTTCCGCAAAGTGTGTCTTTAAAGCGTTGTTCTAATAACCAGGTAAAAGCCCAACTAAAAAAATGATTACCTAATAAATTCAAAAAGCGCATGGCTTCTTTATCCATAGGATACACCAAGCGTGTGCCATTAATAAAATCGCCTTTACTTCCTGCAATGGCATCGTAAAATTTAGGTATATCTTCTGGTGGCACTGTCAAATCGGCATCTAAAATCATTAAGATATCGCCAGTTGCTATTTTATAACCTTCTCTCACCGCATCTCCTTTACCTTTTCCTTTTTGTTGACCAATTTTAATATCATGCGTTGAAGCATATTTTTGTTGAATCTCCTGAATTTTTAACCACGTATCATCCGTACTATTTCCTTCAATGAAAATGATTTCTACATGCTTTCCAAATTTTGGCAAACGCGTAATGGCATTTTCGATATTACCACTTTCGTTACGAGCTGGGATAACTACCGTAGTAGAATATTTAGTTTTGTAGTCTGCTTCATTACTTACTGGTAAAGGTTTTGCGAAGGAGTATGTGTTTAAGCTGAAAAAACGGAAGAAAGGAAATTTAGCTAAAACTAAATTTAATAATTCAGCCAATAACGGAATATAAAAAGGAAAAATAAAACGCTTGCTATTTCTGTAAACATCAAAACCAGCAATAAATAATAGATTAGTTACATCCTTTGTATTTAGCCAATTTTGCGTAGGCGTTTTTGTTTTTAAGCCGATGACTTCAGCAAATTTTAATGCAGGTTCCCATAAGGAATTATAATATTGAACAATAATTTTTGTATTAGGATGAGATACTTTTTTGAGTTGTTCAAACACAACTTGTACATCATCTAAAAAACCAATTACGTTACTAATAATAATAAAATCAAATGTTTCGGAGAGTTGAATGTTATTGGCATCCATCACTAAAAACTCTACTTTCTTATCTTTATGTTTTTCTTTAGCCCACGCAATTTGCGATTCGCTAAAATCAATTCCTACTTTTTTAGAGCCAGAAATTCCTGCTAATAAATCACCACTGCCACAACCCACTTCAAGGACAGAGCTATCTTCATGTGAAAAATAATTACAGTAGTTGGTTATTTCTTTCCAATAGTAACTAGATAAGCCACGGCCTTTTCGTTTAGAGGCAATTGTATTAAAATATTCTTTGATGTTTTGCAAAATGTATATTTAAAAAGAGAGCTAATTTACAAGTTTTAAGTGGAGTTTAAAATTTAATTTTGATTAAAAAGAGAAATACAATTTAGCTTTAATACTCCAGTTATTAATAGGGTTTTCAGCAAAATGAGTTACTCGCCAGATGTAATCGATACGAATGACTTTAAAAATATTTTCTAATCCCGCACTAAGTTCTACATAAGGAGTCGTTACATCGGTTAAGCCTTTTGGAAGTATGATTTCTTTTTTGTAATTATCCTGTAAATTCCCTACAACACTATGCATAGAAAATACTTCTCGTAATTTTGCTTTTTTAATAAGCGGAATTTTATTCAGAATAAAACCATCAAAATGATGATCTAAAAACAGACTCACATATTGATTGCTTCCAAACTCAAAATAGGTCATTAAGTTAAACGATTCAGAGTCGTAAATTAATGTTTGGTTACCTGGATGCAGTTCCAATAAAGGATACGGAACTGTTCCGAAAATTTTACCACCTTCAAGCGTATATTGAGTATGACCGATAGGATTTAAGCGAAGGGTTCCTTTGATATTTAATTTTATTTTTTGATAATCATAATTGGAATGAAATACATTTTTCAATCCAAAAATCACATTTAAATTGATAATAGGATATTTTGACCCTATTGACACGCGTTTAAACTCACTATTAAATATATCTTCTTTAAATGAAATCCTTGTGTTTAAAGATACTTCGGAGGTTGTAATGTTAGGTAGGTTTCGATACGTTGTATCTGTTTCATTTAGTTTTTTAAGAAATTGTAATTCACCTAAGGCATTAATTTCTGTAGTGGATAAGGTTAGTTTATTAGAAATATTTTTTGACCAAACTTTTTCAGCATACACTTTAACTTCTTTATTAAGCGTGAGTTTTGAAAATGGATTTGTTCGGGTTAAAGTCGTTAAAATATTATCGAATTGTATTAAGTTAGAACTTACCCCAAGTTGCGCTAAGTCATATAAATAGATGGCTCCAAGCGTTGCACGATTTCTATCTTTGTTAAATACATATAATGCAGAAACTTTGTATTGAAAATTCTTATCTTTTGATCCATAAGCAACATAGCCTTCTGCTTGAAATTTTTTACTGAATTTTTTATTTGTTTTTAAACCAAATTTATAACGATCTTGTTCAATAGGATTAAAACTATAAAAGGTATGGATTTGACCAATGCTTATTTTTCCAAGTTCCAAATAGCCCGATGCGAAGGCAATGGCCAGTTTTTTAATTTTTTTTATTACAGGCACATAATTCAAGGTGTCGGCAATCATGTAATTATTTTTTTCTTTTTTTGTTAACGAATCATGCCTTGCAGTTAACCAAAATGCATTCTCTTTTTGTAGATCAATTGTTTTAGTCGTTTTTATAGCATCGTAATTTTTTTTAATTTCTTCTGAATTATTAATCGTGAAGTCTCTGTAAGACGTTACGCGATGTATCATAAACTCCTGACTTTTCTTGCGTTTCAAAGGACTGATGGTTGCAATCGTTTCCATTTTTTTTTGCAACCATGTATTTTGAATTCTTAAAAATTCTTGACTCACCGAAAAATCTTTTACATAATTTAAGTTGATTTCATTATTGATGCGATAATTTATTTTTTTTACAGCCCAAGTTGTATCATGTATATACATTGTTCCGGAAAACGCTAAATCTTCTTTCCACTTAGGAACAAAACGTATTTGGTAACAACGATTGTTGTCAATTATCACGCTATCTTCTAAATAATATTTGTAATAAAATTGATAATTATCGGTTATAGGAGAAATAAAACTCTTATCCAAAATCAAAAATAAATTGTCGTAAATGGCTGTATTTTCTACCATTTTGTTGGTAATAGCTGTTAACTGTTCGTAGCTTTCGCCAGTTGTTTTTTCGGCAGTTAAAACAACTTCATGTATGCTTGGATTATCACAATTAAAATTTTGACGAATAGTTTCAGACATATAAATAGGCAATATAGGCTTGCCATTTGCAGTACTATCAGCGTTTTGAAACATAAATTCAAAATTTTTGAACTGTTTGCGTTTCGTTAATTTCTCAGAATAGTTGCCATAATAAATTTGAAATTTTTCATATTCTTGATTTTGAAAACCCGTAACGGAAGAAGATTTGTTATTAGATTTATTCGCCATTACATTGTCTAAAATTCTAAATGCAGGGTTTCGTTTTGGTTTTATAGTTACTTCTCCTAAATCATAATTATCAGGTTCTAATGCAATATCTATTAGTTGATTTTTGTTGCGTTGTATAGCAATGGTTTGCTTCTTAAACCCAATATAGGATACAATAATCGAATCAGTTTTTTTAGAGGTTTCAATATCAAATCGTCCGAACTCATTACTAACAGTGCCAATGGTTGTATTCTTAAAAATAACAGATACAAACGGAATGCTATCTTTACTAATTTTATTAATGATAGTACCCTTAATACTTGTTTTTTGACCAAAACAAGTAGTTGTTAAAATGGTTAAAGTAAACAGTATGTATAGTAGAGTAAAGTTTTTCACGGATATTATTCTATAAAAATACTTATATATTTGATGGAATAAAACTATGACTCAAAAGACTAAAAATACGATTATTATCGTGTCTGGCTTGCCGCGTTCTGGCACATCAATGATGATGCAAATGCTTACTGCTGCTGGGCTTACAGCATTAACTGATGATGTTAGAACAAAAGACATTAGTAACCCGAAAGGCTATTTCGAATATGAAAAAGTTAAATCCCTAGCGCAGAATGCCGACTGGCTTCACTTAGCTCAAGGAAAAGTGCTAAAGGTTATTGCTCAATTGGTGCCATTTTTGCCCAATCAATTTGATTATAAAATTATCATGATGCACCGTGATATTAAGGAAATACTATTCTCTCAGCAAAAAATGTTAGGTAAAGATACTGCCGTAATTCCCTTTGCTTTAGCGGATATTTTCACTAAACAATTATTAGAAACCGAGCAGTTTATAGTCTCGCATGCCAATATGAAAGTATTACCTATTCATTACAAACAGGTAATTGACACTCCTTTAGAACAAGCTAAAACGGTGGCTTCTTTTTTAAATATGGATTTAAACATGGAAGCTCTTATTGATAGTATTGACCAAAATTTATATCGAAATAAATAGTCTAAAATTGCTATTATAACTATTACAGTGTAAATTTGGATTCTAATGTCAAAACAGCAATTAACGCAGCTTCTTAAAAAAGAATTTTTATTGGAATTTCGGCAAAAATCAACTCTTGCAGGAATAGCTGTGTATATTGTTTCTACTGTTTTTATTTCGGCACTATCTTTCAAAAGAATTATTCAGCCTACGGTCTGGAATTCCCTATTTTGGACTATTTTTTTATTCATTGCGGTTAATGTATCCAGCAAAAGCTTTATGCAGGAAACCAAAGGTAAAGGCTTGTTTAACTATTTATATTACAATCCTCGCCAATTTATTTTAAGTAAAATAATCTATAACATGTTACTAATGGCAGTTTTAAGCCTATTAACTTTCTTTTTTTATTCGTGGTTTGTAGGCAGTATGGTACAAGATATGGGTATGTTTTTATTGGCCTTATTATTTAGTTCTACTGCTTTTTCGGGCGTTTTAAGTTTGATGAGTGCTATAGCTTCTAAAGCTAATAATAATATGAGTTTAATGGCCATTTTGAGTTTTCCTGTATTGATGCCTCTTTTGATGGTTTCTGTAAAACTGAGTAAGCACGCTATTGATGGCTTAGCGTGGAGTGTAAGTTATAATTATTTGCTGATTTTAGTCATGTTAAATTTGGTCGTAATTGCTTTAGCTACTATTTTATTTAACTATCTTTGGCGCGAATGATAAAATGGTGGAAAATACTCAGTGCTCTTATTATTCTTTACACATTAGTGTGGGGAATGTTAAATCCTGTGCCGCATTTAGATATCCTAAATGAAACCATTCGTAATGTTTATTTCCATGTGCCAATTTGGTTTGCTATGATTTTTCAAATGGGACTATCTGTTGTTTATGCTATCCGACAATTAAATAAAAATGATTTACAATTAGATTTAAAAAGTAATCAAGCAGCACAAGTTGGTTTATTTTTTAGCTTTCCAGGATTGTTAACTGGCTCTATGTGGGCCAAGTTTACATGGGGAACCTGGTGGACATTCCAAGACCCTAAGTTAAATGGCGTAGCTATTGCCATTCTTATTTATTTAGCCTATTTTATTTTACGCAGTTCTATTGATGACGAATTGAAACGTGCCCGGATTTCATCAGTTTATAATATTTTTGCCTTTGTAATGATGTTTGTATTCATTATGATTTTACCACGCTTAACCGATTCGTTACATCCTGGAAATGGTGGTAATCCTGCTTTCGGCAAGTATGACTTAGATAGTAACATGCGAATGGTGTTTTATCCTGCGGTTATTGGTTGGGTTTTATTAAGCATGTGGATCTTAAATATTAAAATACGTTTAGCGCAATTAACTTATAAATATGATGAAGCATAAATTAGTATTACTTGTAACTGCCCTTTTGGCTTCGTTTGTTAGTCAAGCACAAAACATAAACGCTGCTCCTCAAATGGCAGATTCATTTAGAAGTGAAGGGAAAATATACGTGGTAATCTCAGTATTAGCTATTGTTTTTATCTGCCTAATTGGTTATTTGATTTATATTGATGTCAAATTAAAAAAATTAGAGAATAGAAATAAATAAAATTTAGTACAATGAAAAAAATCCACATACTTGGAATCGTTGTGATAGCAGTTGCTATTGGTGTTATTTTTACATCGTTGCAAAGTAGCGCCACTTATTCTGATTTTGCAGAAGCGCTTAGTAATCCTGATACTGAGTACCATGTTGTAGGAAAATTAAACAAAACAATTCCTGTACAATATGATCCGAAAATTAATGCGGATGAGTGCTCATTTATGATGACAGACAATAAAGGTGTTGAAAAGCGCGTCATTCTTCACAAAAGCGTACCTCAAGATTTTCAAAAATCAGAACAAATTGTGCTAATTGGAAAAATGCAGGGTCAAGAATTTCATGCAAATGATATTTTGATGAAATGCCCTAGTAAGTATAATGACGGAAAACCTCAAATTTAATGTTCAATTTTTTCCTGTTTAAATTTTTGTAAACTAGTTTGCGACTGCAATCTTCAATTTTATTTCAATAAGTAACTCGTTGTAAATACTAGTAACAGCAATTGTTTCAAAAAAACAATTCAAATCGTTTTTCCAAAAAAAATACAGAATGATAAATAAAAATGTTAAAAAGAGATATTTTTTTGACTTTTAAAACAAATAATTCTAAATTCATAATTGTATTTAATAATTAAGTAAAACAATAACTTTATGATGAGAAATATTACCAAATCAATTGTAGCATTAACATTAACATCTTCGATGTTAATTGCTCAAACAGGAAAAAAAGTAGTGCCTTTAAAAGCAGAAATAAAAAGTGAGGGTATGGATATGTCTTCTATTAAAAACAGAGGTTGCTATACTCCAGTTCCCGACCAACAGTGGGAAAATGCATTGCAAGCTTTAATTGCACAACGAAAGTTAGATGAAGCAAATAACAAAGTGCAGTCTACCTTTTCAATACCAATTGTTATTCATATTATTCATGGTGGGCAAGCGCTTAATACTTATCCTAATATTTCAAATGCTCAAGCAGTTTCTCAAATTAATATTTTAAATAATGATTATGCGGGAATTGGTGTGAGTACTAGCGGGTATCCAGCTGCGGCTTTTGCGGCTTATGCAACTGCAGCAGGCGTACCTGCTGCAAACAAAGATGCTACTGGTCGCGTTAAAATTTCTAATTTCAATATTAGTTTTTGTTTAGCAACAATTAATAAAACAGGCGGAGCTATGAGTGAAATAGGAATAGATCGCGTCAATTTCAATACGTTTACATTATCAGCAGGATATACAAGTAAAGATCCAGCAAATGCCGCTTATAATACGCCAACTACTTTTATGAATTTTGTAGATGCGATTGTTAAACCGCAAACAATTTGGGATCCAACTAAGTATATGAATATTTGGACAACTGATGCAAATGCCGCGGCTGGTTTATTAGGGTATGCTACTTTTCCTGTTGGAACTGCATTGACTGGAATTACAGGAAATGGCACTGCTACAACTGATGGTTTATGGTGTAATGCAAGCGCTTTTGGAAACACGGGTTCTGTCTCCCCACCTTATAATTTAGGAAGAACAGCATCTCATGAAATTGGCCATTGGTTGGGATTAAGGCATATTGGTGGAGATGTTAGTGGTGGTTGCGGAACGGATTATTGTAATGATACTCCAAAAAATAAAGGTGGAACTACAGCGGCCGGAACAGGAAATGACTTTGGTCAAAATTATGGTGTATTTACGTATCCATACCATGCTAATACTTGTACAGGTGGTGTTGATGCTAATATTAATGGTGATATGTATATGAATTTTATGGATTATTCGGATGATATACAAACGTATATGTTTACAGAAGATCAGCGTACTCGTGCGCAAACGGTAATGGCTAATGGAACTTACCGTAAATTTTTAGGAACACATGGTTTGTGTGCTACGGGATCACCTACAGCTGCTGTAGCTTTATTTACAATGACAAACACTGCTTGTAATGGAGCGGCGGTATCTGTTACAAACAATTCAACAGGAAGTCCTACGCCATCTTATACATGGTCTGCTGCTCCTGCTACTGGCGTAGTTTTTAGTCCTAATGCAAATGCAACTAGTCCAACAATTACTTTTACAACTAATGGAACTTACGTTATTACTTTAGCTGCTAAGAGTAGTACTTTGGCTACTAGTACAAAAACAAATAATATTGTTATTTCTACTTGTACGGTTGCGCCTGTTTGCTCTAAAACAATCACTAATGTTTCTGCAACTGATACAATGTATGTTGGTGCTGCTGGTACTGATACTGTAGTTTCAGGTTGCAGTCCAAAAGCAGGTTATGTGTTTGGTTCTAATTGTTATGATGATTTGGAAAAAGCGGAATTTTTTGCAGCGGGAACGTATTCTAATGTAAGCCCTAGTCCAGTATTAGTTACTGGCGGAATTGTCGTTTATTATAAAAATGGTACAAAAGGCACTACCGGAGCAGCGGCAACGCCAGTTAGTTTAAAAATGTATGGTGGTACTTTAGCTGGTGGCCCTACAACTTTACTAGGAACTAAAGCTTCTAGTCTTGGTGCAATTACAGCAGCTACTGCAACAAATAATATTGGTTATTTGGGAGGCAATCCACTTGTTACTTATTCAACCAATATTGCTATACCTTATAAATTTACTTTTGCAACGCCAATAGCTGCGCCTGTTGGCGGATTCTATTTAGCTACAAGTACACCCACAAATGCCGGAGATACCGCTGTAGTATTTAGTGATTTTCATGCAACAACAAATACATCTTGGGAAAAACAAAGTGATAATACATGGCATGATATGAATGTTGCTTGGGGAGGCCTAGTTAATAATATGGCTATATTTCCGTTAGTAATTTGTACTACTGCAACAGATTTAATGAATTATAACTCATTAGCAAATAATGTAAATATTATTCCAAATCCGTCTTCGGGATTATTTAATGTTTTAATTAATTTATCTTCAGCTCAAGATATTACAATTCAGGTATCGGATGTGTTAGGGCAATCATTATTAATGAATGATCACAAATCATTAATGACAGCAGTTCTTCCAGTTGATTTGAGTGAAATGACATCAGGAGTTTATTTTATTACTGTAACAAACGGTAAAGAAAAAAACGTACAACGTGTTATTTTAACAAAATAAAATTAATATTGAGTAAGTAATTTTTCATATTCTTTATAAAGCAGCTACAAGAACTTGTAGCTGCTTTTTTGTGCAGTTTATTGAAAATTGTCAAGGGAAAGAATTAATTATAAAATCTTATCTTTTCCCTCACAGTTTTGTATATTCGTCAAAATTTTTGAGAGTATTAATTACTCTCAAATTAAGGCATTTAATCTTTTGGAAAAAATAACATACATCGGCGAACATTTATGGTTAGGAAATATTGGTAACGCCTTTGTTGTCCTTTCTCTTGTAGCAGCGTTAGCCTCTACGTTATCTTATTATTTTTTCAGTAAAGAAGTCCTTACTGCCGAATGGAAAAAAATGGCAGGCTGGTGTTTCTCCTTGCATTCTTTTGCGGTGCTTGGTATTGCTGGCACGTTGTTTTACGGACTTTTTAATCATTTTTACGAGTATGCGTATATACACCAACATAGCAATAATAGCATGCCATTGCAGTACATCATGTCGTGCTTTTGGGAAGGACAAGAAGGTAGCTTTTTATTATGGACTTTTTGGAATGTAGTACTTGGTAATATTCTTCGAAAAACAATTGACGCTAAATGGGAAGCGCCAACTATGGTGATGTTTTCTTTAGTGCAAGTTTTTTTAGCATCGATGTTATTAGGTATTTATATTGGTGAATATAAGTTAGGTACTAATCCTTTTATGTTATTACGTGAACTTCCTGAAAATGCAAATTTACCTTTTCTTCAAATACCTAATTATTTAGCTAAGCTAGATGGTCGTGGATTAAATCCTTTATTAATGAATTATTGGATGACCATACATCCACCAACTTTGTTTTTAGGATTCGCCTCAACCCTTGTTCCATTTACCTTTGCAATTTCTGGATTATGGAAACGTGATTTCACATCATGGCAAAAACCAGCATTAACATGGACATTCTTTTCAATAGGTGTTTTGGGTGTTGGTATTTTAATGGGTGGCGCATGGGCTTACGAAGCACTTAGCTTTAATGGTTTTTGGGCGTGGGATCCTGTGGAAAACTCTTCGCTTGTTCCATGGCTTGTCATGGTTGGTGCAGGGCACGTTATGATCATTAATAAAAATAAAGGAGGGTCTTTATTTATGACTCATTTATTAGCCATTGCCTCTTTTATGTTAGTGCTTTACTCTACGTTTTTAACACGAAGTGGAGTGCTAGGTACGAGCTCTGTTCACGCATTTACTGACTTAGGCATGCAAGGACAATTAGTTATATATGTTCTAACATTTATTTTCTTATGTGTCATTTTATTAATTCACGATAAATTAATAAGAGTGTCTTATACCATGTTATCTCTTATGCTATTAGCATTTGGAGTAATTTATGGTTATAAAACGATTATATTATTGTCATGGATGAGCATAAGCCTTGTTACTACTATATACGCTTATATTAAATATTTTCCTAAAGAAGAAGAAGAAGAAAGTCTTTACTCGAGAGAGTTTTGGATGTTTGTTGGTTCCTTAGTGTTTTTATTGTCTGCTTTAGTTATCACTTATTTCACATCAATCCCTGTATTAAATAAATTGTTTAATACAGAAAAAGCGCCTCTTAAAATAGCCGATTACAATATGTGGATGATTCCTTTTGCCATCATCGCTTTAGTATTAGTTGCAATCACACAATTCTTTAAATATAAAAAGACAGATAGTAAAGTGTTTTTTAAAAACATTCGAGTTTCTGTATTGCTCTCTATTGTATTTGGATTAGTTTGCGTAATTCCCCTATACTTTTTGCATGATTATGATTTAGCAAAAGGAAATGAAAAATGGACATTGATATCTTATGCGGTTTTATTTGTAGTTGG
>JANXRU010000182.1 GCA_025356715.1 Bacteroidota bacterium
CAGATGATGAACGTTTCTGTAACGCAAATTATTTCCACGTGTATGAGCTTAGGGTTATTTGTATCTATCAATCAACGTTTAGATGCAGAAACATTGGCTATTGTAGCAGAAGAGTTTGGATTTAAAACGGAGTTTGTAAGCGTTGAAGTTCAAGAAGCGATTGATGAACAAGAAATTGAAAATCCAGAAGATTTAGTAGAACGTCCGCCAATTGTTACTATCATGGGTCACGTTGATCATGGTAAAACGTCCTTATTAGATTACATCCGTAAATCTAATGTATTAGCTGGAGAAGCTGGAGGTATTACACAGCATATTGGAAGTTATAATGTAAAAATGGAAAGTGGCAAATCTGTTACGTTCTTAGATACTCCTGGTCACGAGGCGTTTACCGCCATGCGTGCTCGTGGAGCCAAAGTAACGGATGTTGTTATTATTGTAGTAGCAGCAGATGATAGCGTGATGCCTCAAACAAAAGAAGCCATTAATCACGCTCAAGCAGCTGGTGTTCCAATGATTATTGCGATTAATAAAATTGATAAACCAGGAGCAAATCCTGATAAAATACGTGAAGCTTTATCTGCTATGAATATTTTAGTAGAGGAATGGGGTGGTAAAGTACAATGCCAAGAGATATCAGCAAAAATGGGTAAAAACATTGATTTGTTATTAGAAAAAGTAGTTTTGGAAGCAGAATTACTAGACTTAAAAGCTAATCCAAAATCTCGTGCGTCTGGTTCTGTTATTGAAGCAAAATTAGATAAAGGACGTGGACACGTTGTAGATATTATTGTACAAAAAGGAACCATGCGTGTTGGTGATATCGTTGTTGCGGGTTGCTATAGCGGTAGAGTAAAAGCAATGACTAACGAACATGGCATCAATGTAAAAGAAGCAGGCCCATCTATGCCTGTTCAGTTATTAGGATTAAATGGAGCTCCTACAGCAGGTGATAAATTTAACGTGATGTCAGATGAGCGTGAAGCTCGTGAATTAGCTAACAAGCGTTTACAGTTGCAACGTGAGCAAGGTATTCGTACTCAAAAACATATTACACTAGATGAAATAGGTAGACGTTTAGCTATTGGAGATTTTAAAGAATTAAACTTAATTGTAAAAGGTGATGTAGATGGTTCTATCGAAGCATTATCTGATTCATTATTAAAATTATCTACTGAGAAAATACAAGTTAATATTATACACAAATCGGTTGGTGCTATTAGCGAAACAGATGTTATGTTAGCAAGCGCTTCAAATGCTATTATCGTTGGTTTCCAAGTTAGACCATCTGTACCTGCCCGTAAATTGGCCGAAGTAGAAGAAATTGACATCCGTTTATACTCCATTATTTACGATGCTATTAACGAAATTAAAGCCGCCATGGAAGGTATGTTGGCTCCTGAGTTTGAAGAAAAAATTGTATGTAACATTGTTATTAGAGAAGTATTTAATATAACTAAAGTTGGTACCATTGCAGGTTGTTATGTATTAGATGGTAAAGTCATGCGTAATACTAAAATACGTATTATACGTGATGGTATAGTAGTTCACACTGGTGGATTAGGTTCATTAAAACGTTTCAAAGACGATGTGAAAGAAGTAACTACAGGTTATGAATGCGGATTAAACATTGATAATTTTAACGATATTAAAGTAGATGATATTATTGAAGGTTATGACATGGTTGAGATTAAAGCAAAACTTTAATTATAATTAATGAATGATAAAACACGGGGGATTAGCTCATTTGGCTAGAGCGCTTCGCTGGCAGTGAAGAGGTGATCGGTTCGAATCCGATATTCTCCACCATTAAATAAAAATCTCCAAAACAGTAATTGTTTTGGAGATTTTTTATTTTACCTTAGCTTTCATAAATTTTTCTCCTTCTATATCAAATTGTAATTATTCTATGGCAAATGAAACTCAAATAAAATGTCCTAATTGCGGTACATCCATCGATGTGCAAGATATTTTATCACATCAATTAGAAGATGAATTAAAAAAGAAATTCAATTCTCAGTTAACTGAGGAAAAGAAAAAATTTGAAAAAGAATTTGATACCCTCGCTAAAGCTAAAGAAGAGTTCGAGCAAAAAAAATTAAAAGAAAATGAATTGTTTCAAGGAAGAGTAGAAGCAAAATTAAAAGAAGAAAAAATACTATTAGAAGAAAAACTAACTAAAAAAAATAAAGAAGAGTATGCAGACCAATTTGCTATGCTTCAAAAAGAATTAAATGAAAAATCAGAAAAAATAAATGAACTTAATAAAACCAAAGCCGAAATTGAAAAATTAAAACGCGAAAAGGATGAATTAAAAAGCACTATTGAAGCTGAATCTCAATTAAAGTTGAATCAAGCCTTAATTGAAGAAAAAGAAAAAATTCGTAAAAACGAAGAGGAAAAAAACGAACTAAAATTTAAAGAACTATTGAAACAATTGGAAGATCAAAAAAGATTGACCGAAGAAATGAAACGTAAACAAGAACAAGGTTCTATGCAAATGCAAGGAGAAGTAATGGAACTTGCCATTGAAGAATGGCTTAGTACTCAATTCCCCTTAGACACTGTTGAAGAAATAAAAAAAGGCGCTCGTGGAGGTGATTGCATACAAACTATTAACACGCGCACTAATCAAAATTGCGGTTCTATTTATTACGAAAGCAAACGCACCAAAGATTTTCAACAAGGTTGGATAGAAAAATTTAAAGCGGATATTCGTGAAAAAGGTGCTAATATTGGCGTGCTAGTAACCGATGCTATGCCTACTGGTATGGAACGTATGGGATTGAAAGATGGCATTTGGATTTGTTCCTTAGAAGAATTTAAAGGATTAAGT
>JANXRU010000185.1 GCA_025356715.1 Bacteroidota bacterium
CACAAAATATTTCCTTGCTTGCTTACTTTTAATACCCTGATATTAAATGCTGCTTGTTGAAAAGATGCGTTCCCTAAAATCAGATAATCACCTGTTGATGTTTCTACTGCATCAACTGCATCATCATCTTCACTCGGATATCCGTAATGAAACTGCCATAGGGTCTTACCACAAGAATCTAATTTTACCACTACCATATCATCATCAGTTGCAAATTGTGCGGTATCGTATTTAATTTTTCCGCCTACCGTTAATATACCCCCATCGGAGGTGGTAATAGTTTTTGTTTGAAAACCACTATTTGGAAAATACTTATAAAAACTTTCAAACGTACATTGTGCCTTTAATACAAGGTTATATATAATTAAAAATAGTATAATGGTTACTCTTTTCATTTGGTTAAGATACATGTTTCAATGATAGTATTAGTCACTAAAATGAATATAAACGTTGCATTTTATTTAGTAACAGGAACTGAGCATTGGCTCAGTTCCTGTTTTAAGGTTATTTTACCAAAGATAATTTTTCTGTTTGTAATAACTGATCATTGCTATCGTATATTTTTATAAAGTACATGCCTGCATTGCAGTTTTGCATATCTATGTCGGCTTGCTGTGTATAGTTTTTGCTGCTGAGTAATTGCCCAAACATATTATATACTTCTATTTTTGTATCGGCATATCCTTCTAAATTTACATGGAACATTTGGTTGCTTGGGTTCGGATAAATACTAACAGGTTTATCATTTTTAGTTAGGTGTACTAATACATCTTTAGGTTTTAAACTACTTGTTTTAGCTAATGTATTATCACATAGTTGGGTAACAAAACTGGTATTGGTTAGCCAATCAGCTATGGATAAAGTGGGAATAGCAGTATGCGCATAATTGATTAAAAATGTGTATTGCAATAAATTAAAAAATATTGATAATCAAGCCTATTTTTAATTATAGAAAGGGGAAAAGTATGGTTAATTTTAACCAATACAAATTGATTTGGGCAAAAACGTCTACTGTAATTTAGCTTAGCAAATAATCTGTGAGCTGATTTTAGAATAGAACAAAAAACCCTTCAAACAAATATGTTTGAAGGGTTTTAATATTGATGAAATGATAGTGCGGAGAGTTAGGGATTCGAACCCCAGGTCCTGTAACAGACAACAGTTTTCAAGACTGCCGCAATCGACCACTCTGCCAACTCTCCACCTGCGAAAGTAAGCCACCATTTGTTTTTAACAAAAAAAAGTTTAAAAATATTTGATAATAAAAAAGCCCATCCTTACAGATGGGCTTTGACAATTGCTTAAGTTAATAGCTATCAGTTGATAACAATTTTTTGTGTGAATTCTTTACTATCGCCAACAATCATTTTTACAAAATACAACCCATTTGTTAAGTTAAGTTTTGTTCTATCAATAGTTAATTCTTGTCCACCAATATCTTGAGTTCCTGAAAATATTTGCCCTACTTCTTTACCTACTATATCAAATATTTTAACATCTACTTTTGCTTTTAATGGTAAATTATAAATGAGCGTTGTTGTTGTACTAAATGGATTTGGGTGAACACCAATTTTAACATCGTCAATTGTTAAATCATTAATTCCTGTTGCTAACCCCAAAATTACATTATCAATAAACAAATTATTTCCTCCACCATTAGAGTACATAATTTTAAATTTTACGTTGGCTTGTGTTGGAATTTGACTACTTGATACCAACATTTTTTTCCATTGTGTGGCATTGGAAGGAATAAAAGGGAATGTGCTAAGAACTGAGGCATTACCTGCAATTGTTGACATTGTATTGGTGGTTAAATCGGTTCCATTTTGAGAAGGGATAGAATTGGTTTCATAAGCACTTCCTCCAACCCTTGCTTTAGGACCTGTCCAAGTTTTTCCACAATCGGTAGAAATCATAACAGTTAATGCATCTTGTGTAGGGGCTGTAGCTGGGGCCGCAGCAAAGTTGGCTGCAAATGCATAATAAAATTGGAAGTAAGGAGTAGATGCGCCTGTAAAATTATAAGTTGGTGATATTAATGAATAATTAAAAGCCAACAACTTATTGTTACTTGGTAATTCCATACTTGCAAAACCATCATAATAAGCCTCTGTAGTGCGAATCCATCCACCAACTGGAACTTCATTTTCAAAATGCCATCCATCTTGTAAAAAATCGTTTGAGTAATCCCAATCAGCTCTATGAACACTTCCTTGTTTTACATCGTTTGGTCCTTCAATATAAATATAATTGGTTCCCACTTTTGTATTGCTGCCATTTGCTCCGGTAACTTTTAAAGTAACAGTTTTATATCCGGGAGTTGTATAAGTAACAGCAGTTGGTGTTTGTCCTGTAAATGTTGCTGGTGATGCTCCTGCTCCAAAATCCCATTCCCATTTTGTGATGGTTCCATTATAGGAATTATCCTTATATAAAATAGAAGAGTTTAAACAGGTTCTTACATCTGTTAAATTTTGATTTCCTAAAACACTAAATGCGGCAATTGGAACTGTAACTGCAGCATTAATAGTATCATTTACTCCTGTAGCTGCTAAATTGGTTGGTTGCCATAAATTACTTCTATAATTATCCAAAGTAAAATGCATACGTGCTACTTGTTGTAAAGTAATCATTACACTTGCACAAGAACCTGAATAATAATCCATCCAATTTTCATATTGATCTGGTAAATCAGGGTTTTCGTTACAAGAACTCGTGGTACAAGTATTTACATAGGGTATAATGCCACAAGGTTGATGAGCATTATTACCGGCTGTGGTTGGAATATAAAATACTGGTGGTGTATCATAACAATAGTCTTCACCACAAGAATCGCTTGCCGAACTTCCATTAAAAGGATGAAGTAAACCTAAGTAATGACCTGCTTCGTGAGCTGTTGTATTTAAACTAAAAGGATTACCCGAAGCATTTGCAGGTAAAACACCAATTTGGTTGGATACAATAGGTCCATCAACACTTGCACTTGGAGATCCATTTGGATAATATGCATAACCTCCAGCTGCAAATGTTCCTCCATCCCTTATTGATGCACATGTCCAAACATTTAAATAACGTTGAGGATCCCAACTGTTCTTTTTTACATAATCATTTGCTTTGCCAACAAGTGGGCCAATATAAATATGCTCAACACCTGTTGTTGGAATTCCATTAGGGTCTTTTTTTGCTAATCTAAATTCTATATTGGCATTGCCCTCAACATCTTTAAAAAAATCTCTGATACGGCTACGGTAAGGGCCACTTGCACTATAATTTGCATTCATGTTTTTCACTTCTTGAATAACATCTTGATCGGTGTAATGCTCTCCATACGTACCATTATTATGAAGCACATGAAACACTATTGGAATAATATATTTTGATGGTGCTGTTTTACCAAGACCATTTGTATTGCTGGCTTTAAACTGGTTTAAATCAACCGTTTTTAAATAGGTTAAAAATGCCTCATTAAATTGTGTTTGTTGTTTTTCTAATGCCGGATTATTTTTTAACATAGCAGCATTTACCTCATCTATAGAACAAGGGTTTGTGTTTTGAGCAATGGCTAATTGAGATACCAAAAATACCGAAACGGTGTATATAAATTTTTTCATGTTTACTGAAATTTCAAGTGGCAAAATAATAAGATTTTTAACTTTAGACAACACGTTTTATAAATTGGTTGCTTCTATATTGTTTCTATTGTGTTCCCATACTTCCAATTCATACATTCTTTTACCATCAATTTTTAATCGCAAAGCGGTACACACTTGATGAAATCCTTTATTACCAGCAGCTCCAGGATTAAAATGCATTAAATTATTTTTTGCATCGCGCATCACTTTTAAAATATGTGAATGTCCACAAACCATAATATCTGGCTTTTCTTGTTGTAAAATTTTTCGGAATTGTGGAGAATATTTTTCTGGATACCCTCCAATATGTATCATGGTAACGCTTAAATTTTCTACTTTAAATTTATTTACTTCTGGAAATTCTTGCCTCACCTCTCTTCCATCAATGTTTCCCCAAACACCTTTAAGTGGTTTAAATTGTTGAATGAGTTTTACCGTTTCCATATCGCCCCAATCACCTGCATGCCACAGTTCATCACAGTGCTCAAAAAAAGTAAACAATGCTGGATTAAAATATCCATGCGTATCTGATAATATTCCTATCTGAACCAATTTTTACTATTAATAAATTAACCAACAACATTAATATAATTGCCCCAATCAACTAACAACTATCAACTAAATAATTACTTTTGAAACTATAACTAACTATAAAATAGTAATGACCTTATATATTGTAATTATAACAGCCTTAGTAAGTATTGTTGCATTTAGCAACCATGAGTTAATGGATAAACTAATTTTTAATCCTTATGCTGTAAAAAACAACAAGCAATGGTATCGTTTAGTAACTTGTGGATTATTGCATGCCGATTTTTTTCATCTCTTCATCAACATGTTTGTACTATATTCTTTTGGCAGCGCTGTTGAGATTTATTACAGCTATGCTTTTGGAAGTGCCGGTTCGTATTTATACATATTGATGTATGTATCGAGTATTTTTGCGGCAAATGTCTCTACACTTTTTAAATTTCAAAACAATCCAAATTATAATTCATTAGGGGCATCGGGTGCAGTATCTGCTGTATTATTTACTTCTATTTTATTTAATCCATATTCAAAAGTGTATTTATATGGCATTATAGGATTACCCGGAATTTTAATGGGAGGAGCTTACTTGGCGTATTCTTATTATATGACCAAACGAGAAACTTCAGACCATATTAATCATGAAGCACATTTTTATGGAGCTGTTTATGGAATGTTATTTACAGTTGTGTTTAAACCTGTTCTTCTTGTTTTGTTCTTCAAACAATTAATGAGTTTTAACTTTTAAAACATAAAGCCTACACTAAACCTAACTGGGCTTGGATAAAACGTGGTGCTAAATTGATTTGGGTCAGATGGATTTGGGTAACTTTCTTTCCAAAGTATATCATATAAAATTGAAATGTAATAACCCGTTCTCCCACTCATTTGTTGGTATCCGCCTCCAACATATAAAGAGTTAGACCATACTCTTTTTGAATTTCCAAAGTAGTTATAAGAAGTAAAATTAATGGGTACATATTCTACTTGAGCATATACAGGTCCGAATAATAATTGTCTCATCAAGAAATTTAATCCAAATACATTATCCGAAATAGTGGTTGATCCATTATTGAGTGTATATTTCTGACTCCAATATATATATGTTACACCTGCTCCTGCAATAGATTTATCGGTAATTTTATAAAAAACCATTGGTTGTAAGAGCAATTGAGAATAAGCACTACTAAATGCGGCACCAATATTTCCACCAAATAAAAACTTTTCTTTCCATGGTTTTTTATCATAGTTTTTAGCTTCATCCTCCTGAGCTTGTTTGTCACTGTCCATTTGCTTCACTTTCCTTTGGGCAAATAGTTGATTAGAAAAAATGAACATACAAAGTATGAAAATGATTTTCGTCTTCATGGTGTTTAATATTATCGTCAACAAAAATATTGAAATTGTTTGGTTAAATAACGCAATTAAAGTTTATTTCGCATAGTAAAAAACAATCATATCAAATGAATAAAATACATAATTTTTCAGCGGGTCCAGCCATTTTACCTCAACAAGCCATTGATGCTTCTATCGAAGCACTCAAAAATTTTTCGGGAACAGGATTATCTATTATTGAAGTTTCACATCGGAGCAAAGAATATGAAGCGGTTGTTGCCGAAGCTACTCAATTGGTAAAAGACATCTTAAATTTGGGTGATGATTATGCCGTGATTTATTTACAAGGAGGTGCCAGTTTACAATTTGATATGTTACCTTATAATTTTTTAGGCGAAGCACAAACAGCTGCTTATTTAAGTACTGGAGTTTGGGCAAGCCGAGCGGTTAAAGAAGCTAAGTTTTTTGGTAATGTAAATGTGGTAGCTAATAGTGAAGATAAAAATTACAATTACATTCCTAAAGAGTATGCAATTCCTTCTGATTCGGCATATTTTCATTATACATCAAACAATACCATTTACGGAACAGAACTTTTTTCTATTCCCGAAACAAATGGAGTTCCTTTAATTTGTGATATGAGTTCGGATATTTTTAGCCGCCCATTTGATGCCAATAAATTTGATATGATTTATGCAGGTGCACAAAAAAATATGGGCCCCGCAGGAACAACTTTGGTTATCATTAAAAAATCGTTTTTAGAAAAACAAGCTAAACGCAAAATACCAACGATGTTGGATTATAAAACTCATATCGAGAATGGAAGCATGTACAATACGCCAAGTGTATTTGCCATTTTTGTTTGTATGCACACACTGAGATGGATTAAAGAAATGGGATTAGAAGGCATGGAAACTCGTAACAAGGCTAAAGCTGATTTATTGTATGCCGAAATTGATAGAAACACTTTATTTGTTGGAACTGTTGCGAAAGAAGATCGCTCAAGAATGAACGTAAACTTTGTATTGAACAATAAAGATTTTGAAGGAGAATTTTTGAAATTATGCGAAAGCAAAAACTTGAGCGGACTAAAAGGACATCGTTCTGTTGGTGGATTGCGTGCAAGTTTATACAATGCATTACCCATAGAAAGTGTGCAAGTTTTAGTAGATACAATGAAGGAGTTTGAAGCCAGTAAAAAATAATTATACATGTTGAATTGATTACCGAAATAACTTTAGTAACCTTTCAACCTTCTAATCTTTAAATTTAATAATTCATGATAAAAATATTAGCAAACGATGGCATTGATGCCAATGGAAAAATGATTTTAGAAGCAGCAGGGTTTACTGTTGATACCAAGAAAATAGCACAAGAAAACTTAACTGTTGAGCTAAATAATTACGATGCCATTTTAGTACGAAGCGCTACTAAAGTGCGTAAAGATTTAATTGATGCAAGCCCCAATTTAAAACTCATAGGGCGTGGTGGTGTAGGAATGGATAATATTGATATAGAGTATGCTAAACACAAAGGGGTAAAGGTGGTTAATACTCCTGCTTCATCTTCGGTATCGGTTGCAGAATTGGTGTTTACACATATTTTTACTGGAGCACGTTTCATCCAAATTACTAATAGAGTGATGCCCGAAAAAGGGAATACTGAATTTGGTAACTTAAAAAAATTAGCATCCGAAGGAATTGAACTGAAAGGCAAAACCATGGGTGTATATGGCTTTGGAAGAATTGGACAGGAGGTTGCAAAAATTGCCATTGGATTAGGTATGAAAGTTTTAGCATTTGACCCTTTTGTTGAAACTATTGATTTGAGTTTAGACCTACCCGGACTTGGACAAAACTCAAGAATAAAAGTCTCTATTCATACCGTTAGCGAAGAATCGGTTGTGGCTCATTCCGATTTTATCACTTTTCATGTTCCGTTTAATGAGGGCGATAAAGCCATTGTTGATGCAGTAAAAATGGCTAAAATGAAAGCTGGAGTTGGGTTAATCAATTGTTCCAGAGGTGGAGTAATTAGCGAAAAAGATTTATTACACAATTTAAATACAGGCCATGTTGCCTTTGCCGGATTAGATGTTTTTGAAAAAGAACCGCCTACAAATATGGCTATATTACAACATTCACACGTTTCATTAAGTCCGCATATTGGAGGTAGTACAAAAGAAGCCCAAAACCGAATCGGAATTGAATTAGCGGAAAAAGTGATTGAGTTTTTTAAGAAGTAATTTAGCATTTGTAACTATTTGTTTTATAAACTTGCTGTATGAGATGCCTATTTTTTTTAACCATCATTTTATCTTCGGTTTTTATCAGTCCCATTTACAGTAAACCCTGTAAAACAACCGATACAAGATCTGATTCTATTGATATTACTAATTATAAAATTTCGCTCAGCATCAGAAACCTTAGTTTAAAAACAATTAGTGGTTTTACAGAAATAAATATGCTTGCCAAAGTATCTGGAGTGAATAGCATTAGGCTCGATTTCTTAAAATTAACACCAACCAAAATTTCAATTTCAGGAATTGACCAAGCTTATTCCAAAAACGATTCGATTATTTTTGTTCAACTATCATCAACCAAAAACATTGGAGATACTTTTACTTTAAGAATTGAATATACTGGGCAGCCAGTAACCGACCCTCAATGGGGAGGCTTTTACTTTTCGGGCAATTACGCCTTTAACTTGGGAGTTGGATTTGTTGTGGATCCTCACAATTTTGGCAGATGTTGGTTTCCTTGTTTTGATAATTTTATTGAACGCTCAACCTTCGATTTATATATTACTACCGATAGTGGCTACAAAGCTGTATGTGGCGGAACCCTTCAATCACAAACAACCAATACAGATAATAGCATTACATGGAATTGGAAATTACAAACACCTGTTCCCTCCTATTTAGCATCTGTTGCGGTAAGTAAATATGAACTGGTAAACTCAACTTATACCGGGTTACAAAGAAATATTCCAATTGCCATTGCTTCGTTACCGTCTGATACTTCAAAAGTAAAATCATCATTTGTGCACTTACCAAATGCTCTCAGTATTTTTGAAAACCATTATGGAGCCTATCAATTTGAGCGAGTTGGATATAGTGTTGTTCCATTTTCGGGTGGAGCTATGGAGCATGCCACCAATATTGCTTATCCATTATTTGCTGTAGATGGTACAACAACATACGAAACACTTTATGCACACGAACTTTCTCATCATTGGTGGGGAGATTTGGCAACATGCAGAACAGCAGGCGATATGTGGCTAAATGAAGGCTGGGCAAATTATTCGGAACGTGTGTTTTTAGAAAATGTATACGATAAGCAGCATTACCGCGATGATGTAAAAAGCAATCACCTAAGTGTGCTCAGATATGCACATATTAAGGATGCCGGCTTTAGGGCAGTAGCAGGAATTCCCCATCAATATACGTATGGCGAGCACGTGTATCACAAAGGTTCAGATGCTATCCATACCTTAAGAACTTATATGGGCGATTCTGCATTTTTTGCTGCCTGCAAATCCTATCTTAATCAGTATAAATTTAAAGATGTGAGCACAGTTGATTTGATTCAGCATTTTAAACCTTTTACCAATGCCGATTTAAGTTCATTTTTTAATGACTGGATTTTAAATCCGGGTTTCTGTGATTTTGTTATTTCGTTAATGGTAACTGATGGCTCTTTAAATACTAAGGTTATAGTTCAACAAAACTTAAGGGCTGCCAATAATTATTATACAAACGTTCCGCTTTCCATAACCTTTTACGACCAACATTGGAATGCCGTTACCAAAAATTTCACCATGAGTGGAGCAAGTAAAGAAGTAAGTTTTCCACTTTCCTTCTCCCCCATTTTTGCTGTAATTGACCAAGACGAAAACATCAGTTATGCTCGAACAAAAAACACAGTAGTACTTAAAGCTGCCGGATTTACTCAATTAAATGATGCATTAATGGGCATAACCGTTACTTCTATCTCCGATTCGGCAATGTTGCACGTTGAGCATCATTGGACAGCTGCTGATCAATCTAAATGCACTATTCCTGGCATTTATGTTTCAAATTATAGGTATTGGAAAGTGGATGGAATTTGGCCTGCTAATTTTAAAGCAACAGCGTTTTTAAACTATGATGGAACAATGCCAAGCGCATTTAATAGCGGTTATTTAGACCATACTTTTATTCGCCAAACGGAAGATAGTTTGGTATTGCTTTGGAGGCCTGATGAAACGGCTAATTGGCAAATCGTTGCTGATAGTATTGCAGGAAAAACTATGGGGGGAAGTAAAACAGATAAGGTGGGTAGATTTTGGTTGAAAGACCTAAAAAAAGGAGAATATGTTTTTGGAATGTATGATGTAAAACTAGGTATTAATGAGCCTCAAGAATCATCTATTAAAGAAAAAATACTTATTTACCCAAACCCATCAAACGATATTATTAAAATAGTAGCTGATTTTACACATCAAGATGCGGTGGTTAAACTATTTGATATACAAGGAAGATGTGTATTACAAAATAGCTTTTCATCATTGCTGCAATCCCTTGAAATAGATGTAACACCATTACAAAAAGGAAATTACATTTTGCAGTGGAATGATGGTGTTAATCATGTCAACAAAAACATCATCATTAAATAACAGTTACCACTAATTACTTTTTGGGCATAATTCTATTTTGCAAACGCAAACGCTTTTATACATTTGCGCCACTAAATTTTTAAGAACCTTACATGAAAAACATTACAGTTATTGGATCAGGAACAATGGGCAACGGTATTGCTCACGTATTTGCACAAAATGGATACAACGTATCTCTTATTGATGTGAATGAAGCCGCACTAAAAAAAGCACTCGATACGATTGCTAAAAACCTCGACAGGCAAGTTGCTAAAGGCGCACTTACAGAGGCTGATAAAACAAGTACCTTAGGAAATATAAAAACATTTACCAACTTAAAAGAAGCATCGGCTAATGCTGATTTGGTGATTGAAGCGGCAAGCGAGAATATGAATATCAAATTAGCGATATTTAAAGAATTGGATGAAGTAGCTCCTGCAAATGCTATTTTAGCCTCTAATACCTCTTCTATTTCTATTACTAAAATTGCATCGGTTACCAAGCGTGCCGATAAAGTGATTGGAATGCACTTTATGAATCCTGTTCCTGTAATGAAATTAGTGGAAGTGATTAACGGATATAAAACTTCAAAAGAAGTAACTGAAATCATTACCAACTTATCAAAAGCAATTGGTAAAGTTCCTGCCGAATCAAATGATTACCCTGGTTTTATTGCCAATCGTATTTTAATGCCAATGATTAATGAAGCTATTATTTCATTACACGAAGGTGTGGGTGGCGTTGAAGAGATTGATACGGTTATGAAATTGGGTATGGCTCATCCAATGGGTCCCCTTCAGTTAGCTGATTTTATTGGTTTAGATGTGTGTTTAGCTATATTAAATGTATTGCATGATGGCTTTGGAAATCCTAAATATGCGCCATGTGCTTTATTGGTAAATATGGTTACTGCCGGAAATTTAGGCGTTAAATCAGGCGAAGGGTTCTATAAATACACCGCAGGAAGCAAAGATTTAGTGGTAAGCGATATGTTTAGAAAATCTCCCATACTAAAATCGGCAACGGTTTAACATAAGTTATTGTTTAAGTGAAAGAGGCGAGCCATTGGGTTCGCCTTTTTTGTTTTTAAAACTCACTTTCAAGCAACTTTTTTATTTCCTATACTTTGTTACATTCGTTTAATAAAAGAAAAACAATACATTTATATTATTTAATTCAAAATGTAAAATAGGTAAAATAAATGAGTATGCTATGTATTATTGATAGGCAAAATTTAAACAATTATAAATGAACTAACCATTTAAGTTTGGCAGCAATATATAAGTTATCGGTCAGGCTATGACGACAGTGCAACAACTTAACAATCGGACAGTAAAATGAAATTTTTAGCAAACATAAACAAGACAAAAAATCATTTAGCGACCATAACGGAGAACCTAAAAGTTCACGACCAAGCATTTTTTGCTGTTGCATTTTTAAAGACTTCTGGACTAAATAATCTTGCCAAACCAATTAAGGACTTTTTAAAATCAGGTGGACAATTAATTATTGTAGCTGGACAAAATTTTGCACTTACAGAGCCAAAGGCATTACACGAACTTCGTAACCTTTTTAAACCATACCCGACATCAAAATTATTTCTTGCAAAAGCAAATGCAGCAACAAATGTATTTCATCCGAAACTTTATCTATTTAAATCACAAAAAGACTGTTGTGTAATTTCAGGTTCTGCCAACATCACAAAGGGCGGACTTATTGACAACAAAGAAACTTCAATAATCGCAGACTGCATTGAGAGTGAAAAAATTTGGGTTGACGCAAAAAATTATTTTGACAATTTATTAAACCTTGACAATTCAGACGAAGCAACACTTCTTGTTATTAAGCAGTATGAGACATTTTTTGAACAGCAAAAACAATATAACAAGAAAGCTAAACCGATACCAACTAAGACAAAATCTCAATTGGCATTTGACTATAATAATCTTGTAAAGCATTTTAAGAAATTCAATAACTCTGAGCGACAAGAGAATTTCAAAGGGAAATTAATTAACTACAAAAAAGCCAAAACTATTTTAGACCAAATCGCAGACAATACTCGTTTGACACAAACCCAATTTGAACCGCTTTTAGACAGTTTAGTGGGAAGTAAGGACGAATATAATCTTTGGCATTCAGGAAGTTTGTTTAGACTTAGACGTTCTGTATATCCTTATTTCAAAGAGTTTCGTGACTTAGTTCGTTATATCCGTGACAACAAAAATCAGACAGCAGAAATAGTTTTTGAAAATGCCAAAGAGAAGGTGAAAATGATTGAAGGTGCTGCTGTTAATTACATTACAGAAATAATGATGACTTATAACAACAAGGACTTCGCTAATATGAATAAAAATCCTTTGACAGTTTTAAGGACAGAAGGCGGAGTAAATATTAAAGCCTCATCATCTTCATTTTCTGGTGCAGACTATGACGAATACTGTGAACTTATAAAAGAAATTCGTTCTAAACTTGGACTACAAAATATGCTGGAAGCTGACAGTTTCTTTAATGAAATATACTGGGAAATTAAATGACAACTAACCTAAAAATAACGACCGAAGAAGAAGCCCGAACCGATAACACGGGCTTGGCAAAAGTGGCGGTTCAGTACTCCTCAGACAGTTTAGATGTAGCCGAAAGTTTGGTTCTCCGCATCAACATTTGTGGTGAAAATCGCCGCCATCGCAAACCCCCGAACCGTTAGCAGGCATTACTAATAAGACACAAAAAATAAAAATAAATAATTTAACCATGAAAAAAATACAATTATTCTCGCTTTTAATCTTATCCCTTTTCTATGGGTGTACACTCCCGACAGTACTTTATTTTAATACCCAACCATTTGTGACAGCTTATAAAACAAATATTAATAATACTCTTAATATCTGTATTGACAACAATATTAAGGACTCAACAGTTATTAAATCCGCAGGAATAAAACCTATGACAATTGTACAATTTCGACATAGTTTAGAAGATGCTTTAATAAACACATTCAAAAATACATATACAGACGTATCTGTAACCAAAACACCTATCCAAAAAGGTTTAAGTTTTATATTAATAAAAGTAACCCCCGACTGGAATAAAAAGTCATCTCGGACAGTTGTAACTGGGTCCTATGGAAATGTCAGTTCTTATACTAAATATGAATTAGAAATGAAAATAACCTACCAGGCAGTTATATATTTAAACGGTGAAAAATTAGGAGTTATTGAAAACACTATTGTTAGTGAAAAATCTACTTTCAAATTCAGTGACACTCCAGACGTATTTAAAGATGGTATTAAAATAATGTGTGAAGACATCTATAAGCAGACTATAAAATATAAATAGTAACGCCTGCTAACACGGGGCAATTGCGTCAGCGGGGTTGACGAGTAGTTTTTTTGCTTTGCTTTTGCCCCTTCGGGACTTTTATTTTCATAAAGCAAAAAGAAAAAGTTTTGTATCTTTAAATTTAGTTTTCGGTTGGTAGACCGTTTGACGGTTTTTAAACCCGCCGAACGCAAACCCCCGAAACGTTATGTGTCAGCTTAAAAACCGACCCCGACCGACAGTGCGAAAACTTTTGTTTCCAAATTTAGAAACTTTATTTATCTTTGTGGCGTTTAACAATCAATTTGGCAAATGAAGTATTTTGAGACTAAGTTTATGGAAGAAGCAAACGAGTTTATAGCAGAACTTGACCCAAAAACCATCAAAAAATATTTTACAACATTGACCTTGCCGAACAAACAAATGACCCGAAACTCTTCAAAAAACTACAAAATGACATTTGGGAGCTTCGGACAAAATTTGGTGGACTTCAAATCAGATTGCTTGCATTTTGGGACAAATCAAACAACAAGGAAACATTGGTAATTGCGACCCACGGTTTCATAAAAAAGGTTGACAAAGTGCCAGCAAACGAAATTGACCGAGCAGAAAGATTGAGAGACAAATATTTTAACAACAAATCTAAAAAGTAGAAAACATGGCAATGAAAGAAATAAAGACCTATTCACTTACCGAAATGAAAGATAAATATATCGGTAAAGTTGGGACAGCAGACCGTGACGAATACGAATACGAACTTCGTATGGACGTGTTAGGAAAAATGATTAAATCTGCAAGACAAGAACGCCACTTGACACAGGAAGAACTTGGCAAACTTGTTGGGGTGCAGAAAGCTCAAATTTCTAAACTTGAAAGCAGTGCTAACAGTGCGACAATTGACACCGTTTTGAGGGTTTTTAGAGCATTAAAAGCAGAAATTAATTTTAACGTAAAACTTGAGGACAACTTTGTTAAACTTGCTTGACCGAAAAGAAAGCCGAACGCATAACAAGGGGTTTGCGATAGCGGGGGTTCCGTGCTTCGCAGACAGTTTTGTGCAAGCCGAAATTCAGTTCTCCGAACAAAGTTTAGTGGTAAAAATCCCGCCCATCGCAAATCTGCAAACCGTTGTGCCCAATGCTATTGCTTCGTTCAACCGATAGTGCTAACCTTATACTTTCAACTAATTCTTAGGGCATTTTTAACTAACTTTGGACAATGACTTTGCAGCTAAAAATTTTACAACAGGACTTTTTTGAGGAGTATAAAAATCAACTAAAGATTGATATTGAGAGTGCGTTTGCCTCCATAAAAAAGAAGTCACAAACAGTTGAGGACTTCAAATTTTATCTTGCAAATTCTGCTGTGCATTCATCCAACATTGAGGGTAACACCGTAAGTTTTGACACCTATTTAAAAGTAAGTGAGTTCAACTTGCATTTAAAGACAAAGGAGATAAAAGAGATTGAAGACCTCATTTCCGCTTATCAATATGCAAGAGAAAATGAACTGACACTTGAGAACATTTTAAAAGCACACGAAATTTTAACAACATCTATACTTGTAAAAAAGGAACGAGGGAAAATACGGAAAGTAAAAGTTGGTGTAAGAAGTGACGGACACTTGATTTACTTGGCTGTTGAACCTGAGTTTGTAAAACCTGAGTTAGTAAAATTGTTTGCTGACATTTCAATATTGCTCAAAACTAAACTGACAACAACTGAAGTATTTTATTACGCAGCGTTAATACATCTGGTGTTCGTTAATATTCACCCATTTGTTGACGGCAACGGCAGAGCAACCCGACTAATTGAGAAATGGTTTTTAGCTAAAAAACTTGGTGACAATTCTTGGTTTATTACATCAGAGAAAAACTATTGGGACAACAGACCAACATATTATAAGAACTTGCAACTTGGTGTAAACTATTATGAGGTAAAATATGAAATGAGTATCCCTTTTTTATCAATGCTACCAAATTCATTAACAGAAAAGTTATGACACATTTCACCTCATTGACCGCAAGAGGAGGCACATCAAACCACTGGACGGAAAGAAGCACTAGGCATCCTGTACACTTTGTTGACGTCAAAAATTTCGCTAAAGGGAAATCTACTGGTGCCTTCAAAGGACAGAACATTGATAATTTGGGAACTAATAAAAATCATCAACAAGAAGACCCAGCAGTGGTAGACTCAAAATCAAAATAAGTTACAGACCAGAAATAAATGATTGTATGAAAAAAATGATCATAATTTTAATGTTGATGGATGTATTTGTCCCAAGTATCTTTGCTCAAGATCATCAAGCATTCGGTTCGGGTAATCCTTCAGTTATGTTTAACGAGAACAGTATTCTATTCGGAATAGAACAAAAAGCTGTTATTGATACCTTCTTTAAAAAATATTTTGCTGTAATGAAGGATAACGATACAACCTATTTTTTTAAAAATAGGAGCATAACACTTCAAAGCTATACAAGCATTAGGGAACGCAAAAAAAACAATCTAATTGGAATGGCTCGATGTGTTGCAATTTTGGATTATATAGAATCCAAGTATCACATTAAGCGAGATTACTTTTTAATAGTTGATGCTTCACCAATAGAGGGTGGTAATTCATATGTATATTTTTTCTTTACAAGAAAGTGAACCCCTCCCCCTTGTCGCGGGTGTGCCGCCCGTGTAATTGTTCGTTCTTACTACTTGCTATAAATGAAAAGGGAAATCATAAAACGCTAACCTTAAAATGTTGGCGTTTTTTATTTACCGAGCGCAGCAGCAAGCGAATCCTTCAAACGTTTTTTAGTGAGCAGGGCATCGAGCATAATAAAGAAAGCAGTCTTTTCTTTTTTGTAGAGTTGTTCAATCAAAGTCACCTTCTCCATAACCGATTTATCTATGGAGTTCACGTCCTTTATTTCATTAGATGTTTTAAACATCATCCAAAATACATGGAAGTGTTAATTATAAAACTCCGCAACAAATTTGGAACGAATATTATTCACCTAACCAAAATAAATCTATTTTTACAAACCAAGATAGTCAAACCGTTTTGAATTTTTTACCCAAAAATTAACGGGTAGGTAATGCCAAAGAAATAATTTTTTCAGGTTAAATAGAATGAATATATGATTAAGAACTATTCAATTTACACGTTTATTATTTTATACTGTTTTATTAATGTTAATGCTTCCTATGGACAAACTGATACTGCACAAAGTGGTAAGTATTATAGAGATGGCTTGCTTAAATATGAAAATACAGAATACATTGATGCCATTACAAATTTTGAATCATCAATAAAATATGATTCGAAAAATTGGAATGCCTATAGGGAAAAGGCAAATGCTGAAAAGGAGTTGAAAAAATTCAAAGAGGCTATACAAGACTATGGCTCAGCACTATTGATAAACAAAAATGATAGATTATCCTATTCGGGGCGTGGAGAGGCAAAAAGATTTAGTGGAGATTATGCATCTTCAATTGAAGATTATAATATGGCACTCAAATTATACCCTGATGACCCGATGGCATTGTTTGGAAGGGCTACAAGCTATCGTATGTTGCAGAAATATAATGAGGCTATTTCCGATTATTCTATTTTTATCAAAAGAGCCCCTAATTATTCAACTACTTATTTGCAGAGGGGTATTGCCTTTAGTGGACTTGAGAAATATAATGAGGCTATTTCAGACTTTAACCAATTTATAAAACTAGAAATATTAAATAAGGAGGACCCTACTGAATGTTATTATTATAGAGCGTATGCCTATGAGCAACTTGAGAAGCCTGACAGTGCAATAATTGATTGGGAAAATTATTTTAAGAAATTTCCAAAATGGTCAGAAGGACTTAGGCTTCTGGCAAAGGCTTATGCTGATAATGACAATATGGAAGTAGCAAGAAAGTATTATCAGGAATCTTTGCAATTGGATTCTAATAATTTGAAGGCATATTTTTATTGGGGAGTATGTGAAGTAACTCAAGGCGACCCAATGAAGGGAAGAAATTTATTGGAGAAAGTGGAGCGAGAAAGTAATACGAAATTGTCGCCAGCATTTTATTTTTATTTAGGTGTGTCTGAAGCATCAACAGGAAATGTTGAAAAGGGAATTGCACATTTTGATAAAGCATTAGAACTTAGCCCTGATTATCTACAAGTATACTATACACGTTTAAACCTGCTTTTCGACAATCCCAAATATGAAAGTATAGTAATGAAAGACCTTGGAGAGGCTATCATGCATACTTTTGATCCAACAAATTTAAGCTGGCTTTATTTTGCAAGAGGTATGAAATATGAAACGCAGGGGAAATTCATTTTGGCAAGACAAGATATTGATAAAGCAATATTAATAAATCCAGATTATCCAGACTATCATTTAATGAAAGCATGGGTGGTTTTCTATTCATCAAATGCTATTTTAGCTCAATCAGGCAGCGATACACTTTATTTGGACGATGAAGTGATTAAAGAAATAGATCAGTCCATAAAATTAGACCCTAATTACTGGCAGGCTTATTTAGTAAAAGCTAGTGTGTATAATCATACAGGGAAACGAGAAATTGCATGTAAAAATGTGAAAATGGCAATCAAACTTGGAGGCAAAATTAGCAAAGGACAGGAGGATTTAATATGCAAAGGAAAGGAGCTCAAACCAGGAGAAGATGATGAAATTCAGATCTTCACCAGACCAAAGTTACCAAAAGGGGTTGAAAACAAAAAGCATAATTAAACTGGCAGAGATTGATGTAGATGTGAAAGGATATAGTTTCGGGTTTAAGGTAAAGAGGCGAGCCATTGGGTTCGCCTTTTTTGTTTTCAAGCAACTTTTTTATTTCCTATTCTTTGTTACATTCGTTTAATAAAAGAAAAACAATACATTTATATTATTTAAGCATTGTTAGAACAAGAAAATTTAATTACTAACAATTTTAAACATGTGGCATAAGGCTAAATTTTTTCGTCCACTTTTTTCTTGGAATTCCAGTAAATAACTAGTACAACAAGTTAATAATATTAACAAAATGAAAGAATTATATATATTTTTTATTGTAAGTTTATTTCTTATCTCATGCGATAACACTGCAAAGGTTGAAGAACGCATAACAAAGGATGATACTTGTATTTATAAAGCATATTATGTTAATAATATACCACAAGGACCATGTATCCAATATTATTTGGATGGTAGAATTGAATCAATGCTAACTTTCGTAAATGGCGAGGCCGAAGGGATAAGGTTGTTATATCATCATAATGGGAGGCTAAAACTTGTTAACTCATTTATTCATAGTAAGCTTTATGGCTATACTTATTCATTTGATGAGAATGGTATAATAGGGACAAAGAAATTATATCTGAATAATATAAATACAGGTCATAATTATTATTTCACAAGTAAGGGTAAACCCTATTTATATGAATTTAAAGGATATTCTTCAAATTCTTTTACCTTCAAGCAAGTAATAGATACTATAACAGGCAAACAAAAAATAGATGGTGATATACTGCTTGATAGTTTAGTGTTAATAGATAGTATAAATAATAAAACTAAGTTAATGGTAATTCAACCTTTTGGAGTCAAACCTCGTGTAAAGATGTGTCAAAATGGTAGTGATTATAATATTCTGTTTAAAGTTAACGAAAATGATGAGTATGTTTTTAGTAATAACATTTTACACTTAAAAGAGATTAGTCCATTAGTTATTGTTGAATACAATAATGGGTCTAAAAAAATTAATGATCATTTATACATAAACCGAGAAAACTGTATTGAAGCAAACAATTATGTGCCATACATTTTCCGATAGTTTCGGGTTTAACGTTAAAGAGGCGAGCCATTGGGTTCGCCTCTTTTGTTTTTAGAACTCACTTTTAAGCAACTTTTTTATTTCCTATTCTTTGTTACATTCGTTTAATAAAAGAAAAACAATACATTTATATTATTTAAGCATTGTTAGAACCTTCAAAAGGTAAAATAGGTAAAACAAATGGGTATGCTATGTATTATTGATAGGCAAAATTCAAACAATTATAAATGGAACTAACCATTTAAGTTTGGCAGAAATATATAAGTTATGCCCCATTTCAATACAATGACAAATTGATTTTCTACTTTTGAAATGTTTTAAAGAATACTTCAATTCGGTTTGTTGAAGCAGAAATAAATTAGTTATTACTGAATAACTTGTTTTACATTCGAATATGCAACGGCATTAAAAAGTTGTTCAAGACACAAGACAAGCGTATCAAAATTCTATCCTAATGAAACTAAGCGCTGTTTATTTCTTAATGTTTATAAAAAGTACCATGTGCATTGCACAGCCTAATTTGAAGCCAGACTTAATGATTGGATTCGGTGCTTCTTCGAACTTATTTAATCAGGAAAATGTAAAAGGGTTACAAGGTGGCGCGTATGGCATAAATGCAGGTTTCTTCTC
Organism: Bacteroidota bacterium; assembly: GCA_025356715.1. Next base: position 19,894 of record JANXRU010000185.1, read on the forward strand.
AAATAAAGAATTATATCATAAATATTCTATTTTTTTGGGAATCACCTATAATAGAAAATGGGCAGATAATTATCAAAATCAATTTAATTATTTGTCTAACTGGGTTGGTGGACCGGAACCTGTAATTGTTTATTTAAATACTTCCATAAAACAGGATTTCTTTGAAACACCTATTATTCTTAAATATAAAATAGCTAAGCTAACAATTGGTGCAGGGATCAACTTATCTTATTTATTAATTTCTCAATTTAGTCAGAAGGTCACTGGTAAGTATGCTATTGCTAAATACCCAGCAGCAGATGCGGATTTCGACGCTAAGGTTCATTATGTATTTGAGATAAAAAATTATGAGTACACATCCGCATTTAGTAAAGTAAATATCGCTCCTTTAATCAATATTGGCTATAAATTCAATAAAAGATTTGCCATTGAATATTTGTGCAATTATGATTTAATAACGAATCCGTATTTTAATTTTAAATTCAACAATTTTAATCTTTTAAATAATAATTTATTACTCACCCTTAAAATCAACTAAAATGAAAAAATTAATGTTATTGTTTGGATTTGTTACAATAGTAGTTGTAACATCTATTTTCAGTTGTCAAAACGAGAAGAAAGCAGATCAAACTTCTCCTCAAAATCCTACATCTACAATTGCACCAAAAATTTATGGCAAAACAATAGGCCTTTGCACATGTGACCCAACCTATACTAACCCTCATTGCGATGATTGCGTGACGTCACACTTTATGAATGGAAATACTACCAAAACAAGTTGGGTTACTTGGACTAGTTGTACTTCAGATGATCCAAAATGGACAAATTGTTCTCCAACACCAACCACACAAACTAAACTTACATTTTGTTATGGAGATGCCGCACAACAAGGAGTCTCAACGGATTGCAACTTATACATGGAGGTTACTGATCCCCCAGCATGCATAAGATGTATTACATACAGCCCCTTTTGTGAAAAAATGAAAGCTACCTGTACCCAGCACGGAACCGATGTGGATGTTACCATAGTCTATAACGATCCTTCTACTAATACTGCTGGTACAATTACTTTCACCTATTCGACCGACCCTTTTATCACGATCACATGCACTAGCATTCACAATTCACAACAATATACTTATTCTTGCACAGGAAGTTTTTAACAAAAGAGAAGTTAGAATAGAAAAATGAAGTATTGTTTGTACTTAGTTGCATTGCTCTTATCCTTAAATGGATATTGCCAGAATAAAATTATTTTGGACAGAATTTCATTTAAAGCAGGTTATTCTAATTCAATTACACAATGGGGGCAAAGCCCATTTTCCGAAATCAGAAGATGGAGCAGAAGCATCAGTTCTGTGTTTTTTGATCTTCAATACGCACAGCCTCTCACTAAGAATTCTGAATTAGCAATAGGCATGCAAGTAATGGAAAAAGGCTTCAAAAGAGATTACTTTCTTGTTGTACCAAATCATTTAGATCAGAGTACATGGTATGAATATCGTCTTCATTATATTGAATTACCTGTTACTTATATTAAACATTTCAAAAATAATGCTTTGATCTTTGGATTAGTAACTTCTTATTTATATGCAAATGATTTTCGCTACAGGGAAGTAGATGTAATATATCCTAATAATAATAATGTTAAAACTATTATTGATATCAACTATTCAACTCCCTATCCAAATGATAGATTAAATAAATGGGACTTCGGCTTCACGCTTGGTTATTCTAGAAAAGTACACAAGAATTTTGATCTAGAAATAACAACACAAAAACATCTTATAAATGTCGATAAATTTGGAGGGGTTGATATTGTATATAATCTTTGTTTCTTATTAGGGGTGAGGTATAGATTTTTATCCTATAATTAACCCCATTGACAAGTTTCTCAAAAAGTTTGACACTTCGACAAGCGTTTTGACATTTAAGCACTTCAAACATTTTTTCCTGTCGATACATTTCACCTTAGTCACTGTGGACACTCTCGCAATTATTCGTTCTCTGACAGTTGATAAAAAAAAGATAAAGCCGACCTCGCAACAATTTTTTGAAATCGTAAAATTAATTCTATTTTTTCACCGCTGTTGACACGTTTGTCGTGCCGGACACAGACGTGCAGATTGCAGACAAAAAAGCAACGAGGCATAACACTGCGCAGTTGCTATTGCTGGTGACGAGTAAGTTTGTATATTCGTTTTCGCATTAAGTTTCCGGTTGTTGACGGTGGCGAAATTCTTTTCAGAAACAGCAGCTGCGCAAAACCGTTAGCTCATGGAGCGGAATGTATATATTCTCACGATAATGATTTTAAAACAATAGCTGCACACTTTATTTCTGTTAAAAATCTAAACGAGCAACCTGATTCTATTTTCATCTTTGCGATAATTAAAATGGAAAGCA
>JANXRU010000203.1 GCA_025356715.1 Bacteroidota bacterium
CGTAATCATTTGACTTCTGACGATATTGCTTTCTTAGTTCCTCATCAAGCTAATAAACGAATTATTGAAGCTACGGCTAACCGCATGGGTGTTAGTATGGATAAAGTCATGCTTAATATTCAGAAATATGGTAATACAACATCGGCAACACTTCCCGTTTGCCTAGCTGAATGGGAAAATCAACTTAAAAAAGGTGATAACCTCTTACTTACTACATTTGGCGCTGGTTTTACATGGGGTAGCTTATATTTGAAGTGGAGTTATTAAAAATTTTATGAATTGTAAAAAAGTCCTTTTAATCTCAAATTAAAAGGACTTTTTGATTTAAATAGTTTGCCATTTTGTCACTTTTACGCTATTGGTACAACCTTTGACTATTAGAGTTGTCAAAAATTTATATTCATAACTATTAAACTATAATCAAACATGAGCACTAAAGGAAAAATTAACGTTCAAACCGAAAACATTTTCCCAATTATTAAAAAGTTTCTTTATTCTGATAACGAAATCTTTTTGCGTGAATTAGTAAGTAATGCTACCGACGCTACTCAAAAATTAAAAGCACTAACATCCATGGGTGAAGCCAAAGGTGATTTAGGTGATTTGAAAATTGAAGTGAAAGTTGATAAAGAAGCTAAAACCATTACCATTAAAGATAAAGGTATTGGTATGACAGGCGAAGAAATTGAAAAATACATTGCGCAAATTGCCTTTAGTGGTGCTGAAGAATTTGTTAATCAATACAAAGACAAGGTTGATAAAAACGTAGTCATCGGTCATTTTGGGTTAGGGTTTTACTCGGCCTTTATGGTGGCTTCCCGTGTTGAAATATTTTCATTATCCTATAAAGAAGGTAGTAAAGCCGTTCGTTGGGAATGTGATGGAAGCCCTGAATATGATATTGAAGAAATTACATCTAAAACAGATCGCGGTACTGAAATCGTATTACATGTAGCAGAGGATAGTTTGGATTTTTTAGAAAATTCTAAAATTGAAGGCTTACTTAAAAAATACTGTAAATTTTTACCAGTTGAAATTGTTTTTGGAACCAAATCGGAATGGGTTCCTACTGGAGAAAAAGACGAAAAAGGTCATGATAAAGAAAACGAAATTCAAGTTGAAAACATCATCAATAATCCTGTTCCTGCTTGGATTAAAAAACCAATTGATTTAAAAGACGAAGATTATAAAGCGTTTTATCGTGAATTGTATCCGATGCAATTTGAAGAACCTTTATTTCATATTCATTTAAATGTAGATTATCCATTTAACTTAACTGGTATTTTATATTTCCCTAAATTATCTAATAAATTTGAAGCGCCTAAAGATCGTATACAATTATATAGTAACCAAGTATTTGTTACTGATAATGTAGAAAACATTGTACCTGATTTTTTAACGATGTTACGTGGAGTAATTGATAGCCCAGATATTCCATTAAATGTGAGTCGTAGTTATTTACAAGCCGATCATAACGTTAAAAAAATATCATCACACATCACTAAAAAAGTTGCTGATAAATTAGAAGATATCTTTAAAAAAGAACGTGCCGATTTTGAAGCTAAATGGGATGATGTAAAAGTATTTGTACAATACGGAATGATTAGCGATGAGAAGTTTTACGAAAAAGCAGTTAAATTTGCTTTAGTAAAAAATACAGATGCTAAAGCGTTTACTTTAGAAGAATACGAAGCTCACGTTAAGGCTAACCAAACTGATAAAGACAATAAAGTAGTTTATTTATATGCAACGAATGTGGATGAACAACATACATACATTGATGCAGCTAAATCAAGAGGTTATGATGTGTTATTAATGGATTCTCCGTTGGATGCACATTTAATCAATCATTTAGAGAGTAAATTAACAAACACGCAATTTGTACGTGTTGATGCTGATACAGTTGAAAAATTAATTAAGAAAGAAGAAGCACAACCAAGTAAATTAACTGAAGATGAGCAAAAAACTTTAAAACCAATAGTGGAAGGCGTTGTAGCCAAAGAAAAATATACTGTAACGTTTGAGAGCTTAAGCGAAACTGATTCGCCTATGTTAATAACACGCCCTGAGTTTATGCGTCGTATGAAAGATATGCAAGCCATGGGTGGCGGAGGCGGTATGAACTTTTATGGTTCAATGCCTGATATGTATAATTTGGTTGTTAATGCTAACCATCCCTTAATTGGCAAAATATTAGCTGAAAAAGATGGTTCTGTTCAATCTCAATTAGCAAAACAAGCAGCTGATTTAGCCTTATTATCGCAAGGATTATTAAAAGGTGAAGAGTTAACTAAGTTTATCAAACGTAGTGTAGAATTGATTAACTAA
>JANXRU010000236.1 GCA_025356715.1 Bacteroidota bacterium
GGCTGTATAAGGCTTGAAATGTTTACAGAGTTTGCCGATTTTTTAATACGAGATGATAGTTTACATTATCGACATGATAGTTTGCAAGTGTATTTTGCTAAACAAGAACAAAAGAAAATTAAATTAAAAAAACCTCTTCCAATATACACGAGGTATTATACTGCATATGCTGATAGTACAGGGCTAAAACTCTATATTGATGTATATAGAAAAGATGAAGCAATGATGAATTTAATTTACAAACAGAAAGATTAAATTATTGTATAATTACTTGTTTAGTATTTACTGCTGCCATATTAAACCAACCAACTACTTTGGTTGAGGATGTTGTTGTAATATTGGTTTTCACGTTTTCAGGAGTAGTTGCAAATAAACCTGAATTAGTAGTTTGAGTTTGCACTTGATTTAAGAAATCATACGCTTGCTGAGAGATAGAATGTATTTCAACTTTTAACATATCAAATTTATCTAATCTTTCGCCACGAGGTAATATTCCTCTAGCAATTGGTGGTGTAAAAAATAATCCATCTGCACCTGAGCCATTAGCCCCATCCCAAGCGGTATTGATATTTAGACCTTTGTTATAAAAAACACCGTTACGATATGATTTTATCCAATAGAAATCAGGTACATCACCTTTAGGATCAATACCTAAAAAAAACGCATCGTACCCTTCTTTCGTACCAAAAGCCCCAGCTGCATTATATTCAACAACGATAGTATCAACTTTAGTTGTTCTATACATTGTTGATGTTGCTGAGTAAATATTTCCTTGATGTGTGACAGAAAGCTCATATTTATGTCCAATTTTTCCAATAGTGTCCGATGGTGTTAAACTTAATATATAATCCCCATTAGAGTTATCTGCAAAATTATATAGTTGTCCGGATGTAACATCTTTAATCTGAACTGTTGCGCCACTAATTGGATCGTTTGGCTTCTGACTAAAATAATTGTCAGTATAAGTTAAACGAATGGTTTGATTAGTTCGTAAATCGTTTACAAACCCATCAATCGTAATCATTGGTGTTCCTTCGTCTAATTTTATTTGTACCACATCTTCGCAAGAAGTTAGGGTGAAAATAGTTAGTATGGCAAATAATATATTTAAGTTTTTCATAGATTAATAATTAAAATTTTAAATTATAAGTTATAGCAGGAATAATTGAGCCAATTACTGAATATCTCACAGCTTCTGTATTCACAGGGTAATCAGGGTTATTTCTAAAGAAGGTAGAAAATGTATTTCTTCTGTTGTAGACATTATATACACTTAATACAATAGATTGTTTACGTTTTTTTGTTTCATTCTTCTTGAAATTGTAAGTTATCCCAATATCTAAACGGTTGTATGACGCATTACGATAATTGTTTCGTGTACCATCTGTATTATAAGGAATAACATAACCTTGAACTTCTATTTTTGCTGTTGGGAATGTGGCTGGCGTACCAGTTTGATAAACGAAATTAGCAGAGAAACTCCAGCGCTTATTTAAGTCGTAAATCAACACTGTATTTAAATTATGTGTTCTATCGTATTTAGAAAGAAACCAATCACCATTGCTAATACCACGAACCTGACGTTCTGTTTTTGATAGCGTATAACTAACCCAACCATTTAATTTTCCTTTTGCTTTTTTAAGATATAATTCCAACCCATAAGCTCTTCCTTTCCCTTGTACTAAATCTGCTTCTAAATATTTATTTAATAATAAATTTGCATTATCTACATAATCTAGTTGATTTTGTAAACTTTTGTAATAAATTTCCGCAGATGCTTCAAACATATTGTCTTTAAAATTTTTAAAATAGCCTAAAGTAATTTGATCAGAAATCAATGGTTTAATATTATTCGTTACAGGCGTATAAATATCTAATGGTGTTGAAGCTGCGGTGTTAGATACAATATGAAGGTATTGCGACATACGATTATAACCCAGTTTAATAGAGTTTTTACTATTAATAGTATAATTAATTGCTAATCTTGGTTCAGGGTTATTGTATGCTTGTATCGTTTTATTATTGGTTATTTTTTCTTCACTTACTAATGGTTTACTTTCATTTGGTATTGTATCTCTGTATGTGAATTTAGTTCCTTGTCCTACATAATTAAAAAATGACCAACGAAGACCATATTGTAAACTTAATCGGCTATTTATTTTTTGTTCATTATCAATATATCCAGCATATTCAACTCCATATTGATTATCAGAACTAATGTTAATAGCCGTGCCATCACTAGCTGTAATAATGGCATTGCCAGGTTTAAATGTAAATAAGATAGCTTGTGCGCCAAATTTAATAGTGTTTTTACTGTTTAAATAATAGGTAAAATCAGGTTTAACACTATAATTTATAATATTAGACGTCCATTCAAATTTTTGTCCATTTCCTTCACTTGTAAAGCCTAACTCATAGCGATAATTACTATAAAATGTAGTTAGGTTCATGAACAATTTACTATTGAAAATATGATTCCAACGCAGCGTTGCTGTACTGTTTCCCCAATTAAATTTAAAGCCTGCACCAAATACATCTCTACCAAAATAACCACTGGCAAATACGGTATTTTTATCATTGATACGCCAATTAAATTTAGCTGTCAAGTCATAAAAATAAAATTTAGCATCTTTTAAACTGGCTTGATTAGCTAAAAATGGTTTTGCTAACACGTCTATATAGCTTCTTCTTGCGGCAACTATAAAGGATGCTTTATCTTTTAAGATTGGCGCTTCAATGGATAAGCGACTGAAAATAGTTCCTAAACCAGCATTAACTTGTAACTTTTTATTATTACCTTCTTTCATTCTGATATCTAAAATAGAAGATGCTCTTCCTCCATATTGAGCCGGAATCCCTCCTTTAATTAACTTGACATCTTTCACAGCATCTGGATTAAAAACTGAAAAGAAACCAAATAAATGAGACGAATTATAAACTGGAGCCTCATCCATTAATACTAAATTTTGATCAATATTTCCACCACGTACATTAAAACCACTTGCGCCTTCGCCCACCGTAGTAACGCCTGGCAATAACTGAATACTTTTAATAATATCTACTTCGCCAAATAAAGCAGGCATTTTTTGAATTTGTTTAATGTCCAATTTGGAAACACTCATTTCCATACTCGTAATATTTTTATCTTCTTTTTCCGATGATACTTCTACTTCGGCTAATTCTTTTCCTTCTTCTGATAGTTCATTACTAATGGTTTGATTAGCCACTAAATTAATGGGAACTAACAGTGTTTTGTAGCCAACATAAGAAAATACAATCGTGTCGGCTCCTTTTGGAAGTGTTAATGAATAAAAGCCATAAGCGTTTGTACTAGTGGCTAATTGCGAGTTTTTTTTGTAAACGGTAACGCCAATTAACGCTTCTCCATTTTTAGCATCTTTTAAATAACCGCTAATGGTAAATTTTTCCTGCGCATGAGTAGTAAACAAGAAACTGGTAAGGCAAAGTAATAGTATTTTTTTCATAGTGATTTTTAGCTCGACAAATATAGGAAACTTGTTTTTATTTTATAGTTTCCTAAATATAAATATTGCCGTTTATACTGAAAACAAATTATTAAGACTATTGTTTTGGTGAATATTGGCTTTTAAGTATTAATATTAACTTTAACTTACGTTATAATTAACGCAAAATGAAATCAATAAAAATGAAAAAATTAGTAATGATTGCCCCTGTTTTCAGCTTAATGAGCTTTATTCAATTTGATAGCAGCAAGGAAGCTTATATTATGTATGACAGTAAAGGAAAAAAGACCGATTATTCTCATCTATTAGTTGATGCTAAAAAAGTGGATATAGTTTTATTTGGCGAATTGCACGATAATCCCATTTGCCATTGGTTACAAAAAGAATTAACATCCGATTTATACTCAGATAAAAAAGAAAAACTGGTGCTAGGTGCAGAAATGTTTGAAACTGATGATCAAATAGCGATTGACGAATACCTTGCAGGGAAAATTACAGAGAAAACATTTAAAGATGAAGTGAAGCTCTGGACAAATTTTGCAACAGATTATAAGCCATTATTAGATTTTGCTAAAAGCAATAAACTTAAATTTGTAGCAGATAATATTCCTCGTCGTTATGCGAATTTAGTGTATTCTAGAGGTGTTTCTTCTTTAGATAGTATTGATAGTGAAGCAAAAAAATGGATAGTTCCTTTGCCTTTTAAATATGATGGTAATTTGAAATGTTATAAAGAAATATTTGAAAATGCTGGTGGACATGGTGGTGAAAATCTTCCAAAATCACAAGCGATTAAAGATGCGACGATGGCTTATTTTATTTTAAAGCATTGGTCAAAAGGGCAAACGTTTATTCATTACAATGGCGCTTATCATAGTAATGGACATCAAGCTATTGAATGGTATTTAAAACAACAGAATCCTGATTTAAAAATTTTAGTCATTTCTTCAACTGAGCAAAAGGATGTGAGTCAGTTAGAGGAGGAATCTAAGGACACTGGCGACTATATCATCTGCACTCCTTCTTCTATGACGAAAACCTATAAATAAATTAGTACATTTTCATTAAATCAATTTTAGCTATTTTTAGCATTGCTTGACTAATATTTGCTTAACTTTACGAATCTTATAAAGACACATTTATGAAATAGCCATGTTGTCGTCAGCACATCTCGATAGTTATCGGGAACAAATGAAGATAACATGACTATACCATATGACAATAAAAACAATAAATTAAACATATGAAAAAAATAATTACTTCGATTACTATTATTTATTGCCTTGTATTATCATTTAATACGAAAGCTCAAATTACCGAAAATTTTGATGGGCCAACATTTACATTAACACCAAATTCATATTATAAAAACACAACGGTTGATGACTGGCAGACTTCTTCTTTGCCTTCGTTTGCAACATTCCGTTATCATTGGGATACAGCTTTTGGTGGTTTCTGGTCGTCAGGTTCAGCTTATACAAATGTAAAAGATACCAGTAATGGAACTTATATCAATTTGTATGGAAGCATTACTAATGGTGGTTTTAATGGAAACTATTATGTTGCCTCTCAAGATAAAGCCATTATTAAAATGAATTCAAACGCATTGTCCTTATCTGGTTTTTTTGTAACGAACACAACGTATGCTTACAAAACTATAAAAAATGGAAATTTTGTAGCTCGTAAATTTGGAGATACTACAGGTACACATTCAGGGTTACCCCAAGGAACTTATCCTGATTGGTTTAAGTTAGTCGTTCGCCCATATAGAGCAGGCGTTTTATTAACAGATAGCGTTGAACATTATTTAGCTGATTACAGAGCGGCTGGAACAACAAATGATTTTATTCAGAAAAATTGGCAATATGTATTTTGTGCAGGTTTACCTATATCGGATAGTATTTTAATTACCTTGAGGTCGAGTGATAATGGTTCGTTTGGAATGAATACACCTGGATTCTTTTGTATGGATAATATTTCGGTAGTTAATACCGTCGGTATACATGAGTTAGAAAACGTGATGAATATATCTGCGTATCCAAATCCAACTTCCGAAAACATGTCGTTGCAATATGTTGCGAAAACAGAAACAAATTTAACGATTGGAATTTTTGATGTATTTGGAAAAGAAGTTTTAAATATTCAAAAACAAACAGAATTAGGTAGTATTAGTGTGACTTTAGAGACGTCAACATTAAATGCAGGAATTTATTTTATTGAAGTGAAAGAAGGGGCGGTGAGTAAAAAAATAAAATTTGTGAAATTGTAGTATAACATTGATTATCATTAGATTTATTGAAAATGAATTTAGATTTAAAACATAAACAAGCTATTGTTTGCGGAAGCACACAAGGAATAGGTAAAGCCATTGCCATTGAATTAGCGAACTTAGGCGCCAGCGTTACTTTAATTGCTCGTAACGAAGAAGCACTAAAAAAAACAAAACAAGAATTAAGTTCAGATGCTGGGCAATTGCACGGTTATGTGTGTGTAGATTTTTCTAAACCTGATGAACTCAAAACCTTAATAGAAGCCTATTTGCAACGTCAACCGATTGTACATATTTTAGTAAATAATACAGGTGGCCCACCAGCCGGACCAATAGCGTCCGCTAAGCCTGAAGAATTTTTATCAGCTTTTAATAACCATTTAATTTGCAATCATATTTTAGCGCAAGCCTGTGTAGAAGGTATGAAGATTGCTAAATACGGACGCATCATTAATATCATTTCTACATCAGTAAAATTACCTTTAGCTAATTTAGGGGTATCAAATACTATTCGCGCTGCTGTTGCAAACTGGAGCAAAACGTTGGCTAATGAGTTAGGTAAATTTAATATTACAGTAAATAATGTGTTGCCTGGCGCTACGGCAACCGTTCGTTTACAAAACATTATTGAAAATAAATCAACCAAAACAGGTCATGCTACAGATGCTGTCGCCAATGACATGATGTCGGAAATACCAATGGGGCGTTTTGCAGAAGCATTTGAAATTGCCAACGCCGTAGCTTTTTTAGCATCTCCTGCAGCATCTTACATCAATGGCATTAATTTGCCTGTAGATGGTGGCAGAACGGGTTGTTTGTAAATTAAAGAATCTTCTAAAAGAAAAAAGTATGGTTTCGTGTAATAAAAGCTGCATGGTTCGTGCTTCGCATACAACCAAGCCTTAGCATTATCCAAACAAATTACTAAATACTTCTTCCATTTTTGAAACCGTAATTATTTTAATGGAAAATTGATTTAGATCTAAACCTTTTTGGTTGTATGAAGATATATAAATTTTTTCAAAGCCTAATTTTTGCGCTTCATGTATGCGTTGGTCTATCCGACTTACTGGGCGTATCTCTCCCGTTAATCCAACTTCGCCAGCAAAGCATACATTTTGTGGGATGGGTAAATCTTCATTACTGGATAAGATGCCACACACTAACGCTAAATCTAATCCAGGGTCTTCTACTTTAATACCACCTGCAATATTAATAAAAACGTCTTTAGCCCCAAGCCTGAATCCACAGCGTTTTTCGAGTACTGCTAATAACATTGATAAACGTCTTAAGTCAAAACCTGTTGCCGAGCGTTGAGGCGTGCCATAAGCAGCAGTACTTACCAATGCTTGTGTTTCAATCAGCATAGGGCGGTTGCCTTCGAGTGTAGCAGAGATTGCAACACCACTTGTTGGCGTGTCTCTGCTGGTAATTAATATTTCGGATGGATTATTTACTTCTCTTAATCCTGACCCATGCATTTCGTAAATACCCAATTCATTAGTACTTCCGAAACGGTTTTTAGTAGCTCGTAACAAACGGTACACATGATTTCTATCGCCTTCAAATTGCAAAACAGTATCTACCATGTGTTCCAACACTTTTGGTCCTGCCAAGGTACCGTCTTTGGTAATATGCCCAATCATAAATACAGGCGTGTTGGTTTCTTTTGCAAAACGTAATAATTCTGCCGCGCATTCACGCACTTGGCTCACGCTTCCAGGGCTACTATCAATAAAACTAGTATGTAAGGTTTGTATCGAATCAATTATAACCAATTGCGGTTGGACTTCATTTATTTGTAAAAAAATATTTTGTGTATTAGTTTCTTGAAGGATAAAACAATTTTCTGTAGTAATGCCAATTCTATCGGCGCGCATTTTTATTTGTTGCTCACTTTCCTCACCGCTTACATATAGTATTTTTAAATGCTTTAATCGCAAAGCAACCTGAAGCATTAAGGTTGATTTACCAATACCTGGTTCCCCACCAAATAATACCAAACTTCCTGGCACAATGCCACCGCCAAGCACACGCGTTAATTCTTTTCCGGCAACTGGTATGCGAGGATGTTCAATAGTGCCAACATCTTGCAATAAAATAGATTTATTAGAACCACCATTTTCGTTTTTAGTAAAAACTTGTAAACGGTTATTCTTCGTTTCTTTATGAACGATTTCTTCTACGATGGTGTTCCAACTACCGCAACTATTGCATTTTCCAGCCCATTTATCAGCTTGAGCACCGCAACTTTGACAGAAGTAAGAGATTTTTGTTTTTGCCATTTTACTTGTTATTTAAAGTAAAGGTAAATCAAAATGTAGTGCTTACTTGCTACAAATTGTAGCATTTATGAAGTTGATGGATTTTAATATGAATTAAAATGTAGAACTGTATTTACAGTAATATTTGAAATGAAAATTAGTTTATTAAAATAATAAATTCTCGATCTAAATAATAAGTTGCATTACTTTTTACATAATACAATTCTTGCAGAATAAAAGTAGTTTGTTTTAATTTGTCGGATATATTTTTGGAATATGATCCGCAAGGATTCCAAAACATTGATAAATCTCCATTTGGTATATTTATATACTCAATTATACCCAAAGTGTCATGATATAAATAACTTACTTTTGAAGCAAAAAAATATGTTTTTCGAAGATTAGATTTTATATATGGTTTGAAATTACAAAATTCAATTAACGTTATTTTAATTGTATCAACTAAAGAATATAAATTAATATGTCCGCCAGTAGATTGATTCATATTAGGTTTAATAACTGAAAGTTTCGTCCCATCATCATAAAATGTAATACTATTAGAACTATCTGTTTTTGCTTTATATTTTATAGATAAATTTGAACTATAATCTTGTGTTTTTTTATATTCTGAAGGTAAGTTAACTGGCCCATTTTGGCTATTAATATGAAATATTCTAGATTTTCTCAATAACACTTTTTGATGCCCAATAAATAAGGTGTCAGTATTTAATTGAGCCTGTATTTTGATAGTAGAAATTAAAATCAAAATCAAACCAAGTATTAATAGTTTATTCATAGATTTTCCCCAATTAAAGTTTAAACGTACTTTCTTTCCCCAATGTATCATAATGCGTTGCAAGCCATTCGTTGCAAGCCTTGTAGCCAAGATTTTTTAAGTGCATTAAAAAATCCCAAGATGTATTTAATTTACTTGATAGATTTAGTGCACCCAAATTAGCATCAGCACTGATGTTATGTAAATAAACGGTTTTTAATTCGCCATCAAGCGTAATGCCTTTTTTAACAAGCTCTTGCTGAAATTGCAACATTTTTATTTCAAGCATTAAAGAGGAATTAAAACTAATTTCATTCACACGGTCTTTGATATCTTCTATTTGCGAAGGAACTTTCGCGCTATTTTTCGGATTGATTTGTACTAATAAAATATCATTCGTATCCACTGTATTATCAATTAATACTTGTAAAGGTGGATTTCCCATATAACCGCCATCCCAATAAAATTCGCCATCAATTTCAACTGCTTGATATAAATAGGGTAGGCAAGCTGATGCTAAAATAGATTTGACAGTGATTTCATTATTGCCAAACACGCGTGCTTCACAGGTTTTTACATTAGTAGCACATACATATAATTTTGGTGGATTTATGGCATGTAATTCTTTAAAATCAATAACTTCATTTAATATTTTTTCCAAAGGATTAATCGACATGGGATTAAATTGAGAAGGCGACATGGTTTCTGATGCCTTGCTAAATAATTGATACGTGGGAGAATAATCCATATTACCTGGACTCATAAATTTATCCATCCATGTTGGTTGAAGTAATGATAATTTACCTGCTTCAGAAATTTTATGCCAAAACTTAACTAATAAATGTTTCGCTAAATTTCTCCCACCTTTTTTTAGTCCATAAATAGCACATACACCATTCATCGCTCCTGCACTTGTTCCACAAATCCCATCAATGTCTATACGTTCATCGTCAAGCAATCTGTCAATTACTCCCCAAGTATATGCGCCGTGTGCGCCACCACCTTGTAAGGCTAAATCTATTTTTTTAGTTGCCATAATAAAAAATGTCTGAGTAATAAATTTACGTAAAATAACAAACGCTACTTGTTATTGTTTTAAACAAATGTATAGAATTGTAGTTGTTTTGGGCGCTATAGATTGTAGTAATTTAAAAGGAACTATGTTCTAATAATAAGGCTTGAATACTTCATAGCCATATTTTAAAATCATTAGTGTTACAATCACTAAAAAAATAATGCGTACAAATCCATTTCCGTTTTTAAGCGCTAAATGACTGCCAATATAACTACCTAACATATTAAATCCTCCCATCAGTAAGGCAATTGGTAATAAATAATTACCATGCGACACAAATACAAACAAGGCGGAAATATTGGTAATGCAATTCACCACTTTAGCATAGGCTGAAGCTTTTACAAATTCAAAGCCCAAAATAACAACAAACCCTAACACAAAAAAACTGCCGGTTCCTGGCCCAAAAAAACCATCGTAAAACCCTACAATTAGTCCAATTAAAGCTCCGTAAAGTTTCTGTTTATTAGGTGATAATTCCTTGGAAGGTTTAGTTCCTAAATCTTTTTTTACGAAGGTATAAATAGCAATGGCTATAAGAATTACTAATACTAAGGGTTTGAGCGTTTTAGTGTCTAAATAATTTACTAATTTGGCACCTAAAAATGACGCAATAAAACAACTAGTGGCAATTACAACTAGTAAGCGAAAATCAAATGTTATTTTTTTAGAATATTTTACGGCTGCCACGGAAGTGCCCATGAGTGCGGATATTTTATTGGTTCCCAACACTTTTGGTAATTCTAAATTGGGAAATGTAATTAAGAAAAAAGGCGTTTGAATCAATCCACCACCACCAACAATAGAGTCAATAAAGCCAGCTATAAAGCCAGCTAAACAAACTAAACATAATGTTACTATACTATATTCTTCAAAAAATGGAGAGGCATTCATCGTGAGTGAAAGTAGAGGTTGTTGAGGTGCAAAACAAATTTTAAAACAAAAAAATGAGTTGAGGTTATCTAACTATTTTGAGTAAAATATATCGGTAAAAAAGAGTAAATTAGCCCCTTAATAATATAAAAAAATACATTTTGACATTTAACGATTTTAATTTCGATAAAAGCCTTTTAGACGGACTTCATTCGATGGGATATAAAGCGCCTACGCCTATTCAACAACAAGCCATACCCGTTATACAACAAGGCAAAGATCTCATCGCCTGCGCGCAAACGGGAACAGGTAAAACAGCCGCTTTTGTATTACCAATTTTAGATAGCATTATCAAAACTAAAAAAGGCGGTATTAACACTTTAATTATTGCGCCAACACGCGAGTTAGTACTTCAAATAGATCAACAAATAGAAGGCATGGCCTATTTTTGTGGAGCTAGTTCTATTGGCATATACGGTGGAAATGACGGAGTTACTTGGGAACGACAAGCAAAAGCTTTGCGTGAAGGTGTTGATATTGTGATTGCAACTCCAGGGCGATTAATTGCTTTATTGCAAGGTGGCGATGTGAAATTTGATACAATTGAACATTTAATTTTGGATGAAGCAGATCGTATGTTGGATATGGGTTTTTCCGATGATATTAAAACTATTTTAAAATATGTGCCCGAAAAGCGCCAAACTATTATGTTTTCGGCCACGATGGCTCCAAAAATTAGGACACTGGCAGCACAATTATTAAAAGAACATGAATCCATTAATATCGCTATTTCTAAACCTGCAGCTGGTATTGTGCAGCAAGCATATATTGTTTACGACAATCAGAAAGAAAAAATATTACACGAGATTTTAAAGAACGAAGATTACACATCAATTATTATTTTTTCGTCAACTAAAGAAAAAGTAAAAGATTTGGCCTTAAGTTTCAAAGCCAAAAATTATTCCTCAAAAGGTTTTTCGTCTGATTTAGACCAATCGGAGCGTGAAGAAATTATGCGTGATTTTAAAAATAGGAGATTACGTATTTTAATTGGTACTGATATTTTATCGCGAGGCATTGATGTTGACGGTATTAGTTTAGTCGTAAACTTTGATGCGCCACCAGATCCAGAAGATTATATTCATCGCATTGGCCGTACAGCCCGCGCTGAAAAAGCAGGTGTGGCCATTACGTTTATCAACGAAAAAGATCAACCTCGTTTTGCTCAAATAGAAGCCTTGATGGGAATGGATGTTACTAAAATGGAAATTCCAGAAGCCTTTGGTAAAGGCCCAGAATACAATCCTGATGCCAACAAGAAAAAATTTGATAAGCCTAGAGGGTTTGATAATAAAGGTGGTAAAGGAAAATCGGTAGGCGGAAAATTAGGAAACAAAAAACCGTTTCATGGTCCTAAAAAAGCGTAAGACATAGTTTAACTATTTATGTAAAATTGTATATTTAAAATCTAATTAAAAGATAATAATGCTTTCATTTTTAGCATTTCAAAATTAAACACGTATGAACTCAAAAATAGCAATCCTCGAACAAAAACAAGCCGAAGCCCTTTTAGGAGGCGGACAAAAACGGATTGATGCGCAACATAAAAAAGGAAAATTAACTGCTCGTGAGCGTTTACATTTTTTATTAGACGAAGGAAGTTTTGAAGAAATTGGTATGATGGTAACGCATCGTAGCAAAGATTTTGGTTTAGAAAAAGAGCAATACCTTGGTGATGGCGTTGTAACAGGCTATGGCACCGTACATGGAAGATTAGTGTATGTGTTCTCTCAGGATTTTACTGTATTTGGTGGATCTTTATCTGAAACACATGCTGAAA
>JANXRU010000247.1 GCA_025356715.1 Bacteroidota bacterium
GTAAATTGTCTGACCATTTAGTTCGATAATGCGTATTCCAAGACTTGTTCCATTCAACGTCTCTGTAACACTTGGGTCTACATAAAACGTATAATTTGTCCCGACAATGATTTTATTTATTAAATCATTGTTGTCTGCTTGGTTTTTAGTACCTAAGTATATGCCATAAACTTGGTCTTTTTCTACAAGGGTAATGTCTAGCGAATAATATTTGCCTTTATTGTATTTCGCAGATTCGCTTATTACTTTGTCTTTTACTGTAGCATTGAACTTTTGATAATTGTCAGCTGACATTAGTCCACGATATATTAGGAATAGTCCGCATACAACTAAAAAAATAGAAAGTAATATTAATGTCGATTTGTTTTGTTTCACAGGAAATGGTTATTTTTCTAAAATGGCATATAACGTGCTATAACTACATAATCTCTTCAATCTTTGATTGCAAGCCTTTACCTTCGTGTTTTTCTTCGTGACTCATGAAATTAAAAGCTGTGATAATGTGTGAAATAGAACTTGTGCAATACGTTAAAAACATACCTAAGGTATAAAATACCATCAATAAGATAGAATTATCAGAACCTGCTTCTTGCCCTCTGCTAAATAATTTCATCATTCCCATAACACTTGCTGGTAAATTAAATAAGCCTTGTAAAATACCTAAGCAAATTAAGGCTACCACCATAATAAGCCATGTCCACCAAAAATTGCCTGATAAGTATTTGCGAACTTTTCCCATAGCTGTAAAAATAAATATGTTATCACGTACCACTAAATAAAAACTTGCAGGCACAAAATACATTAATACTGGTGTGAAAATTATCATAGCGAAAAAAATAATGAGGCCTATAAGAATTCCACCACCAATGCCTAATCCGGAAAACATACCAATACAAATTAATACAATTAGTAAAACTAAAGCCATCATCGTAATTAGAAATGTAATGGCCGAAATTAATAAGCGTCCAATATTATTCCACAAACGACGGGCAACTTCAGATACTGTGATTTTTTCGCCAAAAGGCTTTTCGTTATATAAGCACATGTAATTATAGGAAACGCTACTTAATAAAATATTAGAAATAAACCCCGAAAGCATCATTACGCCTAACGACATAAAATAATCGCTATTAAACATGGCTAATGGATTGGTTGGATTACGCTGAATGTTTGACATCATGGATGTTTGCACAAAAGAATACATAATACTCATTAATAAAATAAATGGACCTACTATGAGAATAACGCTAGAGAAAAAAGGTATAAAATTTTGTTTTAAAAATTTAATAGAGTCTCCTAATACGGAGCCAAAATCACGTTCTTGACGGAAATTAATTTTTTGTTGTTGCATGATAGTTGTTGTGTTTGAATTTGATTGGAAGATAGATAAAATACCACAATAAAAAGGTTAAAGAACCTAAGATGATAGTGAGACTAAGCCATAAATCCATTTCGGTATAGCGAGTCACGAAACTTTCCAAAAAGCCCGCACAAATAAATAAAGGAATTAATCCAAATACGATTTTAATACCGTCTCTTGCCCCACGTTTAAAGGATTCTAAGCGGCTATGCGTATTTGGGAACATAAAGCTATTTCCTAATATAAATCCTGCGCAACACGCAATAGTAATAACAGACATTTCTATAGTGCCATGGATCCAAATTACTTTGAGCGCTTTACCTAAAACATTGTATTGATAAAAAAGGGCAAAAAAAGAACCTAACATAATGAAATTATAAATAGCGTACAGACCCGCTCCTATAGAAAAAAACATACCTGCTGCAAACATCATAAAAGAAACTTTGATGTTATTAATAGAAATATAAAAAAACATAAAGGACTCAGGCATTTCGCCATATACGCCAATTGGATTTCCATTTTTGATGCGTTCAATCGTTGTGTCAACGTATTCATCTCCCATAATGATTCGCACAAACGAATCGTCATATAGCTGAGAAATCCACCCAATAATTGTACCTACAACGCCAATAAAAAAGGCAAGTAATAATAAGTGATGGTACTTTCCGAAAATAGTTGGTAATTCAATTTTCCAAAAGTTAAATACGCGTTTATTACTTTCTGATTTGTTTTTATAAACGAGCTGATGAACGCGAGATGTTAATGAGTTTAAATAGTTGGTTGTTTTACTGCCCGAGAAATTACTTTTAGAATAAGAAAAATCATCTGTTAATTCCACAAACATGTCGGCAACCTTCGCGGGATTTTCCAATTCCTTTTTATCAAGAGAAGCTTCATACTTCTCCCATTTTTCGGAATTTTGTTTCAGGAATGTAATCTCTTTCATTTAATTATAGATATCTCTTTTAAATAAGAATTGTAATTTTGAATTTAAACCTATACTTTTAAAGATACACTAAATTTATAAAAATTAGTAATGGATACAATAAAAATTACCACTTCTCAAAATGTAGATTTAGATTATGAAGCGGCCGGCGTTGGCTATCGTATGTTGGCAACCTTATTGGATGAGGTTTTTAAAATGGTATATATTATCATTGGCTTACTGATATTGGGATTGACAGCCAAAAATAATTCCAATTTTTATGATGGTAATGATAATTACACCCTTTATACAATTTTAATAATTGCAGCATTGCCTTACACTTTGTATTATTTTTTAAGTGAAACATTTATGAATGGGCAAAGTTTTGGAAAAAAAATTGTTGGAATTAAAGTGGTTAAATTAGATGGCACACAACCTGGCGTTAGTTCTTATATGATACGGTCTTTATTGCGTGTCATCGACCATGGGTTAATAGCTTTAATATCAGTAGCAGTGACTGAAAAAAGCCAACGTTTAGGTGATTTGGCAGCTGGAACTACAGTTATTAAGCTTGGATCAAAAGTGACATTAAGGGATACGATTTTGTACAAACAGGTTTCAAATTATAAAATTATATTTGATCAAGTTGCCGTGTTAACCGATAAAGATATTGCGATAGTGAAAGAAATTTTAGACCACAGTATT
>JANXRU010000255.1 GCA_025356715.1 Bacteroidota bacterium
GCTACACTTCATGGCGACATTCATTGTATAAATAGACATCCTTTGACTGGTAATTATTTTGTTTGCAGTGATGGTGGCGTTTATCAAACATCAAATATGATTATTGATTCTTGGAGCACAACTGCATGGCCAACTGTTTGGACTAAATTGAATGATAATATGCAAATCACTTCTTTTTATAGATTATCATCCTCTAAATCAACAACAGAGCAAGTCGTTGCAGGTGCTCAGGATAATGGCTCGTTTTATTTTAATGCAGGTGTTTGGTCAACTATTTTTGGAGGCGATGGTATGGATAATTGTTTAAGCCCTACAAATTCCAATGAAATAGTTGGAGCAAGTCAATACGGAAATTTCAGATATAGTTGGGATAATGGTTTTTCTGGAACAGTAGTAAATTCAAATCCAAATAATGAACAATGCGAATGGACTACACCTATAGTAGCAGATTATAATAATGTAGGCGTGTTATATATTGGTAATGAAAATATCGTAAAATCAACTGATGGCGGACAGTCATGGAATACATTAGGTACTATTTATACAAAACCTTCAACATTTGAAAACACAGAAATATCTGCTTTGGCGGTTTCAAATTCTAATAGCCAAGTGATGTATGCTGCACGAAGAGTCAGGTATGAAAATGGGTTAAATGGCATTGTTTTTAAAACGATTGATGGAGGACTTAATTTTACAAATATTACTAATAATTTACCTGATAGTTTATATTATACGAGTATAGAGATAAATGCTTCGAACGAAAACATCGCCTATGTGTCAATGGCTGGTTTTACTGCTAATAATAAAGTGTATACAACTTTAAATGGCGGTTCTACATGGCAGAATATTTCTTATAATTTGCCAAACTTACCTATAAACTGTATTAAGCAGGTACCTGGAACAAATCATTTAATGGTTGCAACAGATATTGGTGTTTATATTTTATATGGAGGAACAACGACGTGGGTAAATTATAGTTTTGGTTTACCAAATGTAATAGTAACGGATATAGAATTTAATTCGGCTTTAAATAAAATTTATATTTCTACATTTGGTAGAGGAATTTGGCAAACGGATATTAGTAGCGTTAGTATAGGAATAAAGGATTCACAAGCTAATTTTAATTATCTTTTATTTCCCTCAGTTAACAATGGTTCTTTTGATATACAATTCGATACTAATCAGGATGAAAAAGTAATTGAGGTTATTGATGTGATGGGTAAACTGGTTTTTACTCAAAAAACAAAATTAGAGTCAATCAAATTTATATTGAATTTAAGTTCAGGAGTTTATTATATTAGAACTACCTGTAAAAATAAATTGGGTGTTAAAAAAATGGTAGTCGAATAACCTTACTCATTTGTGCTAAACTGGATTAATTTGTACATTCACTTTAGAATAATGAAAAGCAAATAAATTATTAAACAATAGATCTAAAATTTTATAATGAAAAAAACTTTACTATCAACATTACTTATTTTGGTATGCTCAATGGCATTTTCACAACTAACATTAACATCAATCGTAACTAATGTAAGCTGTAATGGAGCTGCTGATGGTAGCGCAACAGTTACTGCAACTGGAGGAGTTCCACCATATACATATACATGGATACCTTTTGGAGGAGTTACAAATCCTAGTTCTGGTTTACCAGCAGGCACATACAGTGTTATAGTTATGGACGCTATGGGAGCTACAAATGTCTTACCCGTTACTGTTTTGCAACCACCAATGCTTAATATAGTTATGTCGCAAACAAATACTACATGTTATGGAACTTGTGATGGAGCTATAAATCTTATCGCTACTGGTGGAACTCCAGCATATACATACTCTTGGTCAAATGGCAGTATGATGCCACAACAAACAACCTTATGTGCTGGTGTTTATTCTTTAATTGTCACTGACTCTAAGGGATGCACATCGAGTATAATAGATACCATAACGTCAGGACCAAATCCTAATATAACAGTAAACTCAGGAGCATTTTGTAGTGGAAGCGGAAGCGCCACACTAATTGCAACTGGAGCAAACTCTTATACATGGACTCCTGCAATAGGACTAAGTTCTACTTCAGGACCATCAGTTAATGCCTCACCATTAGCAACAACTATTTATACCGTTAGTGGCAGTATAGGCTCTTGTGTCTCTACAGCTTCGGCCGTAGTAATGGTTTATCCTTCTCCAACTATTAGTTTTTATTTAACTCAAGATGCAACACCACATGTTTGGGATGTAACTCTCAATTATAGTGGAGGCTCTGCGCCATACAATTATGTTTGGAGTTGGGGAGATGGAAGTCCAGTTTCAACTCTGCATTATGCAAGTCACACTTATACCAATGCTGGTTGGTATAATATATGCGCAACAATATCAGATATGAATGGATGCGTTGCAACAATTTGTCAAAATGATAGTATATATAGAATGAGTTCAAGTAGTTCAATGATTGCGGTTCAAGTTATAAATAGTTTAACTACTAATATTAACAAAAATGCAGTTTCTAATAATTTCATTTCTATTTATCCTAATCCAACAAAATATATTTTAAATATTAACTTAGATGAAGTAAAAGAAAATACAGAAATTAATATATATAATACTGTTGGTAAGCTTGTATTAACTGAGTGTTTAAAAGATTCAAATACACTAATTAATATTAATAATTTAGAAAGTGGCTCCTATTTTTATCATATTTTAATAAGAGAAAAAAGTATTAAAACAGATAAATTAATTATTATAAAATAATTTGCTCTTATATATTCTGTGAATCGAATTACATAAATTATTTTTCATTAATAAATGTGCGCTTGGTTTTGTTTTTGGTAAGCAGAATTTTTAAATATACTCAAGTAACTTTTTATTTAATGTATCCGTATAAGTCATATGGCAACATTA
>JANXRU010000277.1 GCA_025356715.1 Bacteroidota bacterium
GCCTGTGATTAAACTATCCGTTATTATTGTTAACTATAATGTAAAGCACTTTATCGAACAGTGCCTGTTTTCAGTCATAAAGGCTTCTGAAACATTTCCTTGCGAAATATTTGTGGTAGATAATAATTCAGTAGATGGCTCTGTTAGTTTAATAAAAGATAAATTTCCTCAGGTTATTTTAATTGAAAATAAAGTCAATACAGGTTTTTCGGTAGCGAATAATCAAGCAATTAAGTTAGCTAAAGGCGAATACGTGTTGTTACTTAACCCTGATACAGTGGTTCAAGAGGATACTTTTATAAAGACATTGGCTTTTATGGATGCTAATCCAAATGCCGGTGGGCTAGGAGTGAAGATGCTTGATGGACAGGGGAATTTTGCACCAGAATCTAAACGAGGATTACCAACGCCGGCAGTGGCTTTTTATAAAATGTTTGGCTTGGCTAAGTTTTTTCCTCATTCCAAAAAGTTTGGTAAATACCATTTAACTTATTTGCCCGAAAATGCTATTAACGAAATAGACGTTATCAGTGGCGCATTTATGTTGATGCGTCAATCGGTACTAAATAAAATTGGGTTATTGGATGAAACTTTTTTTATGTACGGAGAAGATATCGATTTATCGTATCGTATTACAAAAGCAGGTTACAAAAATTATTATTTTCCCGAAACTCAAATCATTCATTATAAAGGAGAGAGTACAAAGAGAAGTAGTTTAAATTATGTGGTTATTTTTTACAAAGCCATGGCTATTTTTAGTAATAAGCATTTCAGTGGTTCTAATGCCTTTTGGTTTAATTTTTTAATTCATTTTGCTATCGTGTTAAAAGCAGGATTGGCAATGGTTTCAAGGTTTTTAAAAAGCTTTACAGTTCCTATCATCGATTTTAGTTTGATTACTGCTGGTTTATTTTTTATAAAAAACATATACCAACAACAAACAGGCTTTAATGAAAATATTTATTCCGAAAAATTATTAAGTGTTGCCTTTCCTTTATACGCTATTGTTTGGATAGTGATGGTTTATTTTAATGGCGGTTATGATAAGCCTATTAAATTGATGAAAATTGTAAGAGGTATTATCGTTGGAACGGTATTTATTTTAATGGGATACTCGCTATTACCTGAATCATTAAGGTTTTCGAGGGCTTTAATTTTATTAGGAACCAGTTGGGCTTTGTTTATTTTTTTAATGCTCAGAATTTCATTTCATTTCTTAAAATTAAAATCGTATAGTTTGAGTTCTGCTAAAACAAAGCGAATTGCAATTATCGGAGAAGAAACGGAATGTATACGTGTGAATCAATTATTAAAGGAAACACATATTAATCCATCGTTTGTTGGCTTTGTGAGTATTGAAAATTACACGGGAAATAATCAAGCTTACATTGGTAAAATAAATCAGATAACGGAAATCATTAATATACACCATATCAACGAAATTATTTTTTGCGCTAAAGACATTTCTTCTCAATTTATTATAAATAATATGTTGACGTTAGTATCAAGTGGCGTTGATTTTAAAATAGCACCTCCCGAAAGCCTTTCTATTATTGGAAGTAATAGCATTGATACAGCTGGTGATTTGTATATGATTGATGTAAATAGTATTACAAAACCAAAGAACAAACGCAATAAACGCTTACTTGATATTGGAATGAGCATTCTAATTTTGGTATTAAGTCCAATACTGTTTTTTTTACAGGAGCAAAAAACGCATTTCTTTCTCAATATATTTAATGTATTGTTTGGCTTTTATTCATGGGTAGGTTATGGCAGAGTTGCCGATAAATCATTGCCGGAAATTAAACGTTCTATATTGTCTCCTGCATGTTTGTTTACAAAAGAAGAAGATAATTCCAAAATTAAATTAATGAATTTACGATATGCTAAAGATTATAGCATCGAAAAAGATGTGATCATTATTTGGAAATGCCTGAAAAAACTGGGCATTTAATCTATGTTATTACTTTAAATAATAACAACTTAAAATCTAAAAATCAACACTCATTTATCCCCCATCAATTATTAGCTAAGTTGTTCTGCTAACAATGCCATTTCTGTTTTAGCATCTTTGTGATTGTAGATGATGTTGTTTACAGCATTGGTAATAGGCATATATACATTATATTTTTTATTGATTTCGCACACGCATTTTACAGCGTAATAACCTTCAGCTACCATGTTCATTTCTAATTGCGCATTTTTTACGCTATAGCCTTTTCCAAGCATAGTTCCAAAAGTTCTATTACGACTAAATTGCGAGTAAGCTGTTACTAATAAATCTCCTAAATAAGCAGAAGCTTTGGTGTCCCTGTTAATAGGGTGTATAGCCGCCACAAAACGATCGATTTCTTGAATAGCATTACTAATTAACACAGATAAAAAATTATCCCCATAGCCTAAACCATGGCAAATGCCACCTGCAACAGCAATTACATTTTTAAGTACTGCTGAAATCTCTGTTCCATATATATCATCACTACTAGAACATTTGATATAACGACAACGCATATAGGTGCACAATTCATCTGCCTTAGTTATATCTCTTGCTGCAATAGTTAAGTAAGATAATTTTTCAAGAGCAACCTCTTCAGCATGACAAGGGCCTGTGATGACGCCGATGTTATCTAATGGAATTTGAAACACCGTATTTAGATATTCGCCAACAATTAAATTATATTCTGGAACGATACCTTTGATTGCAGAAAATATTGTTTTGTTTTTAAATGATTCTGGCGAAATGTTTTTAAGTGTATCATTAATAAAGGCTGATGGAACGGCTAAAATAATAATATTAGCTTGCTCAATTAGTTCTTGTAAATTAGAAGATAAATTTAATTTAGTTAAATCGAAACTAACAGAACTTAAATAACGGGGGTTGTGTTTGTATTTTTTTACAAAATCAATATCAGTTTGGTTTCTGTAAAACCAACTAACTTTATCTGCATTATTACATAATATCTTTACAATCGCTGTTGCCCAACTTCCACTTCCAATTACGGCTATATTTTTTTTGTTTATCATAATTAAAGTTTAAGCATAAATAATTTCAGAATCCTGAATAGGAGCTAATCCCTTTAAACATTGGTAAATGCGAATAAGCGTTACAACGTCTTTAATGCAATAGGTTTTAATACGCTCAATGTTTTTTTCTTCATAAAATACTTGAGCTATTTGACTTCCATCAATGTCATCTTTAGGAGACGGAATATTAAAGATATGAGCTAATAAATTAAGAGAAGTGAAATTTTTAATATCTCCAAAACGCCACATTTCCATAGTATCAAGGTGTTTAACGTTCCATGGTTTAAAGCCTTGTATTTGTAATAGTTTAGGTAAAGGAAGTTGGTTTACTAATAAGCGTCTGCACAAAAATGGATAATCAAATTCTTTACCATTATGTGCGCATAAAAAATGCTCTTCTTTATAAAAATGTGTTTGCATTAATTTTGAAAACTCCATTAAGATATCTTTTTCATTTTCTCCAGCGATGGCCTTGGTTCTGAATTTACCCTGACTCATATAACCCAATCCAATACAAACCACCTTTGCAAATTCCGCAAAAATTCCGGCTTTAGCGTAGTGTTCCTCGGGAGTTGTATCTTTTATATACATCATTTTTTTATCCCACAATTCTTTTGCGGTTTCCGAAAGTTCGCTGTATTGGTATTGTACAGGAGCTGTTTCTATATCAATAAATAAAATATTTTCAATTTTTATTTCGCTCATCGTTTTATGTATTTTTGAAAAGTATAATCCATTTTGTTTTTTTCGTCGGCAAGGTGTTTTTCCTCCCAAACTAATTCAAATTGATTCGGGTCTATTTCAGAAAAATAAACATCACCTTCAATCGTTGTATTGACACTCGTTTTATAAATAGTATCTACTAAATGTAAAGATTGTTTATATATTTCGCCACCACCAATAATAAAAACTTCTTGTTCATTTTGTAAATGATTAATGGCAGATTCTAAGTTTGGTTCTATAATAATATCAAACATTTTGTCTGAATTAAAGAGAGAATCTCTAGTTATAATAATGTTTTTTCTTCCTGGTAACGTACGGCCAATAGATTGAAATGTTTTACGCCCCATTACAACTGGACAACCCATTGTTGTTGTTTTAAAAAACTTTAAATCGGCTGGTAAATGCCATAATAGCTGATTATCCTTACCGATGGCATTATTTAAAGAGGTGGCAACAATAATAGATAATGTCATAATAATTCAATTATATGATAAATGTAATTAAATAAAAAAGGGTTCCGAATAAATCAGAACCCTTTTTTATTCAAAGGAAAGTTAATAAATAATTATTGGATAATTAATTTACGCGTTATTTTTTCATTTTTATACGTCAAATTAACAAAATATACGCCACCACTAAGTTTCAAATCATTAACAGTAATGGAATTGAATCCATTAATCACATCAACTGGTTTAGTATAGACTATTCGTCCAGCAACATCAGTAATTGCTAAGCTGAATTTGTCAGTTAATTTAGCATCAATTAATAAATAGAATTCGCCTGAAGTTGGATTAGGAGCTAACACATATTCAAACTGTGTTAATACATTTTCTTTAATTCCTACAGCTACATAACATGGTGCATTTGTTCCAGTTGTATATGTAGGAGCCGCAATGTAAGTCATGTTAGAGAAGTCAATATAACAAGCGTATTGAATACTATCAATAAAAGGGTTACGGTTACCTTGTAATGAATCAATAAAATCATTACGAGATATTTCCCAAGCATCTGGTAAATCTTGAAAATGCCATTTTTTTAATAAATTTTGATCTTGTCCGTAAGCAATAGTTCCTGAAATGGGATTTCTTAGTTTCCAATTTTGAGGAACACCAGACGCATTGTTTTGTGTATTATAGCACGTTGCCATATACATAACTGCACGAGCAAAATCTCCTTTGTGTTGATTTCTAGGTTCAAATACATGATTGCCGTTGATATCATTACCCGTTTTACAAGCTAAATAAGTAGTTGCTGGAGTACCAATAACTTCTCCTTCAGGATAATTACTTCTTGGAGCATTGGCGTTATTTTGGTTAGTTGGAAACAAATGATGTTGATCATTATATTCCTTTCTTTCTACATTGTTTGGAGCAGTTCCAGTGCCATCTGCTGGATTTGTAGGCATCCAGTTATGGCAATAGCTATGCTCACGACTAAAATAACCCCAAACAAATGGCTCAGTGTATACATTATTTTCACTACTATAAACACAAGTAACTACTTTTTGTCCACCTGTTGTATCTCGTTGTTCAAACAAACGAAGGATCGTTTCATCATAGTTTCCATAAAATGTAGAAGTATGTGGGTAAACTAATGCAGAAAGATTAGATAAAAATGAAGTTGAACTTGTATTTAAGGAAATGTATTTACTTGGAGGCATCATAGAATTCGCAGCAGTAAAGCTTCCTAATAGAGGTGAGGTTTGCTTATAATTTATAAAACTTGTATAGCCATTATATGCAAATACTGCTATTTGATAGTTTAATCCAGCATAAATATTGTTTAACCCAAGTGTTGTTACACTGCTTGTACTTATTACTTTAGTGGATCCAATAGCATCACCAATCATATAGGTAACACCATCAACAGGAATTTCAGTTATTGGAGAAGATCCTTCTTTTTTTAGCACTAAATAACCAGTTGGAGCACTTGTTGAGGCTACAAATGAACCTAATGCTCGGTATGATTTAATATTTGATGCGACGAAAGAAGTAGGCTGATTAGCAGGTTCTGTAAAATATGAACCCCCAAGGCCAGTTAAATTAATGATGTATGGATTTTCATCACTATCATTATTACCTATAGTTAAAGTAACTGTTCTTGTTCCAATTGATACTGGAGTAAAATCTATCACTAAATTATTTGCTCCTAATGCAGCAACGGATGAAGGGACTGTACTTAAAACAAATTCAGAAGCCATAGGTCCAGTAATATTAGCTGAAGTAATAGATAAAGTGCTAGCTGTTCCCAAGTTTTCTATAGAAAAAGTAACCGGAGTGGTAGTACCAACCGGAGAACTAAACATATAAGAGCCACCGGTTACGATAGTTGTTGAACCTTGTTTGATATTTATTTCTTGAGCAGGAGTTGCTGCGCCAGCGTCTAAATTCACATCATCTAACCCCACATTACCAGTAACTTTTGCACTATAATTAAAACGAATATAATGACTTGCCGAATTTGGAACGTCTGTAATTAAGGTATATGCTGTTGCGATGGCTGTGTGTGAATGTAAAGTAGTCCAAGTAGTTCCATTAGTAGATTCTTCTACTAAAAAGGTACCACCTGCAAAACTATTACCAGCAATCCAATAGGTTAAATTACCTGGATTTCCGCTAAAAAAAATAGTTAACATATCGCCAGTACCATCAAATTTATAAGCAGGAGGAGTGTGTCCAGATGCTGAATAGTAGGGGACAGGATATGTAGCACTGTTAGGATTTACTTCTGTCCAAAAGGCAGGTAAGGCAGTAGAAGAAAAGCTCCACGCTGTAGGAAGAGCTGTTTGTGCTTTAGCGCTCATCATCGTTAAGGCGCAAAGCAAAGTAAATAGTTTGATTGTTTTCATAGTTTTAATTTTATTGATTTGTTTTAATTAAAAAAGGGTTTTGTTTAACACAAAACCCTTTCTGTTTTGTGTATGTATTATTTAGTTGACAATTAATTTTTTAGTTTCTTTTTTATTACCAGTAGCAATTTCAACTAAGTAAATTCCTTTTGCATATTCATTACCAGAAATAGAAATGGTATTTAATCCTAACGTTCCATTAACTAATTTAGAATCTACTTTTTTACCCATAAAATCATAAATTGAAATAGATACTTTATCAGTTGTATTTAAAGTGTAAGATACAATAAAATCTCCATTAGTAGGGTTTGGAAATACATTTAAGCTAATCATACTATTAGTATTTTCAAAGATGCCAGCAGATGAACATGTTCTTTCTGTCCAACGTTGAGTGAATTCCTGAAAATATTGATTTGCAATTGATGCATCATGAACGACAACAATATTTTCATCATTTTTTGTATCTCCTGCGGTACTCCAGTTATGTGATCCTGTTTCTACTAAAGGATCTGATGTTGTATTGGATTGGTCAATAATTACATATTTATGGTGTAAAATCCATGAATGACAATCTACAGCAGCATTAGCCGCACCAACACCAAATTTAATATAATTAAATTGAGTGCTAAATCCAGTTGTATCATCTAACAATACCTCAGTGGATAAAGTATTAGAGGTTGTTTGAGAAGCTATTTTTTGAGCTAAATCAGTACGAGTAATTAACATATTAGAAGTATACATATTTGTATTTGCAGTACTTATTGTAGCTAATAACTGAGAATTTGTATTATCAGAAGGGCTAAAATATTGTTCAACACGTTTTCCTCCAATAACATATTCGTGAGGTGTATTATTTGTTTTAAATTGACCAAA
>JANXRU010000317.1 GCA_025356715.1 Bacteroidota bacterium
TTGCGAAACATCTGTACTTGAATTTGTAAATAATAAAGCGTGAGGCGCACAAGCCGTAGTGACACCTCCTATCGGAATTTGTATAGATGCATTAACTGGTTTTTCCATCACAACTGTAGCTATAATGGTGCAATTAGGCGCACTTGTAATTAAAGTTACTTGAAAAGTGTCAGTAAGATTAACCAAATTAAAAACATGGTTTATGCTAGAGTTTGCAACATACGAAGCGCCAACATCATTTGGTGTGCCATCTCCCCAATTAACCGTGTAAGCACCCCAATTTGTTATTGAAATTAAATTGACATTATAACTAGCCGCTCCAGTACAACTTATAAAATAGGGATTAGAAACCTGATTACCCAGATAATCATAGATGAGAGGACATTGGGCAGTAATCTGTTTAACAGAAACCAAAAATATGAATATAAATAAGTAGCGTTTAAGCATTATCAGTAATTTAAAATAAAAACAGGTTCTATAAGCCGGGTTCTGTTTTCCTTGCGGAACTTTCATCATTTATCTATGCAGCCTACCCTCTCTCATATAGCCGAAACTATTATGACGAGCAGCCATAAAATGAGAGTTTACATGGCCTTACAACATAAGAGGTTTATCCTATATATTTATCACTAAATACACATGTGAGCTCTTACCTCACATTTTCACTATGACCTCAATTACTTGAGGCTACTTGGCTTTCTGTGACACTTTCTGTTATATTTTTATTTCTAAAAATATACCCATTCTTTCAAATGGCAAATTGCTCTGCGTTGCCCGGACTTTCCTCCCTTAAAATAAAGAGCGATGAAACAAACCTGTTTTCATTTTAAATTTACGGAATAAAAAAATATTAGAGAGATTTTTTCAAAAAAAGATACAAATAATTATAACGAATTTCACTTAAAATGTTTGTAATTGTTTTATATATACTTCGGCACGTTTTTCAGCAACGATATCTAAAGTTAACATTAAAGAAGCTTGAATGATTAAACCTAAGCCTAAGCCTTTCCAAAAGAGCATTCCAGAAGGTTTACAAAGAAAAAACAAAACTAATCCAAATAGAACTAATCCAATCTCAATCCATTTATAAATTGCAAAATTTTTGATGACTGCTTTCATTCTTGGCAGTTCTTCTGTTTGGAGTTTAGATTGCTCTGTTTGAAAAAAATGCTCTACCCTCGTTATGTCTTTTGCCGTTCGTGTGTATACTATTGTCCCTACCAACAATTGAATAATACCTATAATTAGTAATGGATAAGCCAAACCTTTATAAAAAGAATATTTTACAATAAACCAATTAATAAGTGAAAATGAAATGGCTAAAATTCCAATCAATAAAAAAAATAAACTTTCTATTTTTTCTTGAGTAAAATAATTTTTTATAAAATCTATGAGCATTTGAAATGTGCTTATTACGTAAAATGATTAAACTCTCAAACAAAAGTATTTAAAATTGACGTATAAAAAAACGAATCATCTTTTTTTTTAGATGATTCGTTTTGCACAATAATACTTTTCAATTATTAATTAGAGTCTACCTTTTAACTAAGTGTTTGACATAAATTTCATAAATTTTTACTAATAAATTTACGTTAATTGGTGTTATTTGAGTCTCTATTTTTTTGGATACGACTTTAAAGACAAGCATTAATTTGCTGCAACACTCATATACTTAGGAGCTTTAATTTGATAGGTTAAGGTTAATTTTTTATTGTCATTGGCAGAAATAGTTGAACGCCATTTGATTAAGCCAGTTACTTCATCATATTTAGCACCCGATAACTCCTTTCGTTCAACAGTAACGGTTTTATCCTGAGCTAAAGGTAATTGATCTTCAACTTCAATTTCTATTTTATTAGAGCGAGAATTTTTCATCGTAATTTCAAACGTATATAAATGAACGATATCATTATCTAATAATTTTTCGGAGCATTTATCTTTTATTTTTTGACGCTTTATAGCAATATTTTTATCAATACCTAACGACAATTGCATCGTATCCTCTGTGCCTCCTGGCGCTAAACTTGTTGTGCCAATAAATGAACCATCATAGTATATAGAAGCTTCTCCACTCATTGTGACAGCATCTTCCCAATCAGGTAATACGGCAGTTAAGTAAACATTTGAATTTAATTTCGGGATAGCTTTATATCTGTAATATGTTTTTAAATCTTTTACTAAAATAGCGACATAATGTTCTTTTCCATCACAAGGAATGTTATAATTTAATTTTATTTCATATTCTGTTTCTATCACGTTTTCACTAACAGTTGTATAATTTGACGCATTTTCAGATATAACATCCAAATCTCTATTACTTCCTATTTCTTCCGTTTTTGCTGAAGTACCTGATGACAGTGAACTTGGCATAGTATTATAACTCAATGATTTCTTCGAATCTTTATTGTTATAATTAGTGTATCCTAAATACCAAGGCGATAATTCGGGTAAATTATAAGAGCGATTAGGATTAGCTGTGGATAAAATTAATTTTACATTTCCCCAGTTAATCCCTGATTCTTGGTGGATCTGAGCCTTATAAGTTAATTTTACATTTTGCTCATTAGATATAGCACGTAAATCATAAGAAGGTGTCCAACCTGCATTAGTGATGTAATAATTTAAATTTACTATCGCTTGTGTAGCTTGATCGGCAATGACATGAACAATAATACGGTAATCTACTTTTTCTACTTCACCTGTATTATTTTGATTAGCTAACTCATTACTCACATTAGTTAAACGCTCATTTAACGCTATTTTCTTAGCTTCTACTTTTTCGCGCTCACGTTTTAATTTTAATTGCTCCGAATTAATATTGTATAATTTTTCTCTTAAATAATTTAAACCATCTTTTAATAAAGCTATACTATCTCTTTTAGATTGGCCTTTGTATAAACTATAATTCAATAAAACACCTTTCTCTGTAGCTAAAGCTTCCGACTTAAAATTAAGGTCTTCTAACAAATAATTTAATTCTTTCAAACTATCATTTACATTTTTCAGTAATTTTTTATAACGCACATCACCTTGTAATTTGGCTTTATCTAATTCGGGATAATGAACTTCGTGTTGAATATCGGCAATGATAAAATTTCCATTACCTGAAGCCTGAATAGCATCTGCATTGATGCAATTTTCGAGCCCTGAAAAAATAATGGTATTTTGACCAGCTGTAAGCATCATGGATGCATTACGATGAACTTGAGCACCTTGAGTATAAACAATTATTTTTTCTGGTTTTGATTTAATTGTTTTTTCTGTTTCTGTGGCATGTATTTGAGCTATAGTCAAAGTAAATGCGAGTATTAATAGATTTTTCATAAATAAATTTTTTAAGATTTCTATTTAGATGTCGAACGATATATTATTCCATAATAAGTTTATTTTTTTATTTGATTACCCATAATTAAACAATGAGTGTATATTTGTAGACCAAAAAATAGACTTATGACAAAACTTAAAATAGGTGTTCTTCGCGAAGAAAAATCACCACCAGATAAACGAGTGCCACTAACCCCGTTAATTTGTACTGAATTATTACGTTGCTATCCAAATTTAGAAATCGTGATTCAGCCCAGCAAAATAAGATGCTATAGCGATGATGAATATGTAGCATTTGGTTTAACATTACAAGAAGATTTATCGGATTGTGATGTGTTAATGGGAGTGAAAGAACAACCTAAGGAGTTATTAATTCCAAATAAAAAATATTTTTTCTTTTCTCATACGATTAAAAAACAGG
>JANXRU010000322.1 GCA_025356715.1 Bacteroidota bacterium
AAAAATATAAAAAGCTTAGTGCAAGTTCGTGAAGCTGGAATTTTAAAAGTAAGCGGCGCAGATATGAAAGAACTACCATGTATTGAAAATGCTTGGTTAGCGGTTGACAATGGTATTATTGCGGATTATGGTTCGATGGAAGATTTTCCGGGAATTGAAGATTGGAAAGGTTTAGAAATAATAGATTGTGAAGGAAAATTAATTTTGCCTTGTTATGCCGATAGCCACACGCATATTGTGTATGCGGGAAACAGAGAAGGTGAGTTTGTAGATAGAATTAATGGATTGAGTTACGAAGAAATTTTTGAACGAGGTGGTGGCATTTTAAATTCAGCAAAAAAATTAGCAGAAGCAACGGAAGATGAATTGTTTAAACAAGCCATGGTTCGCTTAAAAGAACTGATAAGTCAAGGTACCGGAAGCATTGAAATTAAAAGTGGTTATGGCTTAAGTGTTGAAAGCGAATTAAAAATGTTACGTGTGATTAAACGGATTAAAGATTTGAATATACTGCCTATAAAGGCTACATTCCTTGGTGCTCATGCGTTGCCGCTGGATTATAAGCAAGATAAAGCGGGCTATATTAATTTAATCATTAATGATATGCTTCCGAAAATTGCTGCTGAAAAATTAGCAGATTACATAGATGTATTTTGCGAACAAAATTATTTTACGTATGAAGAAACCAAAACGATTTTAGAAGCAGGTAAAATACATGGTTTGATTCCTAAAGTACATGCTGAGCAAATGAGCCATGCTGGCGGTATTAAAGCAGGAGTAGAGTGTGGTGCCATTAGCGTTGATCATTTAGAGTTTTGTGATGATACAGATATTGCTTTATTAAAACACTCAAACACGATGGCAACAGTGCTTCCGGGAGCTGCCTTCTTTTTAGGATTACCATTACCACCTGCTCGTAAAATGATTGATGCAGGTTTGCCAATAGCCTTTGCAAGTGATTTTAATCCAGGTTCTTGCCCAAGTGGTAATATGAATTTTATGATGAGTTTAGGTTGTGTACAATATAAATTAACACCAGAGGAGGTAATTAATGCTTGTACCATAAATTCTGCTTATGCCATGCAATTATCTCATGAAATAGGTAGTATTACCATTGGTAAGAAAGCCAACTTTTTTATAACAAAGCCTATTAGCTCGTATGGTTTTATACCGTATTCGTATGGAAGTAATTTGATTGAAAGTGTATATTTAAGTGGCATTAAGCAGTAGGTTAGCAACAATTTTATGACTAAAGTACATCAACATATTGCAACATTAATTTTTACACTTTTAGCTCTGACTTCATTTGGACAGAAAAGAACTAACAACTATTTACTTGCATTTACAGACAGTTCATCAGGTAAAGAACTTTGGGGTTTCAAAACGACAAATGGAGAAGTGATTATTAAAGCCAAATATGAAGCAATTGCAACAGATACTATGTTTAAAATTGCCTTCGTAGCGCCAAACTTTAAATGGGTTGCGATTGACCAGCAAGAAAACACTATTTTAATACCGTATATTTTTGATAATGGACCCGACTATATTCAAGAAGGGCTTTTTAGATATGTAGAAAACAATAAAATAGGTTTTGCAAATATGCAAGGACGCAAAGTTATTCAAGCAACATTTGACTTTGTTTCAATATTCAATAGCGGATTTGCTGCCTTTAACATCGGTGGACAATCTAAGAAAATAGATGAAGAACATTCCTCTTGGCAAGGTGGACTATGGGGATTTATTGACACGATAGGTAAAGTTGTAATTGAACCGAAATTTACAAATGTTTTTGACTTTAGAGGATTGCATTGCGAAGCTTGGACGCAAGACGGCAAGCATGTTTTAATAGACAAAAAGGGCAATATATTTAAAATTCTAGCGAAATAAGGGCGGAAAGAAAAACTGTTGCAACAATAGTTTGGCGTAAACCGTTTTAATAGAACGCAGATGACACAGTCCTGATAGCTATCGGGAGTTTATGATTAAATAGGGTTTTTCAAAATCAAAAAAATAATTAAACACAGAGTGAGAGAGAAAAAGACTACACTGAGTGAAAAGCAAAGAATAATTATAATAACTCTGTGACCTCAAAAACCTCTTAACCTCTGTGTTGAACTTTAAACGATTTTTACTTTACCCTACCAGCACTCAAATAACATTTTTTAAAGTAAGGTTCGTTCAAATCGCTTATCATCACTCCTTTTTTAGTAGAAGCATGTACGAATTTATAATGTTGTAAATAAACACCAACATGCGATGGGCCTTTAGAATCGGTATTAAAAAATACTAAATCGCCTTCTTGTAAATCATCTTCCGAAATTTTTTTCACTTCAGTTATTACTATTTTTGTTGAGGGCGATATTTTTTTGTGGTATACTTGGTCGTAAAGAGTTGATGCGAGGCCAGAACAATCAATGCCTGATTTATCTTTGCCTGCGTATTTATAAGGTACGCTATACCAATCATTAATAAATTGATAGAGCTTTTGATTTGTAATGGCAGATTCAGAAACACCTAATTTATCGGCATATTTTTTTTTAAGTGAAGATGAAATGCTTTCTTTTTGGTTACTGTGCTTGTCTGAATGAACTTCTTTCGTTTCTTTAGTTATGCTTTGCTGGTGCTTACAAGCCGTAAAATAAATAAGAGCGAAGCTTACTAAAGCATATTTTATGAGCATTTGCATAACAATAAAGTTAGGTCAGAATGCCATTCAATTAAGATTAAACATAAAAATGTTTTGGACAATAGATTGTTTAAGAAGCCATAATGTTCATCACAACAATAGGTTCATTAATTGTAAATGCTTTGCAAAATGTTTTTTATTTTTTAGTTAATGCTTTAAACACATCTTCTAATTTTTGTTCTTCTTTATTAAGTGTTAATACACTAATATTATTTTTTACAGCAAAATTAAATAACTCTTTACGTACATCACTATCAATAGGTGCTACTATTTTCCAAGTATTGGTATCTATTAATACAGCTTCTTCTACACCACTTATGGCTTTAAGTCTTTCTATAGAAACGGGCTTATCAAATTCTACGGTAATTAATGTTTTGGTAGTATGTTGTTGTAACGTTTGTGTTTGGTCGTTAGCCACAATTTCCCCTTTATTAATAATAATAACACGGTCGCACATAGCCTCAACTTCTTGCATAATATGTGTGCTTAACATTACCGTTTTTTCTTTGCCTAATTTAATAATCAACGCACGGATGTCTTCTAATTGATTAGGATCTAAGCCCGTTGTAGGTTCATCCATAATTAAAACCTTCGGGTCGTGTATCATGGCTTGCGCCAGGCCTACACGTTGGCGGTAGCCTTTAGATAAGGCACCAATTTTTTTATTTTGTTCTATTTGCAAGCCCGTCATATCTATCATTTCTTTGACACGCTCTTTGGTATTTTTTATGTTGTATAGATTACCCGTAAATTCTAAAAACTCTTTCACATACATATCCAAATACAAAGGATTATGCTCGGGCAAATACCCAATTTGTTTTCTTACGTCTATGCTTTGTTCGTTGGTATCAAATCCGCAAACGTTTACTTTTCCCTCTGATGGCGGAATGTAGCAAGTAATAATTTTCATCATCGTACTTTTTCCGGCACCATTAGGCCCTAAAAACCCAACAATTTCATTACTACCAACATTAAACGATACGTTATTTAAGGCTTTTTGTTCGCCATATAATTTGGTAATATTTTTTACTTCTATTGACATATTATTTATTTGCTTTTCAAAAATACGAAAATAATACTTGAGCGAACTGTTTTTTTGATTTACTTAGTACAAATTAATGCATACATTGGTAATGGTTCGGTAGACGTGAACGAACAGCGTGTGCTACATTTTTTTAGCTGAATAGATAGAGGCAGATTGTTTAAGAAAAAAATGGAGTTGGCGTTAGTTCTTGATTTTTTGTTTCTTTTTCATCAAGGAAAAAGAAAATAAGAAATTATTATTATCTTAAATTTTATACCTTAGCACCATGACAGGTTTAGTTGTAAAATCTACAGGAAGTTGGTATGCTGTGCGTTTGGAAAGCGCTGAGGTTATAGAATGTCGTTTAAAAGGCAAAATTCGCTTAGATGATCGTAAAACAACTAATCCCGTGGCTGTTGGAGATATTGTAGATATAGAAAGAAATATAGATGGAAATAATCAAATCACGAATATTCATCCTCGAAAAAATTATATTATACGTAAGTCAATTAATTTATCAAAGCAAGCACATATTATTGCCAGTAATTTAGACCAAGCTATATTGGTTGCTACACTGGTGGCTCCCCGCACGTCTCTTGGTTTTATTGATCGATTTTTGGTAACTGCGGAAGCGTATGGTATTCCTGCTAAAATCATTTTTAATAAAAAAGATGTATTGGATGAAGAGATGATGGTATTGCAGGATGAAATCATTAAATTGTATACTGATATCGGTTACAATTGTTACTCAGTTAGTTCATTTGATAAACAAGACATCGAGTTTTTAAAAACGGTATTGAAAGATAAAATTACCTTATTATCGGGGCATAGCGGAGTAGGCAAGTCCACATTAGTAAATGCCATTGAATCTGATTTGGATTTAAAAACGGGTGATATTTCTTCGGCACATTTAAAGGGAATGCACACAACTACTTTTGCTCAATTGTTTCCTTTATCGTTTGGTGGTGATATTATTGATTCGCCAGGCATTAAGGAATTAGGTTTGGTAGAGATGAAAAAAGAAGAAGTAGGACAGTATTTTTTAGAAATATACCGCGCAAGTTCAAATTGTAAATTCAATAATTGTTTGCATGTGAATGAGCCACATTGTTCGGTTTTAAAGGGCGTAGAAGAAGGTACTATTTCTCAGGAACGCTACCAAAGTTATTTGGGAATTCTTAACGGCGAAGAAATGGATTGGAAAGATTGGGAAATTAGATAAATTATGTCTGCCATTTTATTTGTAGTGAAGTCGTATTTACCATAGTCGCGCCATGAGACTCTTGCTATAACTGCACGAAATCGAACTTTAAATGATTTAAAAAATTACTCCTTAATAAACTTTGCTTTCCCTCTTGTATTATATTTATCTTTTACAATTAAAAAATAAATTCCAGATTGAAGTTTTTCAATACTAATCGTATTAGAATTTATGTTATCAAATAATACCACCTTGCCTAATATATCTGTAATTTCAATACTTTCAGCGTTATTAAAATTATCTAAGTTAAAATTCAAAATGGTATTTGCCGGATTTGGGTAAACAGAAATAACGGCCGATTGTTTTTCTACTTCAGCAATACTATTTAAGGTTGCTAAATTATATTTATTAAAAAATCGCCAAATTTCGGTTGACGCATTAATATCTAAATTAGTGCCAATACCTCCAAAAGGAAAGCCAGGCCAAGCATGAACTCCACCAATAATTTTAAATAACTCAACACTACTACCCGATGTTCCTCCCGTGTATGTATAATGTTCTGCGGTACAACCGTCGGTTGTACTTGTATTTGGAACATTACTAAAAGATGGAATGGAGTTGCAATTGTTTTTTGTTATCCAATATTTTACAACCGAATCAATTGGAGCCATATATTGAGCAGTATTTCCTGCATAAGGCACGGTAGGATCGGCAGTACCATGAACTTGCATAACAGGAACAGGACGTGTAGGATGACAAAATGCTCCGTATTGTGTTGTAAAAATACTACCCGTTACTGATGCAATGGCAGTGATACGATTGCTTAATTCGCAAGCCAAAGTATGGCTCATAAAGCCACCGTTACTCATTCCTGTAGCATAAACACGATTTAAATTAATATTGTATTGTGTTTTTAAAGAATCGATGAGGTGTGATATAAAACCGATATCATCAACGCCAGTGGCATATAAACCTGCGTTCCAATATTGCTGTCCTGCAGAAAAAGTACCGTTAGGATACACCATTAGAAAATTAGCTGTATCTGCAATTGGCATAAAATTGCTATATAGTTGTTGTTGATATGCATTACTCGTGTAGCCATGCATATTAATAATAAGTGGGCGAGCAGTAGCGCCTGTGTACAAAGCGGGAATATACAATCGGTAATTGCGATATATACCTCCAGATATGATACTATCTACAATTGTAGTTTGAGCCGTGATAAAAAAACTTGATATTAAAAAAGTATAGGTAAGTAAACGTTTCTTCATATTAATTAAAATTTGGTTGATTTTAAGCTAAAATAAACAAATTATAATAGATTTCAATGAATTTTTTAATGACTATTTCTCGTTAAAAATAGTACATTCGTTCTCTTAAAATATAACCACTATGGCAAAATTTAAAAAGCAAGATGCCCTTGATTATCACTCTCAAGGCAGACCCGGAAAAATCGAAGTAATTCCCACTAAACCTTATAGTACTCAACGAGATTTAACACTAGCTTATTCGCCAGGGGTAGCAGAACCGTGTTTAGAAATAGAGAAAAATGCGGATGATGCCTATAAATACACGGCTAAAGGAAACTTAGTTGCTGTTATTTCAAATGGAACAGCTGTTTTAGGTTTGGGAGACATTGGTGCATTGGCGTCTAAACCAGTAATGGAAGGTAAAGGTTTATTGTTTAAAATATTTGCTGATATAGATGTGTTTGATATAGAAGTTGACACAAAAAATATAGATGAATTTGTTAATACCGTTAAAAATATAGCTATCACGTTTGGTGGTATTAATTTAGAAGATATTAAAGCACCAGAGTGTTTTGAAATTGAACGTCGTTTAAAAGAAGAATTAAATATTCCTTTAATGCATGATGATCAGCACGGAACGGCTATTATTTCATCTGCAGGGTTATTAAATGCAGTGGAAGTTTCTGGTAAAAAAATTAGTGAGGTGCGTTTGGTTATTAATGGAGCAGGTGCATCAGCTAACTCTTGCGCTAAAATGTATATTGCTGTTGGTGTTAAAAAGGAAAATATTTTAATGCTTGATAGCAAAGGTGTTATCCATAAAAAACGCACGGATTTAGATCAATATAAAACTTATTTTGCATCAGATGATACTAGCAGAAACACTTTAGAAGAAGCTATTAAAGACGCTGATGTATTTGTAGGTTTATCAAAAGGTAATGTGCTTACGCAAGATATGGTTCGCTCTATGGCGCCTAATTGTATTGTGTTTGCTTTGGCAAATCCAACGCCTGAAATTCCTTATGAAGATGCTATTGCAGCTCGACCTGATATTATTGTAGCTACAGGTCGAAGCGATCATCCTAATCAAGTAAATAACGTATTAGGATTCCCTTTTATTTTTAGAGGCGCTTTAGATGTTCGTGCAACATGCATTAACGAAGAAATGAAATTAGCAGCTGCATTAGCCATTGCGTCATTAGCTAAAGAAAGTGTTCCTGATTATGTAAACTTAGCATATGGAAATGCCAATTTAAATTTTGGTACCGAATATATTATTCCAAAACCTATAGATAATCGTTTAATATCTGTCGTTAGTTCGGCAGTTGCAAAAGCGGCGATTGATAGCGGAGTCGCTAAACATATTATAAAAGATTGGGATGCGTATCGCACTGAGTTAGATAACAGATTAGGTAAGGATAATAAATTAATGCGAAGCCTTGCTAACAAAGCAAAATCAAACCCTAAGCGTGTTGTATTTACAGAAGCGGATACGTATAAAATTTTAAAAGCCGCTCAGTTAGCTAAAGATGAAGGTATCGCTAAGCCAATCTTATTAGGAAATAAAGAACGTATTTTAGCTTTAATGGAAGAACACCAAATAGATATGGGCGATACTCCTATCATTGATGCTTGGTTGCCAGAAGAAGAAGAACGACGTGCAGAATTTGGCGATTTACTTTGGGTGAAACATCAACGTAAAGGTTTAACACAATACGATGCTCGTAAGTTAATGCGAGATAGAAATTATTTTGGAACCATGATGGTTGAAATGGGGATGGCTGATGCGATGATCTCAGGATTGACACGAAAGTATGGTGCTCCAATCAAACCTGCATTACAAGTAATTGGTATGCAAGATGGCGTAGGTCGCGTAGCAGGATTGTATATGATGATTACAAAAAAAGGGCCCTACTTTTTTGCTGATACCACTATGACAGAAAACCCTACAGCTCAGCAATTAGCTGATATAGCTGTATTGACGGCAAACACGATTAAGCAATATAATATTACGCCACGTATTGCGATGTTGTCTTATAGTAATTTTGGTTCTGCAGAAGGCGAAACACCGAAAAAAATGCAAGAAGCTGCTAAAATTTTACATAAAAATTATCCAGGTTTAGTTGTGGATGGCGATATACAAGCTAATTTCGCCGTTAATAATGAATTATTAAAAGAACAATTTCCGTTTAGTACCTTGGTGGATAAAGATGTAAATACTTTTATTTTCCCGAATTTAGCAGCAGGAAACATTGCGTATAAATTATTACAAGAATTAGGTGGAGCGGAAGCTATTGGCCCTGTATTAATGGGTTTAAAGAAACCTGTTCATATTTTGCAATTAGGAAGTTCTGTTCGAGAAATTGTAAATATGATTACCATTGCAGTTATTGATGCGCAGAATAAAAAGTAATTTTTTATTTTAAATAATAGTGCTTTTTAACTCTATAGATTTTTTAATATTTTTTGTAGTAGTAACTGCATTATATTTTCTGTTGCCAAATCGGTTTCGAGTTTTATTTTTGTTAATTGCAAGTTGCTATTTCTATATGGATTTTGTTCCAATCTATATAGTTATACTTTTCTCAACCATCATTATCGATTACTTTGCAGGTATTTATATCGAGAAGTCGGAAGGGAAAAAGAGGAAAGTATTTCTGGTACTGAGTTTAGTAGCTAATATTGGGATATTGTGTTATTTCAAATATTTCAATTTTTTAAATGAGAGCCTAACTTCTTTTTTAGACGTATTTCATGCTAAAAATGGAATACCAAATCTTTCGATTTTACTTCCAATTGGCTTATCGTTTCATACATTTCAAGCGATGAGTTATACCATTGAAGTATATAGAGGTAATCAAAAAAGTGAAAGAAATTTTTTGACTTATGCGCTTTATGTAATGTTCTTCCCTCAATTGGTTGCTGGTCCTATAGAACGACCACAAAATATTTTACATCAATTTAAAGAGAAGCATAATTTTAATTATGTACAAGTAGTTGATGGTTTAAAATTAATGGCTTGGGGTATGTTTAAAAAAGTAGTCATAGCAGATAGACTATCCGAAATGGTGGATTATGTATATAATGACCCTAGTGGTTTTAAAGGATTACCTTTAATTATAAGCACCGTGTTTTTTTCTATACAAATTTATTGCGATTTTTCCGGTTATAGCGATATAGCAATAGGTTCAGCGAGAATCATGGGATTTAAATTTATTAAAAACTTTGATCGTCCTTATGCCTCAAAATCAATTCCTGAGTTTTGGAGACGTTGGCACATGTCCTTGTCAACATGGTTTCGCGATTATTTGTATATACCCTTAGGAGGTAATCGAGTTGTGAAATGGAGAAAGTATTATAATTTAATTCTCGTTTTTTTAATTAGTGGTTTATGGCATGGAGCAAGTTGGAATTTTATTATTTGGGGTGGAATTCATGGTATATTTTTAATTACTTATATGGCTATTAGTTCTATTAAATCAAAAAAACAAGAAATTAAAGAGCCAAGAAGTTTAATTAAAAATATCAGTAGTTTTTTTTCAATTATTTTTGTGTTTATTTTAACTAGTTTTGCTTGGGTATTTTTTAGAGCAAAAAACTTGGGAGATGCTAAGCATGTGATAACCAAATTCTTTATTGCTACTAAACCGCAAATGAAAGCTATTTTTAATGGCGATGTAACGGCTCTTAAATCGTATATTTATTTAGGAACTGATAGCTTTAATTTTACAATTGCTATTTGCTCTATCATATTGTTATTTACTGTTGAATATTTCCAATCATATTACAATATCAAGCAGAAATTATCACTTTCTAATCCAATTATTAGATTTGGTTCTTATTCAGCTCTAGTATTACTAATTCTGTATTTTGGTGTTTTTGGTAAAAACGTACAATTTATTTATTTCCAATTTTAGACAAAATGAAATTTATAAAAAATATTAGTATTGTCATTTTTGTCGTAGTTATTGGGTATTCTCCTGTTTTTTATTTTAATATCGTCGATGATCCTTACGCTATTTTTACATCAGATTATAGTAAATTAAGAATTGAGCCCAATAGTCATTTTATTAAAATGCGCTATTT
Organism: Bacteroidota bacterium; assembly: GCA_025356715.1. The sequence goes on from JANXRU010000322.1 coordinate 10,248, forward strand.
ATTAAATCACGAGACTAAATTTGACTCCTATATTTTCGGAAACTCAAGAGCTAATAATGTTGATCCAACGTTGCTTTCAAATGGGGTCTACTTTAATAATTATTATTCCCTAGGTGTTCCTAAAGAACACTTGTTAGATATTTCACTATTAATTAAAGAAAAAAAGAAAATAAAAAACATTATTATGTTTTTTGATATTAGTTCATATTCTGTAAGTACATTTAATAGAGAAAATGAACCATTACGAATACCTTATGCTGAAAGCAAATTAAAATTAATAAAGAATTACATTCATTATTGTTTTCAAGTCCCTGAGAAAAAGTTTAAAGAAGATTTTTATAATGCAGAGCCAACTGCAATCTATGAAGGAATGCTAACCAGTGGTCGAGCAATAAACCTAGCAGTTGAGAATTTCATTGAAAATAATAAACAAGCGCATTGTTCCGACCCTAAATTTAATAATCCAAGCGAAGTTTATCATAATATGTTAGATGAAACTATTGAAAGTATTAAATCTATAAAAAAAATATGTGATGAGCATAAAATCAATTTAATATATGTAATGAACCCAATTCATAAAACAACCTACTTAGCAAGTAATCTAGAATTGTATTTTATATTTCAGAAAAAATTA
>JANXRU010000333.1 GCA_025356715.1 Bacteroidota bacterium
TAAAAATTAATTTAGATTAATATAATAAGCCTTATTCTATTAATATTTTAATAGAATAGCTCTATTGATTTTAAACAAAGATAATTATCATAGTGATAATCGTACTGCAGTTTGAAAAACTATTTTTATAGTAACAATTCACTTATATAATAATGGCAACATTAACTATGCTGCTTTACCGCATCAATAGTCATTTCGTGAGTAGCTAAGTTATAATAATCGCCCATACTCATTACGTGTACAACTAAATTTTTAATAGAAATAGGTTGCCCCATTTCTATCTGTGTTAAATTAGTGTCTTTTATATTTCTACCATCTACTAAAATAACTAACCCAGAACCGATAGCTTCCATATTAATTTTATTAGTAATTAATAAACCAGTGTCTTCTCCTAAACCAATTCCTAAAATACGTGGATTACCAACTACAGCCTGAAACAAACGTCCAATACGCCCACGATGTACAAAGTGCGTATCGATAACCACGTCGTCAATTAATCCTAAACCACTAGTAATTTTAACTTCTCCTTTTAACAAAGCTTCGCTACTACTTCCTTGGTAAATCATATTGTTTGACGCGGCTGCTGCACCCGCCGATGTTCCTGCAAAAATAAAATCTTCGTTATGGTATTTATTAATTAATAACTCATGAAAGGGGGTTCCACCTAATATAGAGGTTAAACGTAATTGATCGCCCCCTGTAAACATTACAACATCCGCCGCTTTTAGTCTATCAACCGAACTTTGATCTAAAGCATGTTCTCTATTTTCAATATATAACACATCTACATTTTTTGCACCTAAAAACTCAAAAGCACGCGCATATTCTGGCCCAACTTCTTTAGGAATTTTAGAAGCAGTTGTTATAATTTCAATGCGAGAATTTTCTTTATGCTTCGATTCGTTTATTAAACGGCGTAAAATACCAGTTTCAAAAAAATTTAAATTTTTTTCAACTTGTTTATCAAAGTTTTTTTCGGTGAAACTACCTTTATCTACTGCGCCACCAATGATGACTAATTTTCCTTTTGGATGCATGATGAATGAATTATGGTTTTAAGCTATTTATATCGAAAGAAAAAATAAATAGTGGTACTCTAAAGCGGTTATCTAAATCTCTTAATTCTTTTACTTTGACGGAGCCTCCAATATTTAAACCATAAGCGCAAGTTATAGCGATAATAGAATCAGCACTGGTGCCAAACACTGAATATGTAATCAAATGATTAACTTCTAATAGTTTATTTAATACACCCCGAGTAAATGCTACACGCGCTCCTCCACAACGTAGGGTAATACCCATTTTCTTAATTTCAGAACTACTCATATATAACAAACATCTATTTATTGATATTAAATCGATTTACAATATTTTTATAGGCTTTCAAATATAACTAAATTACTTCATAAAAAATTCAATAAATTCGATAGAACAATAATATCATAGGCTTATATATTATCATGTCTTCTTTACAAATTATAACTTTAGACCGACTATATTTAAGAGTATTATTTTTTACCAATCTCATTTTTCATTAATAAAATAGCATGGATATCGTTGTATTTGCATAAAACACGATAATTATTTGACTTCACATTAGAATCAAGCTCATACACAAAACTAGAATTTAAATTTTGTGGACCTCTATTGTTTGTGTATATATTTATTTTTTTTGAATTAATATAATAGTTAATGGTGGGTTCAAAAAGCCAATAATTAATTATAGGAGTTTTATAGCTTAATGAATCGGTACTCGTTTTTGTAATTTTCATTGCATCTTTTGTATGAGCATCATACTGCCACGTTTTAGTATATTTCAAATTAATATTCCCAAAAAAATGAATTATCAGTGGGACAGATATGAATGGAATAATAGCCATCCAAAATATTTTTTTTGTTGGAAAATATTGAAATAGATCTGAAACAAGAAAACAAATCAATAATCCAAAAATGGGGATTAAGAAAAGTCCAGTTCTTCCTGACGGATATTTAGACCCAAACAAATAGTGTTCAAGTATTAATCCAATTATAATTATACTATTTAAAATAGTGAGTATGATACTTCTTTTCTGAAAATCCCTTTTTAGAATCATCAAAATAAATCCCGCAGTTAAAAAAAAGATGATGATATATTTAATTAAAATAATTATCCATAAAGCGTGTTTAGAGAAATATAAAGAATTGGAAATTAAAGAATCTAAAGAAGAAGTTATGGAATCTTCCCCAAAATACAATTGTTTATTTTTACTTAATAACAAAAGTCGTTTTATTCCGTTGAAAATTGGATCTATTGCCATTAGAAAAATGAAAATAAAAATTATTTTCATTTTAATAGATGATTCAGAATATTCTTTTAAAAATAACACGTATTGGAAAATCCATATAGCTAAAATAGCGATATGGTAATTAATCATCCCAAGGTTTGAATAAACTGATAACGAACTAAAAAATAATGACAATACTAAGTGTATCATAAAATCTTTATACGTTGGATTATTAAAGTTGATTTTGAGTAAAAACAAAATACTCATCATCATAAATGCCAATGAAAGACCATAACCTCTAGCTAATGAAAAGAAATCAATTATAAAAGGATTAAATAATAAAATAGAACTACCTAATAATAATAACCATATATTATTGAATTTTTTAAAAACAGTAAAACAAGAATATAGATATAAGCCAAATGCTAAAACATTAGGGAGTCTTAATGAAAACTCTGTATCTCCAAACAACCTAAAACAACAATCCATTAAATAGGTATTGAAAATATGATTATTGGCTGTTTCTATCCACGTAGCGTCTCCTATTAAAATCGAATAGCTTAAACTTTCATCATGTGTAAATGATAAATAATAGGCGCGTAAAATAATGTAAGTGAAAAGGCAAAAAGAAATAATCCAGATTAAACTGGTTTGATAAGATTTTTTAATTTTCATGTCATTAAATTTCTTACCACTAAATTATCAATCTCAATGTTTAACCATTAAATATATTGCTGAAATCATATACTAAATTGCTAATTTAACATGATTAGGCTAACGAACAGCTTAACTTATTTATATAACTAAAGTTGTTTCTCTAAATCTTTTAATTCTTTTACTTTTTCAGCATAGCCCATTTTATCAAAAGAGAAAATTAAATTATTAATAACACGCTTAATAATATCTAAATTACTGCAAGGCAAATAATGCTTAGTTTCAGGTTCTATATTCAATTGCTTAATAAAAGCATCAACATCCTGATGATTAAATATCAACCCTTTACTAAAAGGGTTAACATAGAATAAAATATTATCAGAAAGTGTTTTGTCTGAAGGATCAATCAAATTCGCAAAATCATTGATATAAGCTAAAACAAAGTGTTGTGGAAGATTAACGCCATATACAGGAATACCAAGTTCTTTACAAATAAGCGCATAAATAACACTTAACATTACTGGGTTTCCTTTTTTTGTTTCTAAAACAACATTAATAAATGAATTTTGAGGCGCATGATAATTGGAAATATTACCTCCGAATTGATGCACTTCAAATAAAATGTGATTAATTATTTTTACTTTTTCTATCGCAGTTAAATCATCGTGTAATTCTAACCAAACATCTTGCTTAATTTGCTGCAATTGTTTTTTCAGTTTAATCTCATCTAAATCTGGATATTGGTAACGCGCAATGATGATACAACCTCTAAACAAATCATCTTGTTCGTTTTCTGCCCAGTATTTAAGAGCATATTGAAGCGCTCTAAATTGTATAGTATGAATAATTCCTTCGATACGCTTTTGCATAAGAGCATCAAAGCTATTTTCCCAAGCTGTTTCCAAATGAGGAATCGCAGGTGGACCTAAAATAATAAACCTATTTTTCACCTCAGAATAAATTCCATCATCTGGGTCATCTAACAAAGTAATTAAGGCAATTACTTCTTTTAGGTTCATTTCGTTTTTTTTAGGTCTCATATAATGGTTGATATTATTATCAATAGCTATATGTTATATTCATCATGCAATTTTTTAATATAGAACAATAAGGAATGATGAACATTTCATATAAAACAAAAATAGCCCCTAATTGGAGCTATTTTTACCTTCATATTTGTTTTTTTTAACAATTACATTGTTAATCGTTGTAAACTTTCTTGTATTAATATCTCTACACTTTTCTTATAATCACTTGTAAACTCTTTACGGACGCGGTTTGCTATAATAACGCAAGCTGTTAAACATTGATGGTTTAATAACTTTCCTAAACCATAAAGTGCAGATGTTTCCATTTCGAAATTCGTAATACGATGTTCTCCTAATTTATAAGCTGTTAATAGTTCGTTTAAATAAGGCATGGCAGCTTTTAAACGAATTTGGCGACCTTGCGGACCATAAAAGCCAGGGGCAGTAGCTGTAATACCTATATGAGTTCCTTTTTTAAATTTCTCCATTAATTGATCGGATGCCTTTACACAATAAGGATAAGGCAAATTTGGCAACCAATTGGTATGTTTTATAAATGAGTCGCTGATGTCGTTTTCATTGATACTTTGCCAATTATCATAAAAATTTAATAACCCATCTAATCCTAAGCCATGAGAGCTAACAACAATGCCATTTACAGGTATATCAGCTTGTAATGCTCCACTAGTTCCTAAACGAATAATATTAAGCGAACGGTGAATTGGATTTAACTCACGTGTTTCTAGGTTAATATTAACGGCAGCATCTAATTCGTTCATCACAATATCTATATTGTCGGTGCCAATGCCTGTCGACAAAACGGTTACTCGTTTTCCGTTATACATACCAGTATGCGTTACAAATTCACGGTGTTCGGTTTTAAATTCAATTTTACTAAAGTGAGCTGATATCTGTGCTACACGATGCTGATCACCAACCACAATAATGTCATCAGCTATATCTTCTGCTTTAAGATTAATATGGTAAACCCTTTTATCAGGAGTCAGGATTAATTCGGTTTCTGGAAATTGAGACATAGTTTTAATAGTTTTTTATTGTGAATAATATGTAATTATACAATTGTATGTTATAGTTAGACAATAAGCATTAGACAACTTTTTATTCTTTATTGAATCTTTAAAGTAAAGCTACTATATATTTTCCGAAAATCAAGATACCACATAGTAAAGCAGAAATTGAAACGACTAAAACAGCTCCGGCCGCTATGTCTTTTATCTTTCCAGCCAATTCATTAAATTGTGGGCTAACTAAATCCACAACATATTCAATAGCAGTATTTATAATTTCTAAGGCAATTACAAAGCCTATACATAGATCTATCATACACCATTCAATTGTTGTTATTTGAAAGAAAAATCCTAATGCTATTACTATAAATGCGCAAGCAACATGAATTTTCAGATTACGTTGCGAAAGAGCCATTTTTATACCTTTAAAGGCATAGCCAAATGATTTAAAAAGGGAATTCATATATCAATTAATTTCTAACGCAATGGTTAATAAAAATAGTCCAACAAATATAAGCGCAAATAGACATATAATACCAAATCCTAAAAATAGATCAATTATTAATCGATAACTCAAATTATGCTTCTTCATATTTATTAAAACAAGTAAGCATAACATATAAAAACCACATGAAAACAGAGAAAATTAAAGTAAAGCCAATGGTGTCTTTTTCAAATAAAATATTAAAACTTGCATTCATTAATCGAAATGGATGAATAATATCCCAACTATTAAATCTTAAATATCGTCCTAAATACAAGCCGTAAGCAACTAACCAAAATATAAATGGCGTAATAATAGTCACATAAAATTGAGATATTCTATTATTTAATAGCTTCAACATATCTTTTAACGATTTAAAAAAAACAATCATTCCTGTTAAAGCAAAAGATAACACTAATATTAAGTCGAACCACAATGGCAAACCTATGTGAGGTTTTAAATGAAATAAATCCGTTAAAATATAAGGTGCATTTGGCAAAAACAACAGCCATATCAAAATAATAGGAAGATGTATGAAGGTTAATTTTTCTTTGCGTTTCAATATATTGCTAATCCACCATGGAATAAAAGCTAAAAACAAATTCCATACTAAAAAAATATAGCTCAACGATTCACTTTTAATAATACGATAAGAAAGTAATGCTAAACTAAATAAGACGAAAGAATATATTAGTTGTTTAAACGTTTTCATATTATCTAATTTATGAATTAGTTAACGTATCATCTTTAGAAACTAAAACATCAGTAGGATACGAGTCTGAAACTATTTCTTTTTTGTTTTTAGAAAATACAATATAAACCCAATACCAAATAGCAATAAGCCAAGCGGCGGCTATCCATCCAATGTAAGCATACATAAAATAGCTATATACTTTTATATTATTCATATAATCATCTGAATTAAAATCGTTATAATGATTAATTGCAAGGTTTTTTATAAAATACTGTTGCAAATAATATAATACAACAAAAACTAAAAAATAACCTAATACGACTACCCAATAAATTTTCAATTTACGGGAAGGCTTGCCATTATTAACTGAAATAATCGTTCTAATAATAGCGCCAATTAATTGTACTACGCCAACGGCAAATTCAGTTAAAAATAAACCTACTAGAATCATATATATAAATTCGTCGGTAGAATGAGATGAGTAATTGTCCATAATGTTATTTTTTTGATTTGTAAATACTATTGATAATATATTGGTCTCTTAAATCGAAGCTACGAAAATCATTGGTGTAATCCGATAAATAATGTTGAAGTTTTTCATTTAATAATTGAGAATACGTTTGATTGTAATAGCGTTGTGTATCACTTGAATAATTTCTTAAACTATCAGGGCATTTGTAAAACCCTGTTTTGTTAGAAATAGCAATTAAATCAGGTAAATTAGAATCAGAGAGCGAAAACAAATAATAAAAATCAACGTCTTTTAATGGCTTATTAGTGATATTATAACGTGTAATTAGTAAATCCCAATTAACTAAACTACTCAGAGTAAGAACTGTAAACCAAACAGCCATGTTCGTTTTTATTAAATACCAATTAGATTGTTTTTTGTATAATTTGAAAAACATAATTAACAAACCTATAACCGCTAACATCAGCCAAACATACACTCCAATTCGTTTATAAGTATAATTGTAATCGTGAATATAAATTTGATTTCTCAGTGCCGTTGAAGTAAGCATCAGTATGTTTTGCCCTATCCATATATAAACACAAGCCATTAATGCCTTATTATTTTTTATCGAAACAAATTCTTTACGAAACAAAAACATAATTAAGCTCGTAGCAATGATGATGGAAAAAATGATAATACCCACTCCGTTGTGCACAAAATCAGAATGAGATACGTTTTTTGGTAAGCCACCTTTAAAATAAAGCGTTTGTATATCTCCACTATTTAAAATAACTAACATTAAGTTTAAAACAATAAATAATAGTAATCCTCCAAATTGCTCAGTTTCATAATGTTTTCCAACGGAATCATTTTCCTGAATGATCCTATTTTTAATAGACAAGTTATTTTCCCAAGTCTCTAATGGCTTTATAGTTCTGTGATACAAAAATGCATACATTAATAAAAAACCACCCAGCGTAAAGAAAATCCATGAAATTGAAATGAAATCTAAATTAATCCACTTGGTGTTTTCGGCAAATAAAGGATTAGCTGATTGATACAAATTCAAAAAAATGACACTTAAAAAAACGACTATAAATGAAGTTAGTACTTTATAACTACGTTTTGAAGTCTCTATTTGTGGGTTTGGTTTAAGACGCGAAACAGAATCAATAATAATATACACCACGCAAGATATAACAGTATAGCAGCTAAATAAAAATGAGAAAATACTGGATGTTATACTATTAAATGAAAAAGCCGATACTAATAACAAACTCATCGCATTAGCAATTATAGCCAATGAGCTTGAATGTACAAATACGCAACTTGCTGAAATAAGACATAATGTGACTGACCATAGCCATTTTTTATTCTTTAATAAATGTTTATTTTTCAATAAGAGTATGATTATTAAAACCATAGAAAAGATTAAAAAGTTAATTCCGGCATTTTGTTGAAAAAATAATAAGCTGTAAGCGCCTGTGGCTGTGAGCAAAAGATAATCGTTCTTTTTCATGTTTTTTTTTATTATTTGTTTGAAATATATTTATTTGATAAGAGAAGCTTTTATTTCTTTCAAATCCTGATTTAACATAGATTTAAAATTAATGATTGAAATATTTTTATAGAGTTTACCTCTTTTATAAGCTGCATTAAGATATTTCCATTCAGTAGGAAGTAAACACCATGCTCCAATACGTGTACTAATAGAAGCAATAGATTTATTGCCATTGCCATGTAAAAAAAACTGCAAGGCTACTTCATCTTTAAACGTTAAAGAATAATCAAATAGAATATGATGAATATCATGGTACTCTGCTCCTACCAATAATTCCACTTCATTCTTCTTTAAGAATTCACCTAAAGACTTACCAAGACTTCCATCTGCATATTGGAGCAATTGGACTCTATTCATATTCCAATTTTTATCATTTGAACCAATGCTAAATACCATAGGTCCTATCAAAGTAGCCACCCAAGAAGAAGTTTTCAAATGTATTTGCATTATATAATCAATTATAGTTTTAGGATTCTCGCGTGCTGTTCTCATTTTCATAGGATTATGTTGTTTTTAACACTTATACATTTTTAGTTATATTTTTTTCTAATACCTTAATTTGATGTTTCACATATACTAATGGAATTAAACCTAAGGCGCCAAATGAACAATCTATTAATACATGATAATAAGGGATGCCTCTAATAGGTGCGCAAATAAAGGCTAAAGGAAATACTGCGATGCAAGAAATAATTCCAATCGTAATGTTAAATTTATTTTTTACTGGATTAATATAAACGCCCACAAAAAACAAAGCGATAATCATATGAGCAAAAGCTAACCAATCAGTTCCATACAAAACCACAGACGGCGTTTGATGAACTGCGTCCGAAACTTGCTGTATCCAATGATGAAAAAAATGAGGAAACGAATTTAGGTGTGCCATCATCCAATCAGCCTCTGTTACTAATGGAAACGCGGTAACGCCACTTAATACTAACAATATGATAAATACCATTACCACTCTTCTGATTTTTTTTAGCTCTGTTGTTTTCATTTTATATATTATTAATTTTAGTTTCTTTTAATTAAAAGTACTTTGAATTTCAAAGTTTTTGTTCAAAAAAAAGGATTAACGATCCTTTAATAATTTTTCAAGCGCATCTAAATGTTCATTAAAAGCTTTCATACCAATTTTTGTAGCAGAATAAGTCGTTAAAGGTTTCTTACCAACAAACTCTTTCTTAACATGTATATAACCTTCTTTCTCTAATGCAGTAACATGACTCGCTAAATTTCCATCTGTAATATCAAGTGTTTCTTTCATCGTACTAAAATCAACACTGTCGTTCACCATCAATACACTCATCAAACCCAGCCGGATACGATTCTCAAACGCTTTATTTAAATTATATATATAATTTTTCATTTATAAAAAGGCCTAAATCTCTTTCGTTCCTCTTTCATACTTATACCACATGGTTGCACCATAAACGATATGCAACACTCCAAACCCAAGTGCCCAATATAATAATCCATTTCCTAAATTGAAGGCATTGATTAACCCTAATACAATTTCACAAATTCCAAAGTAACGAATATCATCATAGGTATATTTACTCGCGTTAATTAATGCCAGTCCATAAAATAACAACATAGCGGGCGCTATATAATAGACTGCCCCATCATTTAATAGCGCTAAACAAAATATACCACCAGCCACTAAAGGAATACATAAATTAATTAATACTCTAATCGCCGTATGATCAAATAAATTTTGGCCCATCCGTTTTGCTTTTCGATTCGAAAAATAATACGCTGTTAAAATAGATAAGGACAATATACTGACGGCTATTAATATAAAATTAAAATAAACCGTGTTTATATAAAAAGTATCCGTACCATCACCTGTATAGCAATTATGATAATTAATGAACTGACAATACAAATATGCCACATATGCGCCTATTAATGCAAAAACACCTGCAAATACACCCGACAACCCACTCAATGATAAAAAGCGAGTTGATTTTTTCATCATGTTGCGAATATCTTGTATCGCTTCGAGGTGGTTGGTATTTTCTGTTGTCATGTTATAAATATTAAAAGCACTTTGCGATACAAAGTTATTATAATATTTTTATTCTGCAATATTATTTAATATTTTTTTGATGAAATAATTTAAGTTATGTTTTTAGATAAGGTTATACTAAAAAAGCAGCTACCTAACAACTGTTAAATAACTGCTTTTTAATATCATTTATGTAAATCTTATTTTCCTAAATCTTCAAAGTTTACATCACCTTTTTTTTCGTTGTAAGGCTCTCGTTCTACAATTGGAGGGGCGTTTTCTTTAATGATTTCAATGGATTCGTTTAATCCTTCCATAAATTTCTCGAAGTCTTCTTTGTACAAAAATATTTTATGTTTTTCGTACGAAAATTTACCATCATCACCAAAACGTTTTTTACTTTCAGTTATGGTTAAATAATAATCATTTCCACGTGTTGATTTCACGTCAAAAAAATAGGTACGCTTACCTGCTTTTACAGCCTTAGAAAACAAATCTTCTCTTTCTGTTCTTTCTCTCTCTTCGCTCATTTAATTAATTTTTTAGTTCGTAACAAATATTTATATTTTTTTGTAGAACTTACTATACTGTTGAAAATTAGTTGAAAACTAAGAATTGCCTATATTTAATTAAAATACGTTCGATTTTCATTAAAAAAACTATCATTCAGCATTTTCTTTCTTCTGTAACACCAAAAATGATTCTCCTATAATTTCTGTTAGGTTGCGCTTAACCCCATCTTTATCTATCCATTGACGGGTTTGCAATTTACCTTCTAAATATATTTGTGTCCCTTTTTTAAGCATTTTTTCAGCACTTTCTGCCATATTACGCCACAAAACTATATGATGCCATTCTGTTTGCTCAACTTTGTTACCTAATTTATCTTTATAGGATTCGCTAGTAGCTAAACTAAAAGTTACCTTTGCAATATTACCATCCAAATATTTTAGCTCTGGATCCTTTCCTAAATTCCCTACTAATATTACTTTATTTACACCAGTCATGTTTATTTATTTAATAATTCTATTTTGAATTCTTATATGAATCGTTTAAAAAACTAATAGGAACGAAAAAAGCCATAAATTCCAGACAACAATCTGTAAATCTATGGCTTTTATATAATATGACTAAAACTTAGTACTGAGAGAAGCCTTGTCTAGGAGTTACTTTGTGCTCAATTAATAAACCTACACATGCTGCATCAACAGGTTTGTGTTTATCAGTTTCAGTAGCTCCTTTTGGAACAGTAACTTCTATAATTAACTGGCGCGTAGCAGTACTTTGGAACTCAAATAAAGGATCATTTTGAACTGTAGCGTTATCGAATAATAACTCATTTGTACGAGCATCAAAAATTTTATAATTTACTTTGTCTCCAATAGTCGTTTCACAACAAACATTAATTCTATAATCCATTCCTTTGTATATAACGCAACGGATTTTTGATGTTTGACCTTGATTGAATAATCCACTTTTTGACTGAGCATTATAAATCCACATAACGGCCTTGTCTGTCCCTTTAGAAACACAATATTGTCGGTGAAATTGACCGCACACCCCAGTTTGAGCTAAAGCCACTGTAGTGCTTAAAAAGAGAATAATTGTTGCTAGTTTTTTCATAGTTGAATATTTTATATTTAAAAAATCTGAAAAGATATTTTATTTAGTTAAAGTGAATGAGTTACGAACAGATTTAATTTTATCAACGATTGCCTTATATTGCTCCGCGGATAAAACCAATTCTTTAGTTCCTCCACCTAATACAGTTTTTGATTTATCTGAAGATTTAGAAGCTACTACTTCTTTTTCATTTATTTTAGCAAATTCAGCTTGCAACTCAGTAAATTGAACTATAACAGAGGCAACACTTGCATCACTTTCATATTTTTTTAAAAACTCATTTAAATTATCTAATGTATATTTTTGATCTGCTAAACGCTCAACAATTGGGCTATTCGCTTCATACTTAGCTAAATTGGTTGCTATATATAAACTTTCGATCCAACCACCAGCAACAACTAAAGATAATGTTGGTCCTTGTTTACTAGCTTCAAGCGTTTCAAAAGAAGAAAAATAAACATCATCAGTGATGACAGATAAAGAATCAGGATTACCAATATTACTTTCTAAACGTTTCATTACTTCAGGCTTAATTGCAGTAGAAACACCAATTTGATCGCCTAATTGTTTTACGGTTTTAAAATACTTTAAAGCCTCTGAACCAATTTCAAATATTGAACAATAACTTAAATCACAACTGTAAATACCAAAATTTAGAGCTTTAGATTTATTATCACTATAGTTTTTTTGATTATCTGGGCTATTTAAAAAACTAACATTTTTATTATTTTTACCGCCTACCATTTTAATAAACGTAAGCATCTCACCTGGAGAAGGAACTTGAAAAAATGTTTCAGTTATTTGATTATCTGGAACAGCAACGGTTGCAGTATCTACAACTGTTGACTCTTCACTCTCTTCTGTTTTATCTCCACCACAAGAAGCCAACAATAATGTTGCTGCAAAGGGAACGATTAGTAAATAATTCTTTTTAATTAGCATAACGGTTGTTTTTTTAATTTTTATTTTCCAATTAATTTAGCTACTAAATCTGCGGCTTCTTGCAATTGTATGGCAGAATATACTTTTAACCCTGATTCATCAATTAATTTTTTTGCTGCTTCAGCATTTGTTCCTTGCAAACGAACAATAATTGGAACTGTAATATTTCCCATGTTTTTGTACGCATCAATTACTCCTTGAGCTACTCTATCACATCTAACAATACCTCCAAAAATATTTACTAAAATCGCTTTTACGTTTTTGTCTCCTAAAATGATATGAAACGCTTTTTCAACACGTTCAGCATTTGCAGTTCCACCAACATCTAAAAAATTAGCAGGCTCGCCACCTGATAACTTAATGATGTCCATAGTAGCCATTGCTAAACCTGCACCATTAACCATACAGCCAACATTTCCATCCAATTTCACATAATTCAATTCTGCTTTACGCGCTTGTACATCAACTGGATTTTCCTCAGTGTCATCACGCATAGCTTCAATATCTTTATGGCGATATAAGGCGTTATCATCTAAAGTTACTTTAGCATCAACTGCAATAATTTTATCATCAGAAGTTTTTAATACAGGATTTATTTCAAACATAGATGAATCAATTGAATCATATGCTTTATATAAAGCTGCAACAAATTTTGTCATTTCTTTAAATGCATTTCCACTTAACCCAAGGTTAAATGCTACTTTACGACATTGAAAATCACGTAATCCTACTTTTGGATCAATTTCTTCTTTCCAAATTAAATGAGGAGTAGCTTCTGCAACTTGTTCTATATCCATTCCTCCTTCTGTGCTGTACATAATAATATTACGACCAGTGGAACGATTTAACAAGATACTCATGTATAACTCTTTTGTAGGAGTAGCTCCTGGATAATATACATCCTGAGCAACTAATACTTTATTTACTAATTTCCCTTCAGCGCTCGTTTGAGGGGTAATTAATTGCATACCAATAATGTTAGTAGCAACCTCTTTAACTTTTTCTAAATTTGGTGCAAATTTTACTCCGCCTCCTTTACCGCGTCCACCTGCGTGGATTTGTGCTTTAATAACAACGCCACCGCACTTATATGTTTCCATAATTTGTTTGGCTGCAGCTACTGCTTGATCTGGAGTTTCAGCAACAATTCCTTCTTGAATGGCTACGCCAAAACTTTTTAATATACTTTTACCTTGATATTCGTGAATGTTCATAGTGAGATTAGGTCTAAATTTGCTTTCAAAAATAAGATTTTTATTGGGAAAACAAACATTTTTTTGATAAAAAAGGGAAATTTATGATGCTATTTAAAATTTATCTAATCTTTGACCAATTGATATATCCACTCATCCTCGTATTCATTTGTATTCAAACGATTCCATTGCTTTTTCAGACCAATTTGTAAAAACCCACATTTCTCAAATAAGGTAATACTTTCACTATTTGAGGCGCTGATGTTACAATACATTTGATGAAGTAATAACGTTTCAAAAGCATATTTTTTAACTAATTGTATGGAGTCAACTGCAAAGCCTTGTTTCCGGAAGGCTTCAAATATTAATATACCAAGTCCTACCCTACCGTTCAATGCATCAAAATCAAATAAATCAATTGTTCCAATACATTCATGAGATTTTGTTTTGCAAATCATTAATCGCAATTGTTTATTCGTGTATATATCATTTTGAGAAGCCTCAAGATATTGCTTTAAAACATATTTACTAAATGGCGTAATGGTATTACTGACTTTCCATACCAATCGGTCATTTTCGCAAACATAAAGCAACTCTAAATCAGTTGGCTCAAGCGCCCTTAAATAAATATTGTCTGTATGTATAAACATTATTTTTTGTAAAAATTAGCTCGCTCAATTTCAATTACTTTTTTTAATTCGGAATTAGAATAAATGGGTAATTGAAATTCATGATTAATAAGATGTTGTTCTACATTAAATCCAATTGCTTTATGAATATAATCATTTTGTTTTAATCGTTCGATTAATTCAAATAATAATTCTTTATCATTTAATGGAATAACATAAAACTCCTGTAAAAATAACTTAACTGGACTTAAACACGTTGCTTCGTTATTTACCTGAATAAATTGTTGAATATGATGTTGACAAATTTCTAACTGATAATTTGCACTAAAAACTGGATGTTTTTTAAGTTGTATGAATAGGGATTCTATTTTTTTTTGCTGAATTGTTTTTAATAAAACGGCGATGTTGATATTTAATTCATTCCCTTTAATCGTCAACGAATTATAATTTCCATCTACTAAAAGACCTATGTGTGGAGGGATTCGAGATGCATGTAATATAACTATCCAAGTATTTTTTGACAATTCTTGTAAGTCATTCAACTTAGAAATCTCTATTTTATATGGGCTTTCTCTCATTGAAATTCTCAGTTAATTCTAAAAAATATCATAAAGTAATCTTCCAACTAAAAAATAAATGGATATCCCTATTATGTCATTTAATGTTGTAACGAAAGGTCCAGTTGCTAAAGCCGGATTTATTTTGAAACGATGCATCGTTAGTGGAACAAAGGTTCCTAAAAAAGAAGCACAGATAATCACTGTAAATAAAGCTACACTTACCGTTGCGGCTAATGCAAATGATTCGCTAATTAACATATTATAACCTAAAATTAGGCCCGAACAAATCAATCCATTAACTAAACCAACACTTAACTCTTTTAATAATTTTGGGGCTAATTTCTCACTAAGCATGGTATTATTAGCTAAACCTTGAACGATAATAGATGAAGATTGTACACCAACGTTTCCACCTGTAGCCCCTATTAATGGAATAAAGAAAGCCATTTCTGGACGCAAGTGAATTTGTCCTTCATAACTACTAATAATACGAGAACCAACAATTCCGCCACACATACCAACTAATAACCAGGGGATTCGTGCTTTTGATAAACGCCACACATTGTCATTACTATCAACATCATCCGTAATACCACTCATTCGCTGAATATCTTTTTCAGCTTCTTCACGCATTACATCCACCACGTCATCAATGGTAATACGCCCAACTAAACGACCGAGTTGGTCAATAACTGGAATGACAACTAAATCATATTTCTGAATTAATTCAGCCACTTCTTCACTGGAAGAAGATGTTTTTACTGAAATAATATCGGCATCATAAATTTCTTCTATTTTAGCTAAGGGATGAGAAATAATTAATTTTTTAAGAGACAACATCCCAATCAATTTTTCATTTTCGTCTACAACATAAACAGCATACATCACATCCACACTTTCTGCCTGCGCTCGTATTTCATCTATACAAGCACTTACTGTTTCATGAGCATACACGCTTACTAATTCCTTTGCCATTAAAGATCCCGCAGTTCCTTCTTCAAAATTTAACAAATCAGCAATGTCGCTGGCTTGTTCAATGTCTTCAATTTGAGACAATACTTCATCTTGAATTTCTTCAGGAAGTTCATTAATCATATCGGCAGCATCATCCGACTCCATGTTATCGAGCTGCTCAGCAATTTCTTTGGTACTAAACGTTGCTAGTAAAGCCTCACGCTTATCCTCTTCCATCTCTAATAATACATCAGAGGCAATATCCTCATCAATAATATCATACAAATAATTGGCTTCATCGATATCTAGTCGATTCAATACCAAGGCAATATCAACAGCATACAATTCTTTGAGCTGAGCTTTCAGATACGCATCGTCTTTTTTAACGATGGCATCTTTAAGGTGTTCAATATATTCTAATGATAACTCGAATTGCATAGTCTAATTATTTGCGGGGCTAAAGTAAGGTTTTTATGTTTGAGAATAGAACCTCTTTGGTATATTTAAAATTCATAAAAATGAATGGAAGTAAATTATAAAAACATTCTATTTTTTTTAATGAAGGGCAAAAATGAATGAATTAATAGGTGTTATTTTAAAAAAATTGTCCAAATTTAAATCACTTCACTCGATCAAAACCATGTTTCGCCCATAAAAAATTACATTTCACCCAAAATATATAAAAATAATGATCTTGACACTCAGCAAATTAACAAGTAACTAACATTTATTATTGTTTTGACTGTAACTTTTTATGAGCTTTTGTATTATAACTCTGTAATGCTTTAAAACGCAGCTTATTTATGGAATTTTCAGCACGATACCACCATACTTCAGAAATGTTACTCAGTGAGCAACAAATTATTGAAGCTGCAAAACTAAATCCGGAAAATTTCGGGCCTTTATATGATAAATATTACAAACAAATTTTTGGCTACATATACCAAAGACTAGAATGTAAGGACACGGCCTTTGATTTAACCTCTCAAGTATTTTTGAAAGCGTTAAGTAATATTGGGAAATATGAGTATAAAGGTGTGCCATTTGCAAGTTGGTTATACCGAATTGCTCATAGCGAAGTGATGCAATTATTTAGAACCAATAAAAACCTGCGTACTGTTAATGCTGACATTAGTGATTTAAAGAATATTTGTGAAGAAGTAGAAGAAGAATATTTGGAACAGTACCAAGGTAAATTAATGAAAGTTATAAAAGATTTACCAGAAGATGATTTACAAATGATTGAATTACGTTTCTTTGAAAAAAGACCCTTTAAAGAAATTGCTGAAATTCTTAATATAACTGAAACAAATGCAAAAGTGAAATTATATCGCATACTTGATCGAGTAAAAAAAACGCTTACTAAAAATAATAAATATGGCAACTAAATTTAATTTAAACCGCCCTGCTGTTCCTGATGAAGAAATTAACTCCCATAAAGATTTTGGAGAATTAGTTGAAAAGTTTAAAGCTGAAAGTGTCAAAAAAGCCCGTAATGACATTGGTTTTTCAAAAAGTAAAAAAATAGCTTATTCATCGGTCATAGCAGGAATTACGGTAGTTTGCACAGTTTCTTATTTTACATTATTTAAAAAAAATACACCAAAACAACAGTCTAATGATACTACAATTACTTCTCAAAAAAATTCAGATGTTAACTCTAAAGCAAAGTCAAATAAGGCTTTCATCGCACCACCTATATCCAAACTAAACATTCCTTTTACTTCTTATAAAGTAAAAGCCGAACAAGGTGCAGAAATTAAACATTCAACTCAATCAAAAATTAGTATTCCTAAAAATGCCTTTGTAAATAAACAAGGACAAAACATTGTAGGCGATGTAGAAATACAATATCGAGAATTTCATAACCAAGCCGATATTATTGCAAGTGGAATTCCGATGGCTTACGATAGCGCTGGCATTAAATCAACCTTAGAAAGTGCTGGAATGTTTGATATTAAAGGATTTAAAGACGGTGAACCTATATACATTAATCCTAAAAAAATAATTACAGTTGATTTAGCGTCCAACAATACTACTGATAAATTCAATCAATATGTTTTAGATACGATTACCAGAAATTGGGTGTATGTTAAGAGAGACAATTTAAAGATTGAAGATAAAAGATTAAAAAATGAGCAAATACATGACAAAAAAGAGATTGATGCTAATTTAAAAACTATCAGTCTTCAAAAACAAATAGATGCCATTCCGCCAAAAATAGAAACTGAAAAAGTGGTTTATACTAAAAAAGTAAATCAATTACCGAAAACTACTCAGCCCCTAAAACCAGTAAAATCAATAGAAGGGAGACCTAAATTTGAATTAGATGTGAATTATAAAGAGTTTCCTGAGTTAGAAGCTTTTAAAAATGCTGTGTTTGAAGTTGGTACCGAAAATAAAAATTACACCTCCAAATTATCAGACATTACCTGGAGTAGTGCCGAAATTTCTGAAGGCCCACAAAAAGGGAAAAATTATTTACTGACTCTGAAATTAAAAGAGCGTGTTGAGAACTTGATTGTTTATCCTGCATTAACAGGCACCAACTATGCTAAAGCCCTTGTAACTTACGAGAAAAAATTTGGTGAGTATAAAAATTTAGTAACGAAACGTGAAGCTGACGAGAAAAAACTAAAAGAAGAATTTGAAGCCAAACAACAAGCCTATTTAGCCGAACAGAAAAAATTGAGTGAAGAATTGGTTCGAGAACGCATTAAATTAAGGCAAGAACAAGACAATAAAAATGCTGAAAAATTTAGTACGATGGGTAAGCAAGAACGTATTATTAGAACCTTTCAAGTAAGTAAGTTTAATTGTTATAATTCGGATTGCCCAAATACCATACCTGAAGGAGAAAGTTTAAATCCTATATTTGTTTTAAATAATGGGACTTCTTTTATTAGACCAACGAACACGTTTTTAATTAGTCATACTAAAAACATCGTTTATAATTTTAATGGGCACGAACCCATGACCTATAATCCTCAGGATAGTTATAGTTTATGCGTTTTGGCAAATGGTAAAATGTACACTTGTAGTAAAGAATTGTTTGCGAGTATTATCAAAGAAAAACAACATAAATTTCCTTTATTAGAACTACCAGCAGATGTAAATGATGCGGTTGATTTTAAGAATGCATTGGGGATTTAATATTCCTCCTTTAATTACTCAATTATGTCATTTAAATAATAATAATAATATCTAAACATGAAAGCCTTTTTACTACTTACTATTTGTATATCATATTTAAATGGTATTAGTCAAACATTAGAATTTGACAGAGCGTTTCGAGAAACTAGTCTTAATAATTATAAAGGTGAGACTATTAAAGTAGGTGATACTATTTCAAATAGTTATTTTGATGCAAAGAAAAAAATAACTGATAATTTAAAAGGAGTACAATACCCAAACGTATACTTGCCAAGTATTAACAATGATAGTTTGTACTTATATTCCATCATTGCTGATGAAATAATATTGAACTTTAATTATTTTTACTGTGATTACTGCATTAATCAACTAAACGATTTTATTACTTACAAAAAAAAGTCTAATAAAAAAATTGTTATAATTTCTGTCTTTGAAGGTAGTCTTTCTGATATAAAAACCTTAATTCCAAAATATGATAACACTATTTCTTTTATATCTGATTTTAATAATAAACCAGAATACTATACTCTTAATAGCGGAACACCCTGTACTTATATTTTGGATAAAAATAAAAATATATTACAAATATTAAATTTTGATAATCAAACCATTAAATAAATAAACATGAAAACACTTTTCATCTATCTAACTATTGCCATTACTGGGCTATCATTTATCAAACAAAAAGAATTTACACCGCCAGGTACTATTCAAATTAACGATACGCTTTATGCTGATGAAACTGAAATATCTAATTTAGGCTGGAGAGAATTTGAAGATTGGACAGCTCAAGTTTATGGAAAAAATTCTAAAGAGCATTTATTTGTACTACCAGATACAAATGTATGGATTGAAAAATTGTCATACAATATGCCGTATGTTCAATATTATTATAGGCATCCCGCGTACAAAGATTATCCTGTAGTTGGCGTTTCTTATGAACAAGTCCTTGCTTTTTGTAATTGGCGTACCGCGAGGGTAAAAATGTTTTTATCTATAAAAAAGAATTTCAAAAATCAAAATATAGCTTATAGATTACCAACCAAAACCGAGTGGGAATTACTCGCAACAGCATCCTTAAATATATTTTACAATAATGGAGTAGATGAAAAAGGAAATGCAAGATTAAATTGTGTCATACCAGTTGATACTATTATTGTTAAAGGAAAAACTAAGTATTTGAATGCAAACAATGATGTTACAGTTCCAGTTAATTCTTATACTAAAAATTATTTTGGATTATATAATATGATTGGAAACGTAGCTGAAATGACCTTTGAAAAAGGCACCTGCAAAGGGGGCGCTTGGAATAATCGTTTAGAGCAAATACGAATTGGAAAAGATATAACTTATGCAAAACCTTCAGCAAGTGTTGGATTCAGATGTGTTTGTGTGATAAATAAAAATAAAATGAATTATTAAATCCATTATTTTTTCTTAGCCAACCCCACATACATTCCAAAGCAAAGCGTGATAGAACTGATGTTCCATTTATTAGATAAACTACTAGAATTTGACAACCATTTATCTGTGCCTGGGTAATGACTATCAAACCTTGCTAAGTTATAGTTATATCCGATATGACCACCAATAGCCACATTTGGATCAACAATGAAATAAACACCAATCTGCGGTTCAACAAAAGCGCTAATAAATTGAGTTGGATACTTCCCCTTTAACGAATCATTATAATACCTAATTCCACTAAATGAAGTTAAATTTGAACCTACATTTAATGATATTGTTGTGAATCCGTTTTGACTAAAAAAATGATCGTATCCAACTTTCATATAGCCATTATGTGTTTGCATATAAGTGTTAATATTTTGATCACGCAATGCTTTTTGCGCTTTTGAATAGGAATAAGAATAACCTATTCCAACAAAAACATTTGAAAATAGTTTACAATTTACACTTGCATCTCCTAAAACTACTCCTGAAAATGTATTATACAATAATTCACTAGAAACTAATTTAGGAATACCACAATTAACACGCACTGAAAACCTTGGCAATTCAGGCATCTTATCCTGTGACTTCAGAATAAAAACATGTATCAATAATAAACTAAAAACTAAATATTTCACTATTGATAAACGTTAATGATGTATAATTATTGTTCAAATAATCTTTCAAAAGCTAAGCGAACTTAGTTTCAAATGCTTTCATAGCATCTACTAATACTTGTACACTTTCTAACGGTAAGGCATTATACATAGAAGCACGGTAACCGCCAACATCACGATGTCCACGAATCCCATCAATACCCATACTTTTCCATAATTTATCAAATTCTGGTTCTTGAGTGACATCTTTTAATAAGAAACAAGCATTCATATTACTTCTATCTTCAACTGCCGTTGTACCAACAAATAAAGAGTTACGATCAATTTCAGAATATAATAAATCAGCTTTTTGTTGATTTATTTTTTCTATCCAACTAATACCTCCATGTTTTTTTAACCAACGTAAAGTAAGCATCGAAACATAAATAGGAAATACAGGGGGCGTGTTATACATTGTACCACCCTTAATATGAACTTGATAATCTAACATCGATAACATTTTGCGACCTGTTTTACCAAGAATATCTTTCTTAACCATAATCATCGTACTTCCTGCTGGTCCCATGTTTTTTTGAGCACCTGCATAAATTAAAGAAAAATCTTTTGCATTAATTTTTCTACTAAAAATATCAGAACTCATATCACATACTACTGGAATATCACTCTTTGGAAAGCTTTTTAGTTGCGTTCCATAAATCGTATTATTTGACGTAATATGCAAGTAATCTGCATCATTAGGAACTTCGTATCCTTTAGGAATATAATTAAAATTTTTATCCTCAGAAGATGCTATTACCTTAGTATTACCAATAATTTTAGATTCCTTAATGGCTTTACTAGCCCAAACTCCTGTGTTGACATAAGCAGCATAACCAGTTTCCTTTAGCAAATTATAGGGCACCATAGCAAATTGTGTACTTGCACCACCTCCTAAAAACAATACCTCATACTCATCTCTAACTTCAAACAACTCTTTTACTAATGAACGAGACTCGTCAATAACGGCTTCAAAATTTTTACTACGATGTGATATTTCTAATAACGATAAATTCATATTATCGAAATTGATACAAGATTCTGATGCTTCTTTTAAAACATCTAACGGTAAAATACCCGGGCCAGCGCTAAAATTGTGAACTTTTGACATATGGATTAAATTTAGTTTTATTGTTGAAATTAATATTTTTTATAAAATGATTTTAATAAAGGGCGGGGTAAATTATAACCAAGTCCCCATATTTGTTTTTGCTCGTTTTCTTTTGCCTTTGCAATCTTTATGATGATGACACGAACTTACGATTGCAACAATTAGCAGGGTGATAATAATAAGAGAACTTTTTTTTAAAAACATTTTAATGAACTGTAATTAATGGTAGTTTATATTTATCTGATTATTTCTTTAATATCTTCTATAATTTTTTTCGCTAAAGCATCTGCTGTACTCATACTTTCGCTTTCGCTATAAATTCTGATAATAGGTTCTGTATTTGATTTGCGTAAATGTACCCATTCTTTATCGAACTCAATTTTAACACCATCAACCGTATTTACGGGCTGTTTAGCATATTTATCTTTTACGCTCATCAACACTTTATCTACATCAATTTCTGGTGTTAATTCAATTTTATTTTTAGAAATATGATAATTAGGGTATGATTTGCGCAACATAGAAGCGGTTTTACCATATTTTGCTAAATGAGATAAAAATATAGCAATGCCAACTAATGCATCTCGTCCATAATGTATTTCTGGTAAAATAACACCACCATTTCCTTCGCCACCAATAATAGCATTAGTAGCTTTCATCATATTAACCACATTTACTTCTCCAACTGCTGATGCAGAATAAGAACCTCCTAATTTTTCAGTTACATCGCGTAAAGCACGAGTAGATGATAAATTAGAAACAGTATTTCCACCTTTATGAAAATTTAAAACGGCATCAGCAACCGTTACTAATGTATATTCTTCTCCGAACATTTCACCATCTTCACAAACTAAAGCTAAGCGATCAACGTCAGGATCAACACTAATTCCAACATCCGCTTTATGTTTAACTACAGCCTCAGATAAATCTCTTAAATGCTCAGGTAAAGGCTCTGGATTATGAGCAAAATGACCTGTTGGCTCACAATGTATTTTATGTATGCTTTTTACACCTAAAGCTTCTAAAAGCATTGGTATAACAATACCACCGCTTGAGTTAATTGCATCTAAAGCAACTGAAAAATTTGCTTTAGTTATTGCCTCTACATCCACATATGGTAATTGCAAAACCATGTCAATGTGAGCTTGAACTAAATCGTGGCGTTGTGTATAAGTGCCCAATTCATTGACTTCACTATATGAAAAGTCTTCCTTATCAGCTAATTCCAAAATATATTTTCCTTCAGAATCAGAAATAAATTCACCTTTATGATTTAATAATTTAAGTGCATTCCATTGTTTGGGATTATGGCTTGCAGTTAAAATAATACCACCATCAACCTTTAAGGTTGTAACGGCTATTTCTACGGTTGGCGTTGTACTTAATCCAACATCTATTACATCTATTCCAAGTCCAACTAACGTTCCGCAAACAATATTATTTACCATTTCGCCAGATAAACGGGCATCACGACCAATTACAATAGTTGATTTTTTGGTTAGATTATTGCTTTTAATCCATGTTCCGTATGCGGAAGCGAATTTTACAATATCTAAAGGACTTAAACCATCTCCTGGTTTTCCACCAATAGTTCCTCTTATTCCTGAAATACTTTTAATTAAAGTCACGTTATTTTATTTAATGAATGAGCAAATATACAATTACACTCAGGAGTATCTTCAATTACTTTTCTACAAAATACCATTTTAATTGTTAAAAATAAGTATTTCTAAAGTGTTTTTTTAACGTTAAATTTGTAGGTATTCTAAAAAAACAATAATGAGTGAATTTGAAGGAGACGGATTAAGTAACGAAGACTTTGAAAAAAGTTTGAAGCGATTTGAAGATATGATTTCTTCGGGTACGCATCAGTTTTTTGATGCCGATGAATTGGAGGAGATTATTGACTACTATATGCAGTGGTTTAATTTGGAATTAGCAAGAAAAGCATTAGATTTTGCTCAAGAACACTACCCCTACTCATCTTCCATAAAAATTAAATTAGCGCAATACTTATCCTCTCAACATAAAACACGTGAAGCTTTAGATTTATTGAACGAGGTTGAAGAAGTTGAAAGCTCTAATAGTGAACTTTACATGACCCGTGGATTTATTTATAGCCAAATTGGTTTAAGTGAGCAGGCAATCGAAAATTACAAAAAAGCAATTCCTTTATCAGAATTTAAAGATGAAGTTTATGTAGCTATTGGTATTGAGTTTCTAAATGCTGAAAAGGCGAATGACGCATTGTATTATCTGAAAAAAGCCATCAAAATTAATTCAAAAAACGACGTTGCTTTAAATGAACTTTCTTTATGCTTTGAAATGACAGGCAGAAGTGAAGAAGCCATTACTTTTTATGAAGCATATATTGAAGAGCATCCTTATAATTATTTTGCATGGTTCAATTTAGGGATTAGCTATAACCGATTGAGTTTATATGAAAAAGCAATTGATGCTTATGATTATGCTATTGCCATTAAAGAAGATTTTTCGTCAGCTTATTTTAATAAAGCAAATTCATTAGCGCAATTAGATAGATATGTAGATGCTATTGAAGTTTATAAAGAAACTTTTAAGCATGAAGAGCCAGATGCTAGCACTTACTACTATATTGGAGAATGCTACGAAAATTTAAATCAATATGAAGATGCATTAGTAAATTATAATCGAGCTATAAAACTTGATCCTGCTTATGCGGATGCATGGCTAGGTGTGGGCATTGTATTAGATTATCAAAACAGAATGACTGAAAGCATTCACTATATAAAAAAGGCTTTAGAAATTAACCCGAATATAGCCGATTATTGGTATGTGTTTGGGGAAGTGCAACATAAATTAGGCTTTTTAGAAGAAGCAGCAGCAGCTTATCAACGCGTTATTGAAATTGGTTATGAAGATTTTGATATTTATATAGATTACGCAAAACTATTATATGACGGAGGTTATTACAAAGATTGCGAAAAAATATTAGCGGAAGGAATGTTGAAATTTACAGAAACTCCTGAATTGTATTATCGCATGAGTGGCCTACAAATGGAACTTGGAAGAAAAAAAGAAGGTATGACATTTTTAGAACACGCGTTAGAATTAGATTATGATAAACATTCTGAATTATTAGAGTATCTTCCTGTTTTGGAGCATGATGCTATAGTGATGCAGTTAATACATTCGTTTAAAAATAAACCACTATAATTTAACTGAACTAAAAAGTAAAACTATAAACTACTTACTAAAATAATTATGAATAATGTAACTCTTTCTCATTTACCTGAACGAACAGTTCAACCCCGCCAAAGTGGCATTACAATGGTGATGGATAAGGGGATATCACTAAGGCATGCTGAAGACTTTGTTGAAAGTTACGCCGAATATGTCGATTTTGTAAAACTTGGTTTTGGAACTTCTGTTGTATCAAAACATGTCAAAGAAAAAATAAAAATATATCAAAAAGCGGGAATAAAAACCTACTTGGGTGGCACCTTATTTGAAGCTTTTATTGCTCGTGGAAAATTTGATGATTATCAAAAATTTATTGATGCTTATGGTTTAGATACTGCTGAAGTTTCTGATGGGAGTATCAATATAGCACATGACAGTAAATGCAACTTCATTAGTAAATTAGCTAAAAATTTTACGGTATTATCTGAAGTTGGTTCTAAAGAAGAAGGAATTATCATTCATCCATCAAAATGGGTAAGTATGATGAAGTCTGAATTGGAAGCCGGTTCTTTTAAAGTTATTGCAGAAGCAAGAGAAAGCGGAACTGTCGGTATATTTCATAAAAATGGTAGTGCCCACAGTATGCTCATTACACGTATTACTAATAAAATTAAACCCACTGATATTATTTGGGAAACTCCACAAAAAGCACAACAAGTCTATTTTATAAATTTATTTGGTGCAAATGTAAATGTTGGAAACATCAGTGTTGACGATGTAATTCCTCTAGAAACCCTGCGTATTGGCCTAAGAGGAGATACCTTTTTTAATTATATGCCAGAAGGAACAAAAGATAAAATATTTTAATATCAATAAAAATTTAGGACTTAAGATTTAGTATTAAACTTAAGCTATCTAAACACTAACCACTAAATCCTAATTAAATGAAAGAAATAACGGCAACAGAATTAAAACAATTAATGAATGAAAAAAAAGATTTTCAATTAATTGACGTACGCGAAGAATATGAATATGATGAATCGAACATTAATGGTGAGCTAATTCCTATGGGCGAGGTGATGGATAATCTTGATAAAATTTCTAAAGACAAACAAGTCATTATTCATTGCCGTAGTGGCAAACGCAGTGCTACTGTTATCAATGCTTTGGAAGCTCAACTTGGTTTTACTAATTTGTATAATTTAAAAGGCGGTATTTTAGCCTATATTGAAGAGGTAGGTTTATAGTTTTAAATGTTGAGTTTCAAATTTTCAATAAATAAAATCAACGCTACTATTTTTTCAAAACCTAATTCTGAATTAAAAACTAAACACTTATAACAAAAACTGCGTAAGCTATGATCGAATTATTTAAACATTTAATGCCCTTAGATTTTGATTGGTTATTTTCCAATTATAATTCTGCGATTTACATTTTATTATTTTTAGTTATATTTATTGAAACTGGTTTAGTAGCCATGCCTTTTTTACCTGGAGATTCCCTCTTGTTTATGGCTGGTTTATTTGCACGCTCTGGACATTTAAGTTTAGCGTATTTATTTATTTTATTATTTGTAGCTGCTGTGCTTGGCGATAATTGTAATTATTGGATAGGGCGAAAAATTGGCATTAAAATATTTGATTTTAAAATTAAAGGAAAAGTATTAGTAAAAAAAGAATACCTTGATAAAACACATCTGTTTTTCGAAAAACATGGAACTAAAGCCATTATCATGGCTCGTTTCGTTCCCTTTGTTAGAACCTTTGCGCCTTTTGCGGCAGGTGTAGGAAAAATGGATTATAAAAAATATTTCTTATTCGATGTCGTTGGTGGTGCTTTATGGATTGGCAGTTTAACGCTTGCTGGTTATTTATTGGGGAATGTAGATTTCATTCGTAAGCATGTTGATTTGGTTTGCCTTGCAATTATAGGATTTTCTGTGCTTCCAATTTTAATGACAATTGTTAAAAATAAGCTCGCTAAAAAATAAGTAAAATCAATTTAACACTTCCACTTCCTGTTCTTGTATATAAAGAAGGATTTTTTTAACAGAATCATATCCTAAACTAAGTAAAGCTTGCTCATAGTCTTGCATCTGAGAGTGGTATTTTTGAGCATTCTTTTTTCCTGTTTTATAATCTATGACAATCGCATGATTATCAGCAATAACAACCCTATCAGGACGAAGTATCGTTCCTAAAGCTGTCATGATTTCTAATTCATTTTTTACTAAAACTCCTTTCTCAAAATAAGATGAAATCATTTTATTAGAAAGTAATTGTTTAATTTCTGAAGAAATTTTAGTTGATTCCGTTTCTGTAATATCACCACTTAACACAGAATTTAAAATCACCGAATCTAAATCTTCCAACGACTTTATTTGCGATAAAATATAATGCACTAATATTCCATATTCCCGTGCCCTCATTACTTCCTCAGATGAGCTATAAGCGCTCGCTCCTTTTATTTTCACTAAATGCACATTATCATTAAACTGCAGTTGCTCAATTGGCAATTGTTCTAGCCCTTTTTTTGACTCTATATTCGGCACTTTCTGTTTCAATTTACCAAAAACAAGTTGTTGCTTATCTGCATCAAAGTGTGCTTGAGCTTTAGCAAAACCTTCTAACCAACCATGAATATTTTTTCCTATTTCTTTTTTAGGCTTAGGCGAAATAATGTGTAAGCGATCTACTGCTCTTGTAAAATCTACATACAATAAATTTAAACTATCTAATGTTTGCTGTTGTCTTTCATTTTCAGCAATATCTTTATAAATCGTCCCATCAGCTTCTTTGGTTGTATTGATTAATGCTACAGGCAAATCGAGTCCTTCTTCATTTACGCTAACCCATACAGATTGTGGTTTTTCGATTCCCCAAGCCAAATAAGGTGTTATAACTATTGAAAACTCCAAACCCTTACATGCATGAATCGTCATAATATTAACCGCATTAATTCCTTCGGGGATAACTACAGAAGCCTTACTGCTACGCCTTTCCCACCAATCTAAAAACAAGGTGATGTTTGATGTATTGGATTGTAAATAAGATAAAATTTCATCTATAAAAAAACGCACATATTGTGGATTTTTTTGATTTAATTTCAAAATAGAAATCACTTCTAAACAACAATCAAATAAATTAGCAGAAGTAATTTTTAAACTATCAATTGATAACTTACACTCCTTTAGTATGACAAATAAGGATTTAGACTTAAATGAATTTAAATCCCTTAAAAAAGTAATGTACTGTTCTTCGTTACAAAATTGATTCTTATATAAATAATTGATAATTACGGAAGCTGAAACTAAATCTTTTTGATTTGACACATATCTTAAAAATGATAAAATTACGGTTACTTCATTGGCATTATTTAATAATAAAGATTCAGCAGAAACAACTGGAATCCCCTGCCCTATTAGATAATTAGCGATTGTATTCCCGTCAGCATTTTTTCTTACAATAATACAAATATCAGAATATAAATAATGATCTTTTTGTGCTTGACCTATATAATTTTGAATGTAAGATAAATTAATTCCGTCTTTATCATCTTCATCCAAAACAGGAAAATCAATACTTACATAACCTTCATCG
>JANXRU010000348.1 GCA_025356715.1 Bacteroidota bacterium
TAAATCCTTTACACGTTGTGTAATTTCGTAACCATACATTTTTTTATTGTCGGCTAATAGTTTTAACACTATCGTTTTTAGTGTTCCTTTTATGAGTTCTGAAGAGTAAATCATGATGTTATAATTAAATACATAGGACAATGATACATAAGAATCTAATGTATTTGACTGTTAAGTATAAAATATTATTTAAACGCTTGATAATCAGTATATTTATTATTTATTTTATTGAAAAATAAATAATAAATAAATAATAAGAAGGAAGAAGTAATTTTAAAAGAAGCAACTTCTAGTCCGAGAGTAAAAACATAGATCTTCTTTGTCGTTCTTGTTTTTTTATATTCAACCGTTATTGGAATTATTTTAACTCCTATTTGAGTATTAGGGTTAGGATTAATCCAGTTCCTTACAAAGTACTTTATGATAGTTTGTAATTATCAAGTATGTTTTTCCATCTTTATATAAATTGCTTACTAAAGCCTGTTTGGACGCGTTAGGTATGGTGAAATTTAATTTCCCTTCTTTAGTTATCACATCAATTTTTTGTCCGATTTTATCGAAGGCTAATAAATAATTATGAGAGCTAGTTGAAATGGGTTGCACATGGTCGTACACAGAACTATTTGAGAAGTACTCTATTAATTTACTCGAAAATAAATCATACCCATAAAAAGCACCATCGCCATAAACTAACACGTCCGTTTGAGGATCATCATTTACTAAATCAAAATTTGTTTTAAAACCCGAGAGTTCATCTCCTAACTTTAGTAATTCCTTTTTATCGGTTAACGATATTTTATTTAATACATTATTTTTATTGTCAATATAAACTAATTTACTGTTGTCTAACGTATTTCCTGGTAATACAAAAAAATGAGTTAACCCTGTAATTGCTTTGTTTTTAAAATCTATCCTACCCTCGCCTTTACGACTAAAAACATAAATTTTACCCATCGCATCGACGGTTGTCAAATAATCGCTCTGCCCTACTTTACTATAAAATATAGGCAATTCAACTATAGCATCTGTTTTAAGTGGCGTATAACCTTCTGTTTTAATACCATATAAAGAGTAATTATAAATGCGTCTATCAGCACAAGCAATAAAAATTCGGTAATCTTTATTTTTATCATAATCTAATAAGGTTAAGTTTGAAGTTGCTTTTGATGGAAGTTTAACAGGATAGCCCTGTACATAATTTCCATTTCTATCTAACAAATGCAAATAATTTTCGGTGTTAAATAGTAATTGAAATTTTTCGTTTTTAAATATATCAACCGTATAAATATCTGATTGAATGGTTTCATTCAATTTCTTTTTCCAAATTAAATTACCAGTTGAGCTTATTAAATATAGTTGTTTTTGTTTATCCTGAAAACACAATTCGTTTTCTTGAGTCAAATGATTTGTAAATAAATTAACTTTAGTTACAATGCTTGAATCAGCGTCAAATGACCATAGAGACGAAGCAGTCGTTGAATCTGTTGTTTTTTGTTGAGCATGTGAAATATGTAAACGAATTTGAGCTATATGTTTATGATTCTTTAATGTATAAGAAATATGAGAAATTGCTTGATCGTTTTTAATGCTATTTTTAGTATCAAACAAAAAATCATTTTCATACTTACTTTTTATTTCAATATTTTTATAACACAACAAGTTGCAATCTTGTTTTAAATTATCATGAGCATAAGCCATAAAACCAGCGTCTTTAGCTAATACTAAACTATTAATCATAGAATACTGGTATAAGGAAACCATTTTAGTATCCGACATAAAAATTAATTCATCGTCGTTTACACCTACGTAATTATAGTCTTGAAATTGATCAACGACAGAAAACAAATTGTTAAATTTTTTTTTGATATGGTAATATACGAGCTCTGGCTGTTGATATGTAGAGTCTTTTATAAGAGTAATTAACTGTTTAGCTCTTTCTTTATCGTCTATTTTAAAGGATAATAAGCCACTTGATTTATTCTCTATTTCATAATTCCCAAGAACAATCTGACTATTTATATTTTCTAAAAAATCTTTTTGTATATCGTATAATGCACTGTCATTAATGCTTTTCCATAAACGGCTCTTATCATTTATAGCCTTACAAGATTCATAAAAACGAATAGGAGAGGTAACAGACACGCCAATTAAGCAAGATGGGTTTTGTGGTAAATTCTCGTACAAATCAAATTCAATAGGTTGTTGATTTTTAAAATACTGAAAAGTTATATCGGTATTTAAATATCCTGTAAAGGTTATTTCATTTAATTTGACATCAGCGGTATATAAAGATGGAAAAGGGGCTAAAATTTTCGGGAATAATTTCGGTAAATTGTTATTGATAAATAGTTGTGTTTTTTGTGAACCATTTTCTTTCAATAAAAACAAATAACCTACATTAGTAGCCATAGATTCATTCATTGGTAATTTAAGAGAACGTTCCAATAATACGACACTGCTTGAAACAAACACAATTCCATCTTTATAGGTTGCCAACCATTTTTTGTTTTTAATACTAAATTCATAACTATCAATTGAAGAAAGAAGGTTACTTTTTTTAAAGTTTTTTGCGAAAAAATCAATAAAAATAGATTCATTATTTTTCTCTTTTACTTTAAACAGCAATAAGGGTTCAAGGCTATTAGCTTCTTTTATAAAACTAAAGTAAACGGCATTATCAGTCAAAATATCTGAAACATCAGTATTTGTTTTACAAACAGAATCTAAATATTGAATATAATTTTGTGCATTTGCAATATCAATATCATCCTTCAAGAAATTCCAAATTAAATTTTGGCGCGTTAATTGGCTAATTAACTCAGAAAGCGTTTTGGTTTCAATTACCGCTTGAGCCGTATTAGGGATATGCTCCAAAACGGATGCTATTGGTTCTTTATTGTCTTTTAATCGAACATAACCCCAAATAGCAGCAACTATAGAAGACACTATAAACAGATAAAAGCCAGTTTTTTTGAGTGATTGCACAGATAAAAATACTTTTAAAAAAGTAGAGTATTACCTCTTGCTAAGATAGTTATCAAATTATACTTGTGAATTTGTAAAGGCAGATTTAATCAAATGTAAAACCCTTTAAATCTTTTTGCAACACCACTTTAGCACCGTGGGTTTCTTGCCAATAGCTGGCTAAGTACTCCTGTTCATATTGTCCAGGAGTTGGAATTAATATAATCTGTTTTTTATGTAATGCATATAAATCCATTAATGTACTATACCCGCTTCTACATACAACATTTTTAGCACTTAATAATAATTGACTCAATTGTTGTGCTGAGGCATAATTAATTACTTTAATATTTTCTTTTACATTAATTGGATTTGGATTACCTATACCTCTTACTAAACAAATTTTTTGGCTAGATCTATTAGCCATTTCTAATAGTGCCGTTTCAAGCAAAGTTCGTTGTGGTTCTGGTCCTGATAATACAATTAAATAATCCAAATCTTCTGCAACCGAAGTATCATTCTTTAATCTACTAAGTGGGCCTATATACTCCACATTGCTGAAGCTATCATTTCGTGATAACTTTCCTGCTAAGCATTTTTCTTCACTTTCAAAATCAGGAACCAGCATTTGATCAAACTTTTTGATGTAATAATGATGAACTTTATTTGCCATTGATGATAACCATCCCGCTTGTATATTCAACTGATGGGTAATATAAATACATTTCACCTTTTCGTTGTATAATCCAAATCGATTATCACTAATAACAATGTTAATTTTATGTTCTTTGATAATTAATTCTAATTGACGATTTTCTTTTTTTATAACAGAGCGTATTCGAAAAGAATCAAGTAATAAATTAAGTGGAAGTGATAACCAAGAAGAATAAGTTATATTGTATGGTTCGATAAGTATTTTTTTAAGTGAAGGAAACTCATCATCAAATACCAAAGATGTAGTTGGCGTTGTCCCTATAATTATATGATTGTCGAGCATTAATTGCTTAATAAGTGGGATGCAACGAGTAGCATGTCCCAATCCCCAATCAAGTGGTGCAATAAATATGGTTTTGTTTTTAAAGATGTGACAAATTAACTAAAAAATTGATTATTAAAAATTAACTTTGCAAAGTGATAGAAACTTTTTCTGAACATATCCAAAGTATTTTAAAAACATTACCTGAAAGCCCAGGCGTGTATCGTTATTACGACGATGCCAATAACCTTTTGTATGTGGGCAAGGCAAAGAATTTAAAAAAACGAGTTACCTCCTATTTTTCTAAAGAACACGATACGTTTCGTTTGCGATTGATGGTTAAAAAAATCGTTGACATTAAAACTATTAAGGTCGACACCGAAATGGATGCCTTAATTTTAGAAAATAATTTAATTAAAAGCCTTACGCCAAAATACAACATCATGTTGCGTGATGATAAAACATATCCTTGGATCTTAATTAAAAATGAGCGTTTTCCGAGGGTTTTCAGTACTCGTCAACTCAAAAAAGATGGGGCAGAATATTTTGGACCTTTCCCCTCTTCCACCACCATGTTTATTTTATTGGATTTAATCAAACAATTATATCCTTTAAGAACTTGCTCTTATGATTTAAGTAAAGAAAATATTGAAAAAAATAAATTTAAAGCTTGTTTAGAATATAGCATTGGTAACTGTAAAGCGCCCTGTGTTGGTAAACAATCTTTGGAAGATTATAATGAAAGTATTAATCGCATTAGAGATATTATTAAGGGTGATATTAATTTCGCAATTAAAGATTTAAAACGGTTAATGCTCGAACATGCAGATAAACTAGAGTTTGAAGAGGCTTCTGTTTTAAAAAAGAAAATAGAGTTGCTCGAAAAATATCAAAGTAAATCAGTTATTGTTCATCCTTCTATTACAGACACCGATGTATTTGCCATATTAAGTGACGAGAAAACAGCTTACGTCAATTATTTTAAAGTGATGAATGGAACCATCATTCAGGCTCAAACATTGGAGCTTAAGAAGAAATTAGATGAAACGGACGAAGAGATGCTTGTGTTCGCTATTAATGAAATTAGGATTCGTTACAACTCTTTAAGTAAAGAAATATTTGTTCCTTTTGTGCCTGAGTTATTATTTGAAAATGCAAAATACGTTGTTCCGAAAATTGGTGATAAAAAACATTTACTGGATTTGTGTTTTAAAAACGCAGAAGCTTATAAACGAGAGCGCGAAAAACAATTAGCCATCATTGATCCTGAAAGACATACTGACCGAATTATGCAGCAAATGATGCGCGATTTGCGAATGAAAGAAGAGCCTCGTCGCATTGAAGGGTTTGATAATTCAAACATACAAGGCGAGTATGCCGTAAGTGCGATGCCAGTATTCATTGATGGTAAGCCAGCTAAAAAAGAATACCGGCATTTTAATGTGAAAACAGTTGTAGGCCCTGATGATTTTGCCACGATGGAAGAGGTTATTTTGAGACGTTATTCCAGAGTCCTAGAAGAAGGGCTACCTCTCCCTCAACTCATCGTCATTGATGGTGGTAAAGGCCAATTAGGTGCCGCTATCATGAGTTTAAGAAAGTTAGACTTAATAGGAAAGGTTACCGTTATTGGTATAGCAAAACGCTTAGAAGAAATTTATTTTCCTGGTGATCCTATTCCAATGTATTTAGATAAGCGTTCTGAAACCTTAAAGATAATTCAGCAAATTCGGGATGAAGCCCATCGATTCGGCATTACCCATCATCGTAATAAACGAAGCAGGGAAACTTTTAAAACGGAATTATCTGAAATAAAAGGCATCAGTGATAAAACTGCCAAAAAATTATTGACCGAATTAAAATCTGTTAAACATATTAAAGAAGCAACACTCGCCGAACTAATTACTATTATTGGTAATTCGAAAGCTAATTTAGTTTATGATTTTTTCAATAATCAATTATCCGAAAATTAACAAAGTATTATAATTTCCGAATTTCATTATTTTGGCTTTAATCACATTTCTCCTAAAAAACTTACAGAAAATCTATTTTTAACAACCTAATTTTTAGTAAAAATAATACGCTGTCAATCTTAATTTTTATTAACATTTGTTAGTAAAATCCTTAAACAATTTTGCCCTAAACCCCATTAAAATCGGTATATTTAAGGATTAATTATATAAAATTAAGTAAACCTTATTTATGGAAGAAACGACAGGTATTGATAAAACAAATTATGGTGCCGATAACATTCAAGTTCTCGAAGGACTAGAAGCAGTAAGAAAAAGACCAGCCATGTATATTGGCGATATTGGCTTTAAGGGATTACATCATTTAGTTTACGAAGTTGTAGATAACTCCATTGACGAGGCACTGGCTGGTCATTGTAAAGATATTACGGTTACTATTTTAGAAAACAATTCCATTCGTGTAAAAGATGATGGGCGTGGTATTCCTACAGGTATTCACCCAAAATTAGGAGTATCAGCTTTAGAGGTTGTTATGACTGTATTACATGCTGGTGGTAAATTCGATAAGGATACTTATAAAGTATCTGGCGGATTACATGGTGTTGGTGTAAGTTGTGTAAATGCCTTATCTGATCCATTAATTGCTGAGGTTCACCGTGATGGCAAAATTACGATGCAAGAATTCCGTAAAGGCATTCCTCAGTATCCTGCAAAAGTAGTTGGAGATACTACTAGTAGAGGCACTATAGTAACGTTTACTCCTGATTTAAGTATCTTTACAGAAGGAACCTATAATTACGCAACACTTGCTAATCGTATGCGTGAGTTAGCTTTTTTAAATAAAGGCATTACTATTATTTTAGAAGATTTAAGAAGCAAAGACCCGGAAGGAAATACTCTTTCTGAAGTTTTCCATAGTGATGGTGGGTTAAGAGAATTTGTACAATATATTGACGGTGGTAAAGAAAAATTAATGGATGACGTCATCTATATTGAAGGCGAAAAAAATGGCATCCCGGTTGAAGTAGCCATGCTTTATAATCATTCTTATAGCGAAAGTATTCAAAGTTATGTAAACAATATCAATACACACGAAGGAGGCACCCATTTAGCGGGATTCCGCAGAGGATTAACGCGCACATTAAAAAGTTATGCCGAAAAAAATGGCATGTTCAAAAATGTGAAATTTGAAATTTCTGGCGATGACTTCCGTGAAGGCTTAACGGCAGTAGTTTCGGTAAAAGTACAAGAACCACAATTTGAAGGGCAAACTAAAACTAAATTAGGGAACAGTGAAGTTACAGGAGCTGTTGATCAAGCAATTTCAGAAGCCTTAAGTAATTATTTAGAAGAACATCCAAAACAAGCTCGTCTTATTGTGGATAAAGTGGTATTAGCTGCAACTGCTCGTCACGCCGCTCGTAAGGCTCGTGAAATGGTTCAACGTAAATCGGTCATGTCAGGTTCTGGTTTGCCGGGTAAATTAGCAGATTGCGCTAACAATGATCCTTTAGCCTGTGAATTATTTTTAGTGGAAGGGGATTCGGCTGGTGGTACAGCTAAACAAGGCCGTAACCGTGATTTTCAAGCTATTTTACCTTTACGTGGTAAAATTTTAAATGTAGAAAAAGCATTAGAATATAAAATTTACGAAAACGAAGAAATTAAAAATATCTTTACTGCATTAGGTGTTTTTCGTGGGACTAAAGAAGATGACCGTGCATTAAACATTGAAAAGCTACGTTACCATAAAGTGGTTATTATGTGTGATGCCGATGTAGATGGTTCTCACATTACAACCTTAATTTTAACATTCTTCTTCCGTCACATGCGTGAGTTAGTTGAAAAAGGACATGTTTACATTGCTGCACCTCCTTTATACCAAGTAAAAAAAGGAAAAGAATTTAGATATTGCTGGAATGAAGAAGATAGAGCTGTAGCGATAAAAGAATTAGGTGGAGAGAAAACAGATAGTGTACACGTTCAGCGATATAAAGGTTTAGGAGAAATGAATGCTATACAACTTTGGGAAACAACATTGGATCCAAGTACTAGAACGTTACGTCAAGTAACAATTGATAGTGCAGCTGAAGCGGATCGTGTGTTTGCGATGTTAATGGGTGATGAAGTTCCTCCTCGTAGAGCATTTATTGAGCAGAATGCGAAATACGCAAAGATTGATGCCTAGTTATAGTTCTCAACTTTGCTCTATTCTGACAATACTAAAATTAAAAACATAAATAATAAACAAATCTAAAAATAAAAAAATGACAAAAGTATCAGTAATCGGCGCCGGAAATGTAGGCGCAACGTGTGCGGAATATATTGCACTAAGAAAAATTGCAAGTGAAGTAGTTATTCTTGATATCAAAGAAAACTTTGCGGAAGGTAAAGCATTAGATTTAATGCAAACAGCTTCATTAAACGGATTTAACACAAAAATAAGTGGTAGTACTAACGATTATGCTAAAACAGCTAATAGTGATGTAGTTGTTGTAACATCTGGTATTCCTCGTAAACCAGGTATGACTCGCGAAGAGTTAATTGGTATCAATGCAGGAATTGTAAAAACAGTAACAGAAAACGTTTTAAAGCACTCTCCAAATGCAATTATTATCATTGTATCTAATCCAATGGATACTATGACTTACTTAGCATTAAAAGGAAGTAAATTACCCAAAAACCGTATTATTGGCATGGGCGGTGCTTTAGATAGCGCTCGTTTCAATTGTTATTTATCTCAAGCATTAGGAGCTCCTGCTAGCGATGTACAAGGTGTCGTTATAGGTGGACACGGTGATACAACCATGATTCCTTTAACTCGTTTAGCTACACATAATGGCGTTCCAGTTTCTCAAACGTTAGACACTGATACATTGAAAAAAATTGCTGCTGATACCATGGTTGGTGGAGCTACATTAACAGGTATGTTAGGAACTTCTGCTTGGTATGCGCCAGGTGCTGCAGTTGCAACTATTGTTGATAGCATATTAAATGATCAGAAAAAAATGATTCCTTGCAGCGTTATGTTAGATGGAGAATACGGCCAATCTGATATTTGTATGGGAGTTCCTGTAATTATCGGAAAAAATGGTTGGGAAAAAATTATTGATTTTAAATTAAATGATGATGAAAAAGCATTGTTTGCTAAAAGTGCAGAAGCAGTAAGAAGCATGAATAATGTTTTATCTACTGTTACTCCAGCTTAATTTTTTAATTTCTAAAATTTAAAATCCCATTTACATATAGTAGATGGGATTTTTTTATTAAGTTTATAATAAAAGAATTCCTTGAAATAAATTCATCACTTCATTTACAAAAATTTTCCAATCGTATTTTTGTTTCTCTTGCTTCATGCCTTCCGTATACAACGGCATACGATTATTGGTAAAATAATCTTGAATACTTTCGGCAATGGCTTTTCCATTGGGTTCCACTACGTAGCCTGCTTTTTGGTGAGGAATAATTTCACCCAAACCTCCTACATTTGTTACTAAGGTTGGTACTTCAAAATGAAAAGACACTTGTGTAACGCCACTTTGAGTGGCAGTTCTGTATGGTAACGCAACCAAATCGGCCGCCGAAAAATATAATTTTACATCTTCGTTAGCAATAAATTTGGCATGAAGAATAACTTGATTTTGAATTTGATAGGTTTCAATTAAATCTAAATACGGTTGTTTATCTTCATAAAACTCGCCAGCAATTAATAAAGTAATAGTTGAATTTTTTTTCAATTCGTTAAATGCATCCAACAACATATCTAAGCCTTTGTATTTACGAATCAAGCCAAAAAACAACACCAAATTAACATCGTTCTTTATACCCAATGCCTTACGAGCATCTGATTTATTAAGCTTTTCGCCAAACGATGTATAAAGAGGATGTAATACATATTTTTTATGAGTAGTAGAAGTGAATTTTTCTAAATCTTTCATCACCGCTTTACTCATCGTAATAAACCCATCACAACCTTTAATAAAATACTTAGCAAAAGCAGCATCACCAATCCGTTTTTCGTGTGGAATCACATTATCAGTGATAGCTAATACTTTAATACCACTTTTTCTAACCATTCGAGCAATGCTTCCTAATGCGGGGCCCATAAAGGGAATCCAAAAACGGAACACAATAAAGTCAGGCTTTTCTTGTTTAATAAATCGTGCGGTTTTTAGCCATGATAAAGGATTAACTGAATTGATTAGCGTATGTATTTTTAAATGCTTTGGGGCAATTCCACTCGTGTCAAATTGGGTACTTCCTGGAAATAAAAAATTTGGATACTGTAAACTGTAAGAAATAATTTCGCATTGATGTCCTTGCTCATTAAAGGCAGAACAAAACAATTCGTCAAATGTTGCTAAACCACCTCGCAATGGGTAAGCAGGCCCTATGATAAAAATTTTTGCCATAGAATTTGGATTTACTTTTTACCTACAACTAATTCAATCATATCTTCTTCTTGCAAATAAGCATTTGCTAAGTTTTTAATCTCTTGAGGTGTCACTGTTTTAACTGCATCAAAATACTTTTCAAAATAATCGTAACCCAAATCAAATTCCCAAATTGCTTTAAACTTATCGGCTAATGAGTAAGGGCCATCAACACTTCGCAAAAACTGACCTAATACATAATTACGAACGGTTTCTAATTCATCTTCATTCACTAACTCTTCGCGTAAGATTTTTATTTCTTTATAAATTTCTTCTAAGGTTTGTTTGGTAACATCAGTACCAACTTCAGTAGAAATGAAAAAATAACCAGTATGAACTAAGGATGCTAAGCCGCTACCAATACCATAAGTATAACCTTTATCCTCTCTAATATTAGCCATTAACCGTGATCCAAAATATCCACCCAAAATAGTATTTAACACTTGAAATTTAAAATAATCGGGATGCGTTTTATTGAATAGTACACGACCGATACGAATAGCAGATTGTATAGCGTCTGGTTTTTCTATAAAGTGTTTTAATTGTTTAGTTGTATCTAAAGAAACTACCGGATTTTTAATGTCGCTTTTAATTCCCCAATCGTCTTTACCAAAAAAATGATTTAAAGATTCTATTAAATTATCTGGCAATTTGCCAGAAGCTATAATGGTGCAGTTTCCTGATTGGTAATGCGCTTTATAAAAAGCTTTAATTGTATCAATTGTTAAGGTATCAAAACTTTCTGTTTTAACGTCTCTTCCGTAAGGGTGGTTTTCTCCAAACAATAATTCGGAAAATCGACGGCGCGCCAACACATTAACCTTTTGCGAGTTTACTAAATGTTTTTGTTTTTTGTTGGAAAGATAAATCTCATATTCGTCTTTGGGAAAGGTTGGATTTTTAATAATTTCCTCTACATAATGCAAACTCTTATCTACAAAACGATTTAAGGAAAATAACGCTAACGAAGAGAAATCTTGTTCTACAGAACACTCAAAAAAAGACCCAAAAAAATCAATGTTATCTGATAATTCGTTTGCTGTATATTTTTTTGTTCCTGTTTCTAATAAATTATTAGCAGCTGATGCCAACAAAGGCTGAGACTGATAATACATACCAGCCTTAAACATAAATTCTATTTTAGATAATTCCTGTGAGCCACTATTAATAGTGTATACTAAAATTCCATTATCAAGCTTAAATTGTTGGGCTTGTGGAATATCAATTTTATCAATGGTTTTAAATTCGGGGGCTAATTTTCTGTTTAATGTCATAGGTTAAATTTACAGAAAAAATAGGTAATGAAGTTGTAAAAATGAAAATCTTAAATAAAAAATTAAAGTTTATCCTTCATTTTAAGTAGCTGCTCTTTGATGTTTTTTAATTTATCAATCACTTCTACTTTAACTTGGTCAGATTCTTTTAATCCTCCCTTTAGCTTGTCTTTAGCTCCTTGTAGCGTGTAGCCTTTTTCTTTTACGAAATGAAAAATGTGTTTAAAATTTTCAATATCTTTTTTTGTAAAAAGGCGATTTCCTTTTTTGTTTTTTGATGGCGATATAATATCAAATTCTTTTTCCCAAAAACGAATTAATGACGTATTTACATCAAACATATCTGCTACCTCTCCAATGGAGTAAAATAGTTTTTCGGTTTCTTTTTCTTCTAATATTGCCATTACTCAAATATAAATAACAAGATTGAAGGGATGGTTCAATCTTTTTCAACAAAAATGGGGAATGAATTAACATTTAAAAAAAAGAGATAAGAAGTAAGAGATAAGAAGTAAAATTTAGGACTCTCGATTTATAAGCCTTATATCTATATACTTAGGTCTTATAACGTTACACTTAATACTAATTTCTCTACTTCTTTTCACTCAACACTTCAAAAGGGATGGTTAATGTTTCTCCTGTATTATCAGATATAGATAACATGTGTTTGCCTTTACTGGCTGTAATACCCAATTGATGGATGTCTTTTGTTGTTCCAACCAAAGCTCCGTCAATATGCCAAAAGACAGTACTGGAAGGGTTTCGATGAGCTATTTCAAAAATTGTTTTTCCTTGTTCACCATTCAATTCATAAGGTATATAAATAACCGTTCCCGCTTTTGGATAAATCATTTCCATTGCTTTTTCAATTTCAGGTGCGCAACCACTCTTATATGGTGGCAATGTTTTATAGGTTGGATTTTTTGTTTTATAATAATATTCTTGCACGGGCGGTAACTCAAACCACGAAACTGTTTTCATATCCAATGGAGATACACAAGCGTATGTTACTCTGTATTTCCCAGTTTCATCAACATGTATGGGTTTATGGTATTTACATGAAATGAATGCATGGCTATTTTTCGGAATCCATTCTTTTTTTGTTTCGTTACAATATATGGATGCTAAACAGCCACTTTGTTTGCAAACAATGACTTTTTTCATATCTGATATGGGCATTTTAAACCAATCCGTTTTTGGTAAGCAACCAAATAGTTCAAATAAAATAGGAGCGGCGGCAGAAATTCCTGTTAGTCCTGGACGCCCCTCTCCATCAGCATTTCCAACCCATACACCTACCACATAATTTCCTGAAATACCAATAGCCCAAGCATCTCTAAATCCAAAACTAGTTCCTGTTTTCCAAGCTATTTTTTGCGCGTTACCTATGCGTTGCCAGCTCGCATCAATGTCGGGGCGGCCAACCTCTGCCATCGCTTCAAATGTTAACCAAATAGAAGAGGCGGAAATTAAGGGGGTTGTGGATTGTTCATGTTTTAATTTTTCTCTTTCTACTAAGTAGGTTGGCTTATTCCAATCGTTAGAGTTGTATTCTTTAAAACTATTATAGCGGTTTACAACCCTTGCCATACTTGCATAAGCTGAGCACATGTCCCATAATTTAGATTCACCACCGCCAAGTATTAATGACAAGCCATAATTATCGGCAGAACGATTCATGGATGTTAAACCTATTTGTTGCAAACGATCTAAAAATTTCTCAATACTGTATTGCTGTAATAATTTAACAGCCGGAATATTTAAACTTCTGGATAAGGCTTGCTTAGCGGGCACAGCGCCATCGTATGTGAAGTCGAAATTTTGTGGCACATAGCCTGCAATTTGTGTAGGAATATCGGGCACTAACATATTGGGCAGCAATTGTCCATCGTTAAGCATAAAACCATATAAATAAGGCTTTAGCAAACTTCCAGTACTCCTGTTAGACATTACCACGTCTACATCTTCGCCATGCGGTT
Organism: Bacteroidota bacterium; assembly: GCA_025356715.1. Next base: position 13,597 of record JANXRU010000348.1, read on the forward strand.
CCTTTTCTTTTATAGGTGTATTACCAATATATGAAATCACTTCGTTTTTTTTAACATCGATGATGAGCGCACACACATTATGTATATCATTGTATTTAAATTGATGCGCATGCTTGGTTAAAATATCTAAAGCTTTGTTTTGTAATTCATGTTGCAAGGTTGTGTTAAAATTATTTTCTAAAGGATATTCGTTAACTGCTCTATTTAATAAATGCCTTGATTGATTAGGTAACGGAAATGGCCTTAACGGCAGGGGTTCTTGAATAGCTAATTGATAGGTTTCTTCGTTAATATGTTTTAAAGCGTGTAGTTTAGACAATAATTTATTACGTTTTCTTTTTAACTTTTCTTGATTTTTGCCTGGATAAATCATAGAAGGTGCATTAGGCAATACAGCTAACGTAGCGCATTCTGCCCACGATAAATTAGATAAGCCTCTACCAAAGTATCTCCACGAAGCAGCCTCTATACCAACCACATTAGTTCCAAATGGCGCATGCGAACAATACAAGTTTAAAATTTCTTGTTTAGAATAGGTGAGCTCTAACCTCAGCGCCATAAGTAATTCAATGGCTTTTTCAAAGTAGGTGCGTTTTTGGTGTTTCCTAATTAAACGCACTAGTTGCATGGTAATAGTGCTACCGCCACTCACTACTTTTCCTGCTCTTCTATTTTGTTTAAATGCTCGCCAGATAGACGCTGGATTAATACCGGGATGATAATAAAAATACTCATCTTCAAATGCTAAAATAGATTTAGAAAATTTTTGATTAATAACTTCAACCTCTGGAAAGCGCCATTGCCCGTCCTGAGCTATTTTAGCAGATAGTAGCATTCTTTCGCTATCATTTAAAATTATAGAATATGTATCCTTAAATAAAGGACTGGGTAAACAACCTAAAAACCAAACCACTAATCCTATAGAGAGAATAAGTAGTGTCCATTTTTTTTTATTATGAAGAAGTTGCAAAAATAGTGAGGTTAAAATCAGACTAAATTTAAGGATAAAATAAGAGCCTCGAATATTTTCGAGGCTCTTATTTTATTTATCTATAAATGGTTGTTAAACCAACTATTAATTAATTCTAAGAATTTTTGATGTGTAGTTTTTGTTACTTGTTTTAATGTTTAAGATATAAGTACCATTATCAAAATCAGTAGCGTTTAAACTAAACGTATTCGTGTTTGTTTTTTCGCCTTGAGCTACTTTTCTACCTGCAATATCAAATACTTCGTAATTAATTTTTGATTCTGTTGTAGGAACTTCAATAATTAAATGACCATTACCTACCGCAAAACCTTCTGAATTTTTGATTATTAAATCAGTTCCTTTAAAAGGCCCTGCATCAATACCTGTTGTAGCACAGCTTCCACTATGAAGTCCATAAAAATTAAATTGCGTACATAAAGTGCCATAATGTGCGCTACCGTATAATAACGCATCTGCATTAATTACAAGAGTTGCAGCATTTGTCATTGTCATATTATTAGTCCAATTATATAAAGAGGTATATTGCAATTTATCAGTAATTGTTTTTCCAAGTATAGTCCAAATAGACATCATTGCGCTTGCCCAAATTTGACCGTCGCTATGAACCTCTCCAACTAAACCACTAGGGTAAATCGTTGTTGTTAAATCACAACGACGACCGCCCCAACATGCTGGAATGCCATCCCAAGGAAATACATACCCCCAATCATAAGCATCAATCGCTCTTCGGTAACTGGTAGCTTGGTAATCACCAAACGCCTCATCTAAAGCCCCTCTATCTGAAGAGGAGAAACTATTATTATTTGCAGAATGACTTACAGCATGACCATATTCGTGAACAAATACATCGGCATCTTCTCCATCATCCACGCATCCATCTCCTATGGTAAGAGAATTTGGGCCAGGTGTAAACCAAGAATTATCTTGTGTAGTTCCATGAGCATCACATTGAGTTTGAAAATTACACAGATTTGTGAAACCCATAGACTGAATATATTCTTGCATTTTAGTGATATGATAAAAGGCATTAATTTCTTCAAACTGATCAGGATTACGAGTATATGTAAAGGTAGGTGTTGAAGACGTTGGAGGTGTGTTAGCAGGAGAGGTTAAATTCAACATTTTTACATACGGATTTGCTAGAGAATATACACCTGCACTAAAAGTTGCTACAACTTTCGCGTTTACTCTATCTGCTGTAAGTGTTGCATTATCAGCATCATTATTATCAACATATGCACCGCCAGCAATAGCATGTGCAAAGGTGATAGGATTTGGCTTAAAAATGCTTACAGTAATTGTATCGCCAATTGACGAAGAATTTTGGCGTTTTGCATAACGACGAATATCTTGCTGATAAACGGTATTTTTATTTTCATCAACTAAAGCAAAAATATCAAAACCACCAATTTCATCTTGTGATGACATGTCAATTTTTTGTACTGCAAATCCTTCGTTGATTTTAGTAATGCAAATTTGCAATTCGTTTTTGTATGTAATAGTTGTACTGTTTTTAGAAGCAACATATTGTTTAACAAAATTAGGGCTACTTAAATTAGCAACTTGCGCATTAATTGTCGATAAATTTAAAAACGATACATCAACGGTTTCGTTTATAATTAAGGAAATGTCTTTTGCGTTATCAAGTGCTGCTTTAATAGTAGCATTATAAACAGGAATGTTATTATAATACAATTGATACGTAAAGTGCTTACCTACTAAACTTGTTTGGCTATAACTTAATTGCAAACTTGTATGAGGTACTTTTAATTCCTTAATTGTATTCATTAAATACGCTTTTACTACTTCAGGATCGTCAGAACCTAATTTTACTTTTTCGAAAACGGGGCTATTGTTAACGATGTAGATACTACCAGTATTCAAATTATTGCCTGATGGTTTTTGTGCAAATGCACCTATTGAAAGAGCAAGTGAACTACAAAGAAATAATTTAGAAATTGAGTTGAAATGTTTCATGCTTATCTATTTTATGATGAATACTATATTAGCTTATATCTAAGCTAAGGAATTGATTTTAAAATTCCAAATAAATCTATAAATCGAATAATTTATTTTTTCTCTTCTCGCATTTGCCTGGCTGTTTGCTTACTTCCATCATGGCTCCAACCTGGCGGACCAAAAACGTAACCTAACTTTTCTTTAAACGTTGTTTCTTTTTTTAAATCATTTCCCATTTCTTTCCATTCATGAAATACCATTGTTATAGGGTTGTATGAGTTAATATTGGTTGTTAAGCCATACACAACGGGTTCATGTTTTTCTTCTTTCGCAAAAGTGCCAAACAATCTGTCCCATATAATAAAAACCATACCCATATTTTTATCCAAATAAATTACATTGCTTGCGTGATGAACTCTATGATGGGATGGCGTGGACATTACCCATTCAATAATTCCTAAATGACCAACTGTTTTAGTATGAATTAATATGCCATAAATTTGTGTAGCAGCATACATAAACATCACGTCTAAGGGATTAAAACCAAGTAATGATAAAGGAATAAAATACATAAAACGATACAAGGGCTGAAACACAGACGATCGAAAACCAACTGTTAAATTAAACTCTTCGGAAGAATGGTGTGTTACATGAACTGCCCAAAACAATCGACAATAGTGGTCGACACGATGAAGCCAATAAAATAAAAAGTCTTGAACAATTAATAAAACAGACCAATATAAAATAGGGCGTGTGACTTTATCAATACTCCAAAACTGAAACTGATAAAAATAGAAAAGCACGGCTAAACAAATACCCCGCACTAAAATATCTAAGGAGAAATTAAGTGTTGTTAAATAGATATTGGCTAATATGCCTTTGGTTGTGTAGTATTTTTTATGATGCCAATAACTATACAGAATTTCTATACCAATAACAATGGTATAAATGGGTATGCTTAATTTAATGAGTAAGGCTTCTCTAAATTCGTTCATGAGGCTTAAAAAGCAAAGATATAAATAATTAGTTCCTCCAAGAAAATGTAGTGTCGGA
>JANXRU010000365.1 GCA_025356715.1 Bacteroidota bacterium
AAATTGCTTATCGTAAAGTTGGTTATTGAGTGAAAAGCTTAGCCAAAATTCATTGCTTAAACCAAATACTTCTTTTTGAATTGGTTCGATTTTAATAAAGTCGTGTTGTTTAACTTCATCAAAAAAATGACGAAGGGTGCTTGTTTTAATTTGTTGATCGTTTACTAAACCATAACCTGTAGATACAACCATTACATTTTTAATATCTGCTGATTTCAAATTAATTAAATACACATCATATTCATCTAATCCTTCAATGTCCTGTACGATAGCAACAGCAATGTCTTCAACTTCAGGAAATGTTATATCTTTTATCATGTTTATTATTTTTATTTCACCACAGAGGCACAGAGGACACAGAGTATATTATTCTTTAAAATCAATTTGTCTATTTAGTCAAATAGTCTTTTCAGTCTCCTATATTATCTTCACTAAATAATTTTCTTTTTTGCCTTTACTAATTAATAAGTATGTATCAGCTATGAAATTTGATAGTGTTAAGTTGGCATTTACATCAGATACTTTTGTTTTATTTAACGCTAATGCATTTCCTTGTATCATCTTGCGAGCCTCTGTTTTACTAGGGAAAATAGCCGCATGTTCTACAACGGCATCCACTAATGATAATCCGTTTTGAATGTGAGTTTTAGCAATTTCAAACGTATCAATACCTCCTAATAATTTTTCGAAAGAACTGGCATTTAATTGTGCGATATCTTCTGCTTTGGATTTGAATAAAAATTCAGCAGTTTCTATTGCTTGTAAATAATCGGCTTCGCTATGCACTCGAATGGTAATTTCTTTCGCTAAGGCCTTTTGTAAATGACGTTCGTGAGGAGCATCAGTATGAAGCGTTTCAAGAGCTTCTATTTCTTGCTGACTCATTAAACTAAAAATACGGAGGTAGGTTTTAGAATCTTCATCACTTACGTTTAACCAAAATTGATAAAATTTATAAGGCGATGTTTTTTCTCGATCTAACCAAATATTTCCACTTTCCGATTTACCAAATTTAGTACCGTCGGCTTTCTTTATTAACTGTGTGGTTAATGCAAAAGCCTCTCCACTAGCCTTTCGGCGAATAAACTCTGTACCTGTAGTAATATTACCCCACTGATCAGATCCACCCATTTGAAGTTTGCAATTTTTATGTTTGAATAAATAATAAAAATCAAAGCCTTGAATTAACTGGTAACTAAACTCGGTGAAGGACATACCGGAATCGCCATTGATGCGGTTTTTCACCGAATCTTTAGCCATCATGTAATTAACCGTGATGTGTTTACCAGCATCACGAATAAAATCTAGGAACGAATAATTTTTAAACCAATCGTAATTATTAACCAACTCCGCACTATTAGCACCACAATCAAAATTTAAAAATTGTTGCAATTGTTTTTTAATGCCCTCAACGTTTTTATTCAACGTATCGGCATCTAATAAATTACGCTCCGCTGATTTTCCGCTTGGATCGCCAACCATACCAGTAGCGCCGCCAACCAAAGCAATGGGTTTATGACCAGCTAACTGAAAACGCAGCAACGTCATAATTTGCGCCAAGCTACCCACGTGCAAACTATCTGCTGTTGGGTCAAAGCCAATGTAGCCCGAAACCATTTCTTTCGCTAATAATTCTTCGGTGCCAGGCATCACATCATGTAAAATACCACGCCATTTAAGTTCTTCTATAAAAGTTGATTTCATTGTAAATTTTGAGTTTCAAAAATATAAATAATCGTCGAGATATTGTTTGTTTACACTAACAATTAAAAAATTAAGTACTCACGGCTTATCCTACAAACTCCTTTATTAAATGGCATAGTTGAGGCACTGCTTCTAAATTAAGCGTATGGCCTACATTTGCAATTACTTCAAATTTTGCATGTGGAATTGCTTTAGCAACCTCCTGAGCCATGTGCACCGGGAACAACATGTCTTTTTCGCCTTGTATAACTAATGTTGGCACAGCAATCGTTTGTAAAAATGGCCTATAATCTCCGCGTTCCTTAGTAGCACGCATCAACTTAAATAACGATTGTTTATCGTCATTAGCTTCTTGTCGCGCTTGTTTCATCAAATCAATAGGAATTAAAGGATGTGCAAAATAATTTTCGCTTAAAACG
>JANXRU010000376.1 GCA_025356715.1 Bacteroidota bacterium
GATTGGTTAATTATGCGCGAGGAATGTGAAGATGATACTCAAAAATTTTCTTTAAAAAAAGGAGCAAAAGTAGGCACGTCTTCTGCAAGGCGTAAATCGCAATTTGCGGCATTTCGTCCGGACGTAGAACTTACAGACTTAAGAGGTAATGTGCCGACGCGTGTTCAAAAACTAAGAGACGGCCAGTATGATGCAATTTTATTGGCAGCAGCAGGCCTAGAGCGTTTGGAATTGGATTTATCTGATTTTCATGTAGAACAATTAGAGCCTGAAGAATTTATACCTGCACCCGCACAAGGTGTATTAGCTTGGCAAATACGAGAAGATGATTATAAGTTGACAGATGTATTTGATACTATTTGTGATTATGATGTGATGATTAATATCAATATCGAACGTCGTATTTTAAACTTATTAGATGGCGGTTGTCAATTGCCATTAGGTGCGTATTGCGATGTGGAGATGAATGATCAAGATCGTAAATTATTTAAAGTTTGGGTTGCTTGTGCTGATGCGTGGGATAAACAGCCGAAGCAATTGTATTATGAAACAACAAATACGGAAGACTTACCTGAAAAAATAGTAGAGCATTTACACCGCATTTCTGCAAAAAATATTTTTATTTCTCGTGACGCTCATGAAAACAATAATTTAAACAGATGGTTGACAAACCTTGGTTTTACAGTGGAATGCAAAAGCTTAATAGATTTAAAAAAACTAACTATTAAAGAATTACCAAAAAGTGATTGGTTATTTTTCAGTAGTAAACACGCGGTGGAGTTTTTCTTTATGCAAAAGCCCGATATTGGAAACACAAAAATTGGTTGTATTGGAAAATCAACGTCACAAGCAATTCGTGAATTAGGCTTACGAGCTGATTTTATTGGACAAAGCACAGACACTAAATTAGTGGGTAAACAATTTTCGGCACGCGTTGGTTTAGGTAAAGTCGTCTTTCCAATACCACGTGATAGTATGCGCACTATACAATGGCAATTTCCTAAACAACAAAACGTAATTGATTTACCTATTTATGCCACACTTAAAGTTCCTCACGGGGTAGCTGAAACTACCGATATATTAGTATTTACAAGTCCAAGTAATGCGGAATCTTATTTAGAAAAAAATAAAATTCACCCACATCAAAAAATAATTGCTATGGGTGAAGCAACACAAAAAAGCTTATTAAAAGCGAAAGTAAAAGAAACTCAAATTACAACTCCTATGTCTTTTGATGATATGGGCTTGTTTAGAGCGATTTTATCAACGTTATAATGAATTGAAAATTTTAACACAGAGTTTTTGAGATAGCAGAGTACACAGAGAAAAAATATCTCAGCGGACTCCTATACTCTGTGTCTCTGTGGTGAAAAAAACGAATAAATAAATGGTACCGTTTCAAAATCCAGATATATACATAGGCTCTTTAAAAATTCAAGAACCAATAACCGTTTTAACGGATGTGTTAGTAGCATGTGTTTGTGTGTTTGCCTTTATTAAAACAAAAACCAAGGAATCAAACAAAGGCGTAGAATTATACCGCTGGTTTTTTTTAACAACAGGAATATCAACGTTGGTCTCTGCCATTATCGGACACGCATTTTTATATCAATGGAGTTTTAACGCAAAAATTTACGGTTGGGTTACAGGCATTGTTAGTGTAGCATTTGGGCAGTATGCCGCGCTTTATCATACAAAAGAAACAATCGGAGAAAAATTCTTTAATCTCTTATTTTGGATTAATGCATTTGAAATTTGTTTAGCACTTGTATTAGTTTTTATTGTGTTTTCGTTCTTAGTGGTTGAGGTTCATTCTGCTATGGGATTAATATGCACAGTAACAGTTTTAGAATATATAAATTATAAACGGACTAAATCAGTTTTAAGTAAACACATGATGATAGGTGTTGGCATAGCGGTTCTTGCTGTATTGAGCCATGTTTTTAAGCTCGCTATATCTGTTTGGTTTAACCATATGGATTTAAGTCATATTATCATTGCGCTATCTGTTTATACGATGTATAAAGGAGTGGCATTATATCAAAAGAATTTTCAAAACACATCATTTACTAATTTTTAATCATACTATTATGTTACAACGTCCACGCAGAAACCGCAAATCAGAAGTCATTAGAAACATGGTTCAAGAAAACCAAGTGACCACTAATGATTTTATTTTTCCTTTATTTTTAATTGATGGAAAAAATAAAACCTCGGAAGTATCTTCTATGCCTGGTATTTACAGATATAGTCCGGATTTAATTTTGAAAGAAATTGAAACGTGTATGAAATTAGGCATTAAAGCATTTGATGTATTTCCTAGTTTAGCCGACAAATACAAAGATAAGCGTGCAACAGAAAGTTTTAATAAAAAGGGATTATATTTAAGAACACTAACACAAATCAAAAAAGAATTTCCAGAAGCCTGTATTATGACTGATGTGGCTATGGATCCATATAGCAGTGATGGGCATGACGGTTTAGTAAAAAACGGAGAAATAGTTAATGATGAAACGTTAGACATACTAGCTAAAATGGCAGTAGCGCAGGCGGAATGTGGCATTGACATTATAGGGCCTAGCGACATGATGGATGGTAGAGTGGGGGTAATACGCGACGCATTAGATGATCATGGTTTTACAAATGTTAGTATTATGAGTTACACAGCAAAATATGCAAGTGCTTTTTATGGCCCATTTAGAGATGCATTAGATAGTGCACCAAAATTTGGTGATAAAAAAACGTACCAAATGAATCCGGCTAATAGTAAGGAAGCATTAATAGAAGCTCAATTGGACACTCAAGAAGGAGCTGATTTTTTAATGGTAAAACCTGCATTGTCTTATTTAGATGTTATTAAAGACTTAAGTAATAGTTTTGATTTACCAATAGCAGCTTACAATGTAAGTGGCGAATACTCCATGGTAAAAGCAGCAGCGGCTAAGGGCTGGATAGATGGTGACAGAGTACGTGATGAAATATTACTAAGTATGAAACGTGCAGGAGCGTCTGTTATATTGACTTATTTTGCAAAGGAATGGGCGCTTAAGAATAAGTAGAGTTTACTCAAAAAGTTCTTTTTTATTATTTTCTTTTTTCCTTGACGAAAAAGAAACAAAAAAGTCAAGGACGAACGCCATATTTCTATTTTATGCCCACAAAATGCTTTCGATCTAATTGCTATAAAATAAAAATTTCGCTCCGTTCGTCCACGCCTACCGCACAATTACTAACGTATGAGAAATTTGCTAAGTTTTACTACAAAGATTATTGCTGGTTTTTCATAATAACCTTGCACTTAAAATAAATAAATCAGTTTAAAAGTATTGATTTATTTGATGATTTAGTAATTTGAGTGAACTCTAAATAGAATTAAATTTTAATTCCAATTACTAAAACATCATCCACCTGTTCCTGAGTATCTCGCCAATCAATAAATGATTTAATGAGAGAGTCTTTTTGTAGAGGCATTGGCAAATTAATATTTTCTAAAAATGTTTTTTGTAAGTTGCTTACCATATATTTCTTTCCTTTTGGGCCACCAAATTGATCAGCAAACCCATCACTAAACAAATATAAGTAATCACCTTCATCAACATTGATTACATGATTTTCGTAGGTTCTATTATCTTCTAATTCTATACCTCCAATTGGAAATTTTGTGGCTTTTATAATTTCTAATTCATAATTTTTGTTTTTGCGATAAATCCACAAAGGTCTATTTGCTCCAGCATATTGAACAATATTAGAGTTGTTGTCAAAGGCACAAAGTGTAATATCCATTCCGTCTCTTCGTTCAAATTCTTGTGCATTTTGATTAAGAGCTGTTTTAACACCTTTGTGAAGTTCAAGCAAAATATCACCAGGTATGATGATATTTCGTTCATTAACAATTTCATTTAACAAAGTATTTCCAACGATGCTCATAAATGCACCAGGAACACCGTGTCCCGTACAATCAACAGCAGCAATAAAATGTGAATTCCCGTTTTTAGCAAACCAATAAAAATCTCCGCTTACAATATCTTTAGGCAGATACAAAACAAAACAGTTTGGAAACAAATTGTTTACTTGATTTAGATTTGGCAATAACGCTTCTTGTATATTTTTAGCATACTTGATGCTATCCATAATCTCTAAACTTTTGTGCTCAATTACTGTTTTTTGTTCTACGACTTCTTTAGTTCTCTCTTCAACTTGAGTTTCTAATTTTTGTTTATCTGCTATAAGTTTTTTTGTTTTATATGAGTTATAAAATGTTACAGAGCTTACTAGAACAACTACACATAGAGTATAAAACCACCAAGTCTTATACCAAGGCGCTAATATTTCAAAAGTATACAATACAGGCTCTTTATTCCAAACACCATCATTATTCATTGCCTTAACGAAGAATGTATATATTCCTGGCTGTAACGAAGAATAGGTTGCCTCTGTTTTAGCCGTAGGTGGTGTCCAATTTTCATCAAGGCCCTCTAGTTTATATTGATATAATACTTTTTCAGGAGCCGTTAAGCTAATACCGATATAATCAAACGTAAGATGGTTTTTGTTAAAGGGAAGTTTAAGTTCTTTAGGTAATATTGCCAAAGAGTCTTTGGTTGAATATTTAGTTATATCATATTGACCAAAAAACAATTTTACTGAATTAATCGTTGTTGTTGCCTCTTGAGTGTTTTGAATATCTAATTTTGGATTATATATTTCTAAACCATTATTAGTTCCAATTAATATACGCCCATCTTTATCTTTAAAACTAGCATTAAAATTTGATTCTAAACTTAATAGTCCGTCATCTTTACTTAGATGTTTAATGGTTATTTTATCAGCATAAAAATCAGAAATAGATAAAAGATCAATCCCTGTGTTTTGCCCAATAATTAAACGATTAAGATTATCTTTTTGTAAGAAATTACATGCGTTAGATGTAAGTCCATTTTTTTGAGAAATTTTCAAAAAGTTTTTGTAATCATAATGAAACACCCCTTCTTCTGTGCCAAGCCATAAGTTTTGTTTTTCATCATTAATTATAGAAACAACTCGAGAACTACTGAAGTTTTTGGATTTATTATAAAGAATAGCCTTGTGCGTTTTATCAAGTTTAATTACACCTTGTTCTATTCCAATCCATAAATTAGATTCTTTATCCTCTCCTAAAGAAAATATTGGTAAATCTAAACCCTCTTGTTTAATTGAATTTATGGACGTTTCTTCGGTAATAATATTATTGTGATAACTGAATAATCCATTATTGGTTCCTATCCAAACGGTATTATTTTTGCTTTGAAAAAGAGAAAGAATATATTTTTCCTTAAATTGGGCATTTGAAATAATGTTAAAAATTCCGTTTTCATAACTACATAAGCCCGCTTTTGTTCCAAACAAAATAGTTCCATTTTTTAGTGGAAGTATGGCATTTATATCGTTATCAGGCAATCCAGAAGAATTTTTTTGAAATTGTTTAAATAATTCTAATTCACCAGATTCGTTTATTTTACATAATCCATTTGTTTTTAAGGCAATCCAAATATTACCTTTTGAGTCTTGGGAAACATTATTAATACTGTTTTCTGGCAAACCATTAACCTTAGAATAATAGGTAAACTTTTCATTTTTATATTTATAAACACCCGAACCATCAGTTCCAATCCAGATATTTTGTTCTCTATCTTTAAATAAGCATTGTATAGCATTATTTGTTAGGCCATTACTTAGATCGTATTTTTTGGTTTTTTTGTCAGTTTTAAAGCTGTAATTAAACACACCTTCTGCATAAGTTCCAAGAAGAGTGCTTGATTCATCTTTCTCTAAAATGGCACTAAATGCTATGTTTTTATGTGAATCAAAATTCTTTATTTGAGATATTTCAAACTTTGAATTAATAACATTAAATCCTGTTTGGGTTCCAATTAGTACATCGTTGTTTTCTCGTTGTTCAATTGAAAACACAAGATTATTCATGAGGCCGTTAGTGGTGGTAAAGTTTTTAAAGTTTTTAGTTTTCGAATTATAAAAATACACTCCGTTTTGAAGTGTCCCAAACCATAAATTATTGTTGTTGTCAATAAAAATAGTATAAACAGAACTTTTGCTTAATACAAAATTATCTGTAAAACGAGTAATTTTTTTGTTTTGATAAACATAAACACCTTCTTGTGTTCCAATCCAAACCCTATCATGATCACTTATAAGCTTGAAAATTAGACTGCTTTTTAGTCCTTCTTTTTCTGAAAAATTCGTGAAGCTTCTTCCGTTAAAAACAGATAGGCCTTTATCGGTGCCAAATAATAATTCATTAGAATTATTTTCTGTAATAGAATATATAATGTTGCTTATTAATCCGTCGTTATCGGTAATTGTATTTATTTTATTTCCATTATACTTTCCGGCGCCCCCCCCGTTTGTGCCAAACCAAACTTGCCCTTGCTTATCTTGATAAATTGATAGAACTTGTGATTGAGGCAAACCTTGTTCTGTTGTGAAATTTTTGAAATTGTATGATTGAGAAAATGTTCTATATGGAAAATATAGAATAAAAAGAAATATTAATATCTTATTTATAGTCATTTGTATAATTCAAATATAATAAAAAAAGTCGGCAGTGATTTGCCGACTTTTTTTAAATCATTTTTTGAATTTATTGTGTAATAAACAATTTCACAACCTGTTCTTTTTTATTAAGTTGAATTTTTAAGAAATAAACTCCAGCACTTAAGGTTTCAATAGGTGCTGTTGTTTGATATGAATTAGCTTGTTGATTTTCTAAATCAATAATTGTTTTAACAGATTTACCAATCACATCAAACAATTCTATTTTTACGCTAGATGATTGAGTAATTGTGAAATTAATAGTTACATAATTAGTTGCCGGATTAGGAAATACCTTAATATTATTTTCTAATAAATTTAATGTATTAATTCCAGTTGTGATGTTGATAGGATTAATTTTTGTCGAATCAATTGTAAAATCTAAGCCAGTATAATTGAGGGAGCCAGTTGTTATTACTTTATGATACGTATTGTTTGTATCTAAACCAGGAACATCAACTAAAATAAAATAATTGTCATCAGGTAGGCCACTTAAAGAATATGTTCCGTTAGCATCAGTTGTTGTTTGGGCAACAATACTGCCGCCGGGATTTTTACCACCCTTTACAATAATTCCTTTAATTGGAGTACTTAAGGGTTTTAATCCGTTTGTTCTTTGTCCGTATCCTGGGCCTTGTGTAATTTGTCCAGACATACTACCTAGGCCACCAGTTGCGAGAGGAGTTAATGCAATTACATTAATGTTTGCAGTTGCTGTAGGCACAATACAGCCATGAGTAAAAATATCAGCTGTTTTCCAATTTACATCACTATAACCATATGTTATTTGAAGGGTGTTGGCACTTGGAGTAGCTTTTACAATATACTGGCCATCAGCAATTGGCGCGGTGAATGTATAAGCGCCTGTTCCAGAAATAGCAATTGATGTAATAGAATCAAACTTTGTATACATTGGTAAGTAAGCATAAAGGGTTACGTCACCCGCAACTGGAGCGCCTGCAACTGTTACGCTACCAGAAATTGTTTTTAAAGTGTTTACAATTAGCGAAGTAGTTGCCGTGTTCGAACAACCAGCAACGTTTGCGCCGGTTACAGTATAACTAGTGTTAATTAATGGAGCATCTACTAATGGATTTATTGTAGACCCATTATTCCAAGTATATGTTGTTGCGCCAATTGCAGTTAATGTTGCAGAAGCGCCAGCGCATATAGAACTAGAGCTTGAAGAAATGGAAACCACAGGAATAGTATTTACTAAAACACTTGCTGTTTTAGTGTCAGCACAACCGTTAATATCAATTCCAGTAACAGTATAGTTTGTAGTAGTCGATGGCGATACACTAATAGAAGGAGTAACGCCACCGTTAGACCATGAATAGCTTGTTATGGCACCCGTTGCATTAATTGTAACCGAACTACCCACACAAATTGATGATGACGATGGAGATAACGTTATTATAGGATTGGTTTTATAAATTAGGTTTACGGTTTGAACATTGGTACATCCCGATGTTGTTCCTGTTACTGTATATATGGTGTTTCCTGTTATGGTTACTGTTTGCGCAGCTCCACTTAACGTGCCTGGTTGCCAAACATATGTGGCTCCTGCTGGTCCTGTAGCCGAAAGTGATGTTGGCGAGGCGCCACAAACTATTGATGATGTTGGGCTTGCAGTTATTGTAGGATTTACCACTAAAATGTTTATTTTAAAAGTATCTGTTTGCGTACCGCCAATTGCTATAATGCCTAAAGTATGAGTTCCCGAAGTTGTAAAATTTAAGTTTATTGTTGAAGAAGCGCTTGCGTTAGCTAAATAATTATAGTTACCGTCTAAAACCCATCGAACAGAATCTGTTCCTAAACACGAGCTAGTAAATGATTGTGCTGAGTTTAAACAAGCTGTTGTTAGGGTATTTGTAAAACCAGCAACAGGAGAAACCAATTTATAATATTTTGATCCAAAATACGGAAAACTAACACCATTAGCATACGTACCAGCCATTATTAGCTCATTGCTTGCGCTTACTAACTGATAGCTTTGCGGAACATCTGTTGTTAATAGCCCAACAGTGTCTTGAGAAAGAATAATGGCGTTTGTCGATGTAATACGATAAACTAAAGGATAACTATTAAAGAAAGTTTGTATTGAATTATTATTATTTCCCTCTCTTAATGCTGTTCTACCTAACATTCCTAAAGTAGCATTAAACCAAAGTTCCCTTTTGTGTTTTTTAAAACTAATAACCGTTCCTTTGTTTCCAGAAATAACGGACGTTAATAAGCCAGATGAAATTAATGAAGTTGGGTTATTGGCGAATCCAATGTTGTAAAAATCAGAACCCTCTTGGTGTGAGGCGACATAAAGATTTCCGTTAAGTGTATCCATTGCAGTTATTTTAGTAGCAAGACCCGGAAGATTTCCTGTGGGAACAGCGATGGTTGTATAATTGACGCCATCAACACTCCATAATAAATAGCTTGATGTTCCATCATACTTAGAAATAAACAAGGTGTCTTTGTAAACAATTGCTATATCAACCCCTGCTAAAGCTAGAGTGTGACTAGTTGATGCGAAAGCCGCATCTCCAATTTTTTGTTTAAAAATTTCTACATAAGTGTTTGTTGCGTTATAAGCAAAAGCGATTAAAGTGTCGTGCAAGCTAGAGTTTGCGCTATACATTACTAAATTAGAAACACCAGTATATTCATTTGGATTAGCAACATTTAAGGTTAATGAACTAATGGAGCTAGTGCCTGCATTATAGTGATAAACATTTGGGTAATCAGATATTTGCGTGCTATTTTTCATACCAAAATAAATATCAGTATTTGCATAAACCACAGCAGATGATAAACCGCCATCATTTATTTGATTGCTAAATGACATTATTGCCATAGAGTTTGTGGTAGGATCAAACGATTTAATGCCAGCATAAGGGTACATAGAGTTCGTGGTATCGCCCCAAACAATTAATTTATTATTGAATGTAAGTACCCCATTTTGTTGGAAATGTTGAAAGTTTGTAACCGTTGGTGTGTTGTTATAAATACTGTCCCACTTATCTTTTTGAGAAAACAAGGATGTTGAGACAACGATAAATAAACTCGTTAAGATTTTTGTTGACGTTGATTTTTTCATTTTCATTTTTATTTTACAAGTAGTAAATATAGGCCAAAAAAAGATAATTGGTTGTTTTTATAAGGTTAAAACGCAGTTTTTAACACACAAATTAATTTTTTTAGAAAATAATAGACAAAATAGCTATAAAAAATCAAGTTTTATTCCAACGACTAAGATATCATCTACTTGTTCTAAATTTCCTCTCCATGTTTCAATAGTTGAATTTAGATGCTCTTTTTGATATTCAATGGACTTATTTGAGTTTGATAACAATAAATCATTTAGCGCTTTGTACTTAAATTTCTTTCCTTTCGGACCACCAAACTGATCAGCATAACCATCAGTGTATAAATATAGGGTGTCGCTGAATTTTGCATTTATATGATGAAGCGTAAAAGAGTGGGTTCTTTCCCCTTTTCCAACTGGCATTTTGTCTTTTGGTAATTCTATAATTTCATTATTAGAAACTAAAACAGGTTCGTTATTAGCAGCAACATAGGTAATTTGTTTTGTTCGCTTATCAAGGCAGATTAATATTCCATCCATCCCATCTTGCTGTCCGTCCTTACTTATGGAATTTACCAACCTACTTCTTACATAATTAAAAATCTCATGAGGTTCTTCAATGTTTTTTTCTTTAATAGCTTCGCTTAAAAACCCAATATTTAGTAAACTCATAAATGCTCCCGGAACACCATGGCCTGTGCAATCACATACGGCTAAATAAAATTTATTATTGTGTTCGGTTGCCCAATAAAAATCGCCACTCACAATATCTTTAGGTTTAAATAATATAAAGTTATTTGGCATATAGCTATTAACAAGGTCCTTATTTGCTAATAAAGCATATTGAATTCTTTTAGCATAATTAATACTATCTAATATTTCTTTTTGTTTTTCTTCAATAATATGATTTTTAGATTCTACTAATTGTTTTTGTTTATAAATAATATTGTTTGCTTTC
>JANXRU010000378.1 GCA_025356715.1 Bacteroidota bacterium
AATACGGTTGATGGATAATAAAACGTTCCATCAACTGGATAATTGAAACTTGACGTACTAGAATTGTAAACATTAATTAAATTATAAGAACTTGAACCTGTAAAACTTAAACTAGCAGTCGTTGCAGCAGCTATCCCAATATTTGCAATAGTTGGAGCAACCGTTGGCTCTGAAGCAAGAGTATAATGTTGTTCACTGTTTCCTGAACCATAAGATGTATTAACTAAATTTCCGTATAACAAACAACCTAGTAGTGGATTATAATTTGTACAACCATAATTGTAAGCGTATACGATAGCCTCATAATTAACATTAGGTATTAAAGCATTAACTGTAACGGAAGTACCTGTTCCTTTAAACACAACGTAATTAGTAGTTCCTAAATTTGTTCCACTGGCAAAGTTTGTACTTGCAGCATAAGATGGGATACCTGCATTATTCGGAAGAGATACTCCACTACTAGCGTATTTCAAAACTACTAAAGCATATTGGCCTCCATTATTGTTCCAATTGATTTTAAGTGAGGTTGTTGTAATGTTTGTAATTGTAACATTATAACACTGTGATGGTGTATAAATTGTTTGCCCATAAAAACCAATGGTTAAAACAGTAAAAATAATAGATAAAAATTGTTTCATGTTAGATTAATTTAATTTAAACGTAAATATATTAAAATAAACCCTTAGTTTTTTAAATAAAAAATTAACAATTTTCGGATTAAAATCTCCTTTTTGGGTTTTATTAATAGACAAGCTAATTCTCCAAAAGGTTGCCTAGCTTTTTTAATTAGTTTGCTAACGCTGATTTTTAATCTAAAAAAATTAGATTAACCTTTCATCCATTTTTTACTCAAAAAAACTGTAAGTTTTTTGTAATTTCAAAAATACAAGCTTTATAATTTTTAATCCTTAAAAAAAATGCAGTAATTAAACAAATCAATTATTCATTAACCAAAAAAAATCTTTTATGAAATCAACACTAAGATTATCATTACTATTTTGTTGCTTGTTTTACTTATCATTTCAAGCTGTTTCACAAAATCATTCGGAAAAAGAATATTCTAAAAAACCTCTATGGATAAACATGATAAAAGATCCGACCATCAATTATTTTGAGGCAAAAAAAGCATTTGATTTATTTTGGAAAAACAAACCGCTTCCTACAGAAGAAGATGAAATAATTGGTGAAAAGCACGGAACCGGAGAAAAGCGAAATTCTTTTTTGAAAGAATTATTTAAATCTAAAAAAGAAAGGCAAGAAGAAGAAAGTCAAAAATATGCGTTTGAGTATAAAAAATTTAAACACTGGGAAAAAACATCCTTACCCTATGTTCAACCTGACGGGAAAATTTTAACACAAGATGAAAAACTTAAACTGTGGCAAGAATCACGTCAAAAATAAATCATTACTCTTATTTAAAACATATTTCAATGAAAAAACAAATCTTATATATACTACTCATTCTTCCAGTTCTTCTTAATGCTCAAGTAGCAAATTGGACTCCTGTTAACACTACTTTTCCTACCAACATATCTGGGCAAATTAATGGATTAGGTCGTGTTTCTCAAATCAAATTTGACCCAACCAATACACAAAATATGTATGCTGCTAGTGTAGGTGGGTTATTTGTAAGTCATAATAACGGCCAAGTTTGGCAACCAACTGGAACAGACACACAACTGCCCCCTACTGCTTGTGCATCGTCGTGTATTGATTATACCAATGGAAATATTATTTATTTAGGTACTGGAGATGCCAATTACTATAGTGGTGGTTTTGGTGTTTGGAAAAGTACCAATGGAGGAACAAACTGGGTTCAATCAACAACTGGTATGGGTAATGCTTTAGTTATTGAATTATTAATGGATCCTACTAACTCTAATAATATTGTTGCTGCAACCGATGTTGGCATCTATAAAACAACAAATGCTGGCGGAAATTGGTCTTTGGTAAAATCTGGTGGCGATTTTAAAAATATGGTTAAACAACCTGGAAGTAATACCATATTATATGCAGTTACATCTTCTCAATTTTGGCGTTCAATAGATTTTGGAACAACCTGGACGCAAATTACAACTGGAGTAGTTATACCAGGCGGTGGTAGTGGAAACGGAATGCGAATTGCTGTGAGCAATGCCAATTCATCTATTGTATATGTTGGAATGGTAAAAGATGAAGGAACTATTTTGAAATCTACTGATGGCGGATTAACATTTACTACTGTTTACCATACACCTACTCAAAGTTTAGTTGGTTATGATGCTACTGGTGGTGGACAAGGTGATTATAATTTTAGCATGACGTGTGATCCCACAAATGCCAGTATTGTTTACCTAGCAGCACATTGTGTTTGGAAATCTATAGATGCAGGAGTAACCTGGACTAAAATGACCGATTGGGCTATTGATTTGCATACGGATATGCACCATATCACTTTTAATCCAAATATAACAAATCAATTATTTAATGCTAATGATGGTGGCGTTTGGTTAAATACCAATGGTGGTGTAACTGCGGATTGGCACCCACGTTGTGATGGTTTATATTGTGCTGAATTTTATAATGCTGCACAAAGTGATGTTAGAAAAGATATGATTGATGGCGGATTACAAGATAATGGAGAAGAATATTTTTCTAATACCTCGTGGAAAACAAATAGAGGTGGGGATTGGGATGGACGACCATCATTCTCATATGTTGATGATAGAACTGTATATTATAATACAGGTAATCGAAGAGATGTGATTGCAAATGGTGGAGACTTGACGTTTAATTTTCCAGTTACTACAAATATTGAAGTGATGGAATTTAATCGCAAAAAATACAATTTAATGTTTGCGGCTACCAACAATGTGTATAGAAGTAAAAATATTCATCTCCCATCACCAACATGGTCAGCTGCTATTACTTCTTTTGGTTCAACTGTTAAAAGTATGCACTCTTCTTTAGCGGATACAAATATACTATATGTAGTTGCGGTAAATAATAAAATATATAGAAGTGATAATGTATTAGCGGCATCGCCTACATTTACAAATTTTACAACACCAGCAGCAACAAACGTAGCTGCAAGTGTAACAGGTATAAAAAACAATGTTAACGTTGTGTATTTAACATGCGGCGCAAAAGTATATCGATCAGTAAATAAAGGAGCTACGTGGACAAATATTTCTTCTAATTTACCAACCACTGCTAATATTTCTAAAATATATCACGATCATTTTTCTACAAATGAAGCCGTTTATGTATGCAACTCTTTAGGTGTTTATTATAAAGATATTTCGATGACCAACTGGGTTATGTATTCTCAGGGTTTACCAACTATATCAGATATTTCTAATTTAATGATTTATAACGATAGTACTGCAAATAGCGCTATTGATGTTTATTACTACGGGCGTGGGATTTGGAGAAGCCCAATGGTGAAACAGGTAGCGCCTTATATAAATTTTACGGCTGATAAAACCATTATTTGTGCTGGCCAAACAGTACATTTCACTGAATTAACAGCAGGTAATGCAACAGCTTGGAGTTGGTCGTTTCCAAATGGTACGCCATCTACTTCTTCATTACAAAATCCTATAGTAACATATAGTGCTTCGGGAGTTTATCCTGTAACCTTAACAGCTACTAATACAATAGGCAGTTCGGCTGCAACAAAAACAGCATATATAACTGTTTCAGCAATAAATTCACTTCCATTAATAGAAGGTTTTGTTTTAGCAACGTTTCCTCCAACCAATTGGATTTTAAATGATGCTAATAGCGATGGCGTAACGTGGACACGTAACTCAACTGTAGGCTCATTAGGAACAACTTCTTGTATGCAGTTTGATAATTTTAATAATAGTGTTTTAGGGACACGTGATGAAGTATATACGCCCAAATATAATTTTACAGCAGTGTCAAGTCCTAGTATATCCTTTGATGTAGCTTATCAAACATACAGTTCAACCGATAGCGATACTTTAGTTGTTTTAGTATCAACTGATTGTGGAGTCACTTTTAATCCAATTTATACAAAAGGTGGTTCTACCTTAGCTTCGGTTGCAGGAAACATCACTTCCTATTTTTCACCAACGAGTAGTAGTCAATGGAGGCATGAAGTTATTAGTTTAGCAAGTTACATTGGGCAACCAAACGTATTATTTTCTTTTCAAAACAGAAATGATTATGGTCAACCGATATATGTAGACAATATAAATATCTCAGCTCTTTCAACTGTATCTATAAAAGATATTGAAAAGGATAATACTATTAGTATTTTTCCAAATCCAACCGAAGGGAAATTTACTATTTCAATCAATTCCTTGGAGCAAGCAAATTATGCTGTAACCATTATTAATGCATTGTCTCAGGTAATATATTCTGATTCAATTTCGGCCTCCAACACGCTTACTAATCATGAAATTAATTTAAGTTCGTTTAGTAAAGGTGTTTATTGGATAAAGTTATTTGATGGTAAAAATGAAGTGATTAAAAAAATAGTTACATATTAATTTAGTGGCCAATAAAAAAGCCTCATTCATAATTATATGAATGAGGCTTTTTTATATTTAAACTATTACATGAAAATAGTTTGAGTTCTATCAGGCCCTATCGACACAATACTGATAGGCACTTCTACTAATTTCTCAATATATTTTACGTAATCAATTAATGTTTGTGGTAATGATTCTTTTGAAGTCATTTTTGTTAAATCTTCTGCCCAACCTTTTACTGTTACATAAACTGGTGTTACATCCGCTGGTTCAATACTATATGGCAAGTAATCTATCTTTTCTCCCTTATGCATGTAGTGCGTACAAACTTCTAATGTTTCGAAATCTGATAAAATATCTGCTTTCATCATCATTAATTCAGTTACACCATTAATGGCAATCGCATATTTCAATGCTGGAATATCTAACCAACCGCAACGACGTGGCCTTCCTGTAGTAGCTCCAAACTCACGGCCTATCTGACGAATTTTTTCTCCAACTTCATTATCTAGTTCTGTTGGAAAAGGCCCACTACCAACTCGTGTACAGTACGCTTTAAAAATACCAATTACATTTCCTATTCTATTAGGTGCTATACCTAAGCCATTGCAAGCTCCTGCGCAAATGGTGTTTGATGATGTTACAAAAGGATAAGATCCAAAATCTATATCTAATAAAGAACCTTGCGCTCCTTCAGCTAATATTTTTTGTCCTTTTTTGATGGCATCATTAATAAAATGTTCGCTATCAATAAATTTCAATTTTTTTAATTCTTCAATTGCCGCAAACCAATTTGGCTCAAGTTCTGTTAAATTATAATCGTAGTTATAAAACGCTAATAATTGTTTATGTTTTTCAACTAAACTGTTATATTTCTCTTTAAAATTAGGACTTTCAATATCCCCTATTCTCAAACCATTACGACCTGTTTTATCCATATAAGTTGGCCCAATTCCCTTTAGAGTAGAACCAATTTTATCTTTTCCTTTAGCGGCTTCGCTGGCGGCATCAATTAAACGATGTGTTGGTAAAATTAAATGGGCTCGTTTACTGATTACCAATTTTTTACTGAAATCTACACCTAAGGCCGTTAAAGCATCGATTTCCTTTTTAAAAATAACGGGATCTATCACTACACCATTACCAATTACATTTAAAGCTGTAGGATGAAAAATACCACTAGGGATAGTATGTAATACGTGTTTTATTCCGTTAAATTCCAGAGTATGCCCTGCATTTGGTCCGCCCTGAAAACGAGCAATGATGTCGTATTTAGGAGTTAATACATCTACAATTTTCCCTTTTCCTTCGTCGCCCCATTGAAGGCCTAATAGTACATCCGCTTTAATCATAATTTTTACACTTTTTTTAGAAAGCGTTCAAATTTACACTTATCAGTTAATATGGGGGAAATAACAAATTAACAATTAAGCCATGTTATTAAAAATATGGAGTGTTAATTCTAAAATAAATAAGAAACCCCTATCTGTAATTTTAAATAGGGTTTTTAAAATTTCTGACTGATTTGGGTAACTTCCAAATTTATAAATGGCATGACCTTTTTTATTCGCACCCCAAATCCCATAGAGTAAAACAAATTAAAAGAGCTTTCATCCATTTTATCTTGAATTGTAGAACTAGACGTTAAAATAGTTAGATAATATTGGCCAGTTGGATTAGAGGCTGTTATATTAGGAAGGATTAGAGGAAACGCCACTTTGATATTCATTAGCTATATAATTATTTGAACTTAATGATTTATTGAATAATTTAGAATAACTAAGGCCAATTTTATTACTAAAAATAACATACTTAAAAATAACTTGGCAACTTAAATTGGCTATTATACCTGTTTTATTAATATCAAACTTAAATTCATTAGGAGTATATGATATATATTTTGTATGTAAACAAATCGACTAATTAAGATTTGTTTTTAGATTAATTTATTATATTCGTTGTGATATATCTTTTAGAATATGGCAGAAAAGGAAATTTTATTGGAAGTAAAAAATTTAGTGACTGAGTTTAAATCTGATGGTGAACTAGTTAAAGCAGTAAATAATGTATCGTTTACATTGCATAAAGGCGAAACCATTGGTATTGTTGGAGAAAGCGGCTCTGGAAAATCTGTTACTTCTCTTTCTATAATGCAATTAATACCAAATCCTCCAGGCCGAGTTTCTGGTGGAGAAATTTTATACCATTCCAAAACTAAAGGAACTGTTAATCTAAGGAATTTGCCTGTTAAAGAAATGCGTTCGTTTCGTGGAAATGAAATCGCAATGATTTTTCAGGAACCCATGACGAGCCTTAACCCTGTTTATACATGCGGAAATCAAGTGATGGAAGTAATTATCTTACATCAAAAAATTTCTAAAAAAGAAGCTAAAAACAAAACTATCCAATTATTTGAACAAGTTCAATTACCTGATCCAGAGCGTATTTTTAAATCATATCCTCACGAAATTTCTGGTGGACAAAAACAACGTGTGATGATTGCTATGGCGATGAGTTGTAATCCTCGCGTATTAATTGCCGATGAGCCAACAACCGCCTTAGACGTAACCGTACAAAAAACCATTTTGGATTTAATGCTGAAGTTGCAAAAAGAACATGATATGGGTATTATGTTTATTACCCACGATTTAGGCGTTATAGCTGAGTTAGCGGATAAAGTAATGGTAATGTACAAAGGTAAAGTTGTAGAGCAAGGCCCTGTATTAGAAATTTTCAGTAACCCAAAACATCCTTACACTAAAAGTTTATTAGCTTGCCGTCCACCATTAGACAAGCGTTTGATGCGTTTACCTGTTTCTTCTGATTTTATGAAAACAGATTTAGAAGGCAACATGATTGAGATTCCAAAAACCATCAGTGAAGCCATTAATAGCGTAATTATTACCAAAGAACAACGTGAAACTGAGCATAAAGAATTATACAGCCGATCTAAAATATTAGAATTACAAAATATTAAAACCTATTTCCCTAAAAACAAAACTTTTTTTGGAAAAACAAAGGAATGGGTTAAAGCGGTTGATGATGTTTCTTTAGATGTGTATGAAGGCGAAACACTTGGATTGGTTGGAGAAAGCGGTTGTGGTAAAACAACTTTAGGTAGAACCATTTTAAGATTGAATGAACCAACATCTGGGAAAATATTTTTTGAACGTAAAGATTTATTGCGTTTAAAGGATGAAGACATGAGGCATTTGAGAAAAGATATGCAAATTATTTTTCAAGACCCTTACTCTTCGTTAAACCCTCGTATTACTATTGGAGAAGCCATTTTAGAGCCTATGCAAGTACATAATATGTATGCAAGCAATGCTCAACGTAAAGAAAAAGTAATTGAACTTTTAAATAAAGTAGGTTTAGAAGCCAAGCAATTTAACCGTTATCCACATGAGTTTAGTGGAGGACAACGCCAACGAGTATGTATCGCTAGGGCATTAGCTTTAAATCCTAAATTTATTATTTGTGACGAAAGTGTAAGTGCTCTTGATGTATCAGTACAAGCGCAAGTGTTGAATTTATTAAATGACTTGAAACGTGAGTTTAAGTTTACCTATATTTTTATTTCACACGATTTATCAGTTGTTAAATTTATGAGTGACCGTATGGCTGTGATGCAAAAAGGAAAGATTGTAGAAATGGGGGACGCTGATAGTATATACTTAAATCCTCAAACGGAATATACTAAAGAACTAATTCGTTCTATTCCTAAAGGTCAATTAGCCGACATTAGAGCTAGTATCGATAAAAAAAGATTAGGTGATTTAGTTGTATAACATCTTTCATGTTCGAATTTCTAAAACAACTCACTAATCCCGAAAGCATTATCAGTTACGGAGGTTTATGGTTACTATTATTTGTTGTATTTGCCGAAACTGGCTTATTGATTGGTTTCTTTTTACCAGGTGATTCACTCATTTTTGTGTCTGGGTTATTATGTGCCACCAAACCTCACTTACTCAACACCTCCTTCCCCACTCTGCTATTGTTATTAATGCTGGCAGCAATCATCGGTAATATTTTTGGTTATTGGTTTGGAAAAAAAACGGGAGAGAAATTATACACAAAAAAAGATAGTTTTTTATTTCGGAAAAGTCATTTAGTAACAACTACTAATTTTTATGAAAAACATGGTGGAAAAGCTTTAGTATTAGGGCGTTTTCTGCCTATCATCCGAACCTTTGCACCCATCTTAGCAGGCGTTATCAAAATTGATTTTAAAACATTTATGCTTTACAATATTATTGGTGCCATTGCTTGGATAGGTAGCATCGCTAGTATCGCTTATTTTTTAGCCAAGCAATATCCTCAAATAGAACATTACTTAGGCTACATTGTTATTGGATTAATTGTGATAACTACTATACCTGTTGTTATTACCTATTTAAAAAGCAGAGCAAAATCAGGCTCCAATTAAATTTAGATTCAACACGGAGTTTAGGAATTCTAGAGCTCACTGGAATTAAATAATAATCCATAACACTTCTAATAGTTATTTTTAGACTAATGGAACTACTTGATAGTAATTTCAATTAATCTTCAATTACCACAGAAACCCTATCTACAGGGCCATTCATAGGAGGCAATAATTTAACAACCGTTACTTTAGTATGAATGAGTTGTGGAAACGCATTTTTAATATTATCAAAAATACGTTTAGCAACGTGTTCTATCAACTTAGAGCGTATAGCCATTTCTACTTTACAAATATTAAATATAGTACAATAATCAATGGTTAAATTTAAATCATCAGTAATAGCCGCTTCATTAAAATCTACAACCATGGCTACATTCACAATGTACTCGCCCCCAACTCGGCCTTCTTCTTCCAAGCATCCATGATACCCATATAGGTTTATGCCATCAATATGTATGATGTTTTTCATTGTCTTAAATCTTAATTTAGTTAATGCTTATTTCCCCTCTTAAATCGGTTTCCAATAATACTTTAGCTTTAGCGGGCGATATTTTTTTACCTAATACAAACATTAATTTTGCAATAGCACTCTCAAACGTAATATCATAGCCGCTTACTACACCTATCTTTTTTAAATGGCTGCTGGTTTCGTACATACCTTGTATTACTTTACCTTCCGCACATTGTGTGACGTTATAAATTAAGATACCCTTATCAATAGCTTGTTGCAAAGCAGTAATAAACCATTCTTCGGTACTTGCATTACCAGCTCCAAAGGTTTCTAGAATAACCGCTTTAATACCTTCTGTATGTAAAATAGCTAAGGTTATTTTTTTACTTAATCCAGGGAATAATTTCAGTACAGCAATGTCATTATCTAATTGCAGATGCACATGAAGTGCTTTTTTAGAAGGCTTTAATAAGGCCGTGGTATTATATTTTATATCAACGCCAGCTTCTGCTAATGCAGGGTAATTGGGTGATTTGAAGGCGTCAAAATGCGCAGAGTTGTATTTATAAGTTCTATTACCGCGATATAGTTTATATTCAAAATACACGCATACTTCTGTTACAACAGGTTTTTTATTAATTTGAGCAGAAGCAATTTCAATCGCTGTAATTAAATTTTCTTTCCCATCTGTTCTAATAATACCAATTGGTAATTGCGAACCTGTTAACACTACTGGTTTAGATAAATTTTCCAACATAAAACTCAACGCGCTAGCTGTATAAGCCATGGTATCAGAGCCATGTAAAATCACAAAACCATCATATAAGTTATAATTATCTTTAATAATTGTTGCTAGTTCTACCCACACACGCGGATGCATGTTACTAGAATCAATAGGTTTAGTAAAAGAAATAGATGATAAATTAATATCAAATTTTTCTAATTCGGGAATTTGTTTGCTAAGCGCTTTAAAATTAAAGGGTTTTAATTCGCCTGTGCGAACATCTTGCATCATACCAATAGTACCACCGGTATAGATTAGAAGAACTGAAGGTTTTTTCATAATAGTGATAAAAGAAAAAAGACTAAAAAGATTTGGTACAATTGTCCCTTGAATCTTTTTAGTCTTTTAGTCTATTTGGTCTTTAACTTAAAATGGTAAATCATCAGCATCAGAGATACTGCTGTTAAATACTGGCGCAGAAGTATTTTCGCTCATGCTAGCATTATTTTGAGATGGAGCAGATTGCATACCACTCACTTTTTCTAATTTCCAAGCTTCTAACGTATTAAAAAATTTAATGCCTTGTGGGCCATTCCACTCACGGCCACGTAAGTTAAATTGTACTTTTATTTCGTCACCTTCATTAAATTGATCTAAAATAGAACATTTATCTTGAGTTACCTGAAAACTAACGTGTTGTGGGTAAGGTGTACTTAAATCAGTTGATAAAACGAAATCTCTTTTTTGAAATTTTTCACTTACTTTTTGAATGTCGCCTTTAAGCTTTAATTGTCCTGTTACTTCCATGATATATTTATTTTTTATTGATTACGAGTTAATCATCAAATTTACAACAGTTCGTATAAAGTATAAAAAAAACATACACACAAATACTAGATATTTTGAACAATTTTACCTACTCTCAATCAATATCAAACCATTTTTTTTAAAGTGTTAAAAAAATAAATTATCATTTTATAATTTCAGCTTGAATCAAATCATTGATATAAACCTGATCGCCAATTTTGGCCTCACTAAATATTAAAAACACATCTAATTGCTTATTGAAAAATCCTTCAAACTTTTTTGCTATAAAGTTTGATCCAAAAAACTCAATATTTGAAGCCCCATCGGCTCCTGAAGTAAAATTAACCATCATAGGATGTGACTTTTTACCAGTTTTAGGGTCAAAAAGCGTGATGTTTTTAAAATGGCTTTCTAAATTAAACTTTGTTTTTGTTGTTACTTTTATACTAATCCAAACCCCTTGATTACTTTGGTTTTTAGAAATATTACTGCATTTAACCATATCAAATTCGCAGCCATCACAATTGTAACTATTCATCAATTTAGGTGTCACAGGTAAATGACAAAAACTCTGTGTATTCCATAATTGACAAGTAGCATTAAGACTTTGTTTAAAATCCAAAAGCTTCACTTCTTTCTTATTTTCAGTATTTACTGTTGATACTTTGTTATTATTAGCAGTAAAAACTGGCCTAAAACCAATTAATGGAGATGGGTTTTCGGTGTCGGTGTATTCTTCATCAGCATCAATTTCTAAAAAATAATCGCAACTAAACCAACTACCACCCTTGGTTCCTTTTTTCAACCATGTATTACTTTTCTTATCATATGTATTTACCATTTCGGCTACATTACCTGCCAAACAATATAAGCCGTAAGCATTAGCAGAATATGATTTCCCAAAAGCTGTATGAAACGCACCATCATCTATATAACTTGTTCCTTTTTCTTTTGGTATATATAATTTCATTACTGTATCAAAACGGCATTGTTCTTTGGATGCACACATAAAATTCATTTCGTATTTACCTTTACTATCTCTTAAATACGGATGACCAGTAGCATAGTTTGAATGATTGGTTTTGCTACAAGCCGCGTATGCCCATTCGTGATCGGTAGCTATTCTCAAATCATTCATTAGTGGCTTATTATTTTCCTTTAAATATTTATTAGCTTCAATTGTTAACCATAAACAGTATAACTCGACTCCTTTTCGAGAGATATTAACTACAGGATACTCATCATAGGCGGGATGCCAAAAATACATATTAGCCATGGGATCGTTAAAACTCCAAGGGAATTTAGTAATCCACATTTCTTGATTTGGTTTGGCGAACAAATAATCAG
>JANXRU010000399.1 GCA_025356715.1 Bacteroidota bacterium
GCATGTTGATTTTAGTTATGAAGTATCCCGTTCTATTGCTGCTTGCGAAGGCGCATTGTTAATAGTAGATGCGGCACAAGGGATACAAGCACAAACGATTTCTAATTTATATTTAGCATTAGAACATAATTTAAAAATCATTCCTATTCTTAATAAAATAGATTTACCTAGTGCTGAGCCCGAAATGGTAAAGGATCAAATTGTTGATTTGTTGGGCTGTGATAGAGATGAAATTATGTCTGCTTCTGGTAAAACAGGAATGGGTGTACATGAAATTTTAGAACAAATTGTTGCTCGTGTACCTGCGCCAAGCGGCAATGAGAAAGCGCCTTTACAAGCATTAGTGTTTGATTCGGTGTTTAATTCGTTTCGTGGTATTATTGCGTATTTCCGTATTTATAATGGCTCAATTAAAAAAGGAGAAAAAGTAAAATTCTTCAATACAGGCATGGAATATAATGCTGATGAAATTGGTGTATTGCGCTTAAAACCTGAAGCTCGCGATGTAGTTTATACGGGCGATGTGGGTTATATTATTTCTGGAATTAAAGAAGCAAAAGAAGTAAAGGTGGGCGATACCTTGACTACCGTTGCTAATCCTTGTTTAGAAGGCATCAACGGCTTTGAAGATGTGAAACCAATGGTATTTGCGGGCATTTATCCTGTTGACACAGAAGATTACGAAGAGTTGCGTTACAGTATGGAGAAGTTGCAATTAAACGATGCGTCTTTAACGTGGGAGGCTGAATCATCGTTAGCGTTGGGCTTTGGCTTTAGATGCGGGTTTTTGGGCATGTTGCACATGGAAATTATACAAGAGCGTTTGGAGCGTGAATTTAATATGACGGTTATTACAACTGTTCCCAACGTGTCTTATATTGCGTATCAAACGAATGGCGATGTGGTAACGGTTAATAATCCTAGTGATTTGCCCGATCCAGCTCGCATTGATTATATTGAAGAACCGTATATCAAAGCAAATATTATTACGAAGTCTGATTTCATTGGACCAGTGATGAGCTTGTGTATTGAGAAACGCGGCAGCATCGTGACACAAAATTATTTAACGGCAGATAGGGTAGAGTTAGTATTTGAAATGCCCTTAGGCGAAGTGGTTTTTGATTTCTTTGATCGTTTAAAATCAATTTCGAAAGGCTATGCGTCGTTTGATTATCACCCAATAGGGATGCGCGAATCGGACTTAGTGAAACTCGATATTTTATTAAAAGGAGAAATAGTAGATGCGTTATCTTGTTTGATACACAGAAGTAACTCTTACCATTTTGGTAAAAAGATTTGTGAAAAATTAAAAGAATTAATTCCGAAACAACAGTTCGAGATTCCTATACAAGCTGCTATTGGCGCTAAAATTATTTCGCGCGAAACCATTAGTGCCATGCGCAAAGACGTTACCGCTAAATGTTATGGTGGTGATATTAGCCGTAAGCGTAAATTACTAGAAAAACAAAAAGAAGGTAAGAAGCGTATGAAATCCGTTGGTAATGTGGAGATTCCGCAAAGCGCGTTTATGGCGGTGTTGAAGCTGAATGATTAACAGGATTGTTGATTTTGGAATAAAAGATTGAGGATTAGATTCGAAAACTTAAAATGATAACAAAAACAATAATATCGATATTTATTTTAGTAATACTTTTTAGTTGTAGTAACAATTTAGAAGGCAATTATATAAATCAGGATAATGGGCTTTACCAATCAATTGATTTTAAAGGAAAAACTTCTGTAGTTGTGACTGATGGTATAATTGGTCAACCGTTTGCAACAAGTTATGAAATGGATGGTAAAATTATTCGAATAAAAACAGATAAAAGCGATTTAATGTTTACTATCAAAGACAGCAAAACCATTGTTGGGGAAGGTTTTGCAGAAGGAACATATGTGAAAACAGAATAAAACAATACGATAAGCTAAACAAATGATCCAAAATATTACAAATAGAATTAATTTGTATGTTGATTCTTTTATTCTGTTAAAACCATTACGATCAGATTATATTTATTCGGAAGAATTAATTAATAAAATAAAAAACTTGATAAATGAAGTTTTGGAAAAAAACCTTCCGTTTCAAAAATTATCAAGTGATTTGGGATATTTGACAAAAGACTGGTCAAGGGATTGGACTTGGATTGCTCATCATATTGTTTTGGATCACATTAATTACAAAAAGGCCGTGGAGTTTTTAAGTGATAATGAAAACGCATTGGTTTTTAAAAGTGTTTTCAAAGAAGATTGCGAGTCTTGTAAAAGCCTTTATTTGCAAACATCGGAAAACGAAACAAACAAAGATCCAAAAATTTTCAAACTAACCGAACTAATAACTAATGGCAACAATCTAGATCCAAAATATTTTTTTGAATCAGAAATCAAAGGATTGAAGCCAGTAGTTGGCGTTTCTATTTTTGGATTTAATAATGAATTTGAAAAAGTATATTATGATTATTCAATATTATCTTTATTTAAAGATGACTTGAAAAATTCTAGATTAGAAAGATCTGAAAGAAAACCAATACGAATAACTGTTAAAGGAAAGGATTATTTTGTTTAAAAATCGAATTAATTCCCTTTAACCTCCACCACTTCACCATCCTGGGTAGTATAATACATTGGTATAGTTGCTTTGCGTAAAGCTAAGTAAGCTGCGTATTCATCAGAGTAAGCCATGCGTTCGGTAATGGTTTTATCAAAATTACCCATAAGTCCCATTAATAATTCGCTGGCTTCGCGCACTGCGTATTGTCCACAAGTGCCGCCAGTAGCGTAATCGGCTAATTTATGTTTCAATACAAAATCGTTAAACAACGGATTTGTTTTTCGAGGAATAAAAAGACGTAAGCCACACACTTCGACTAAGCTTAAATCCAACACATCATCAAACACATACGCTATTTGGTTTAACTCGATGTTATGTGCTTCGCATAAATGTTTGACGGCATCTGTTTTATTAGTAAACTTAGAGTAAGAAGAATGAAAACGTTTTCTATCAATAAAGGTAAAAGCCGCAGAGTTTTTCTCCCGAAATAATAGTCGTGGTTGGTAATTCTTTATGATTTAAGTAATAAGAAAACCACAACAAGTTTATTCCCACGCTATCCGCTTCATTAAAACGGCTTTGTAATAAGTGGTCTTTATCGGCACCTGTAAACACACCATCCCAATCAAACATAAAAGCTTTAATGTGCTTCATTTTTTCAATCAATGTACCTTTCTGGCAAAATAAATTCTCTGCCAATTTCTGTAAATAGTTGTATGAAGCGCGACATGTGTTT
This sequence comes from Bacteroidota bacterium, assembly GCA_025356715.1. The sequence goes on from JANXRU010000399.1 coordinate 3,285, forward strand.
TGTTATTTAAACAAAATTATCCTTTCATGTCTTGTATATCAAGCATTCCAACAGGTTTTCCGCCATCTGTAACAACAATAGTATCTACATTAGTTTTTTTAAATAACAAGCTTGCTTCGTTTAATAATACGCCACCATCAATGGTGATTGGTTCTCTGTACTCTAAGTCGGATAAATTTTTTGATAAAATATCTCTTCCTTTTTCGCCAATTAATTTACGTAAACTTCCATCGGTAAAAACGCCTTTAATACTACCATCTGCTTTTGTTACTGTTACAGCTCCAAAGCCAAACTCTGTCATTTTTACAATAGCATCTGTGAGAGAGGTGTTTTCAGAAACTAAAGGGTTTGTTGCTTTAATGGCTTCTTTTACTCGTACCATCATTAAACGAGTGTCTTGTATGAATTGATCAGTACCAAGCGTTGTGAAATTATTCTCTGTTAATTGTTTGATGATTTTTAGAGGAACCGTAATGGTGTGAACGCCTAAATTAATCGCGTTTCTTACGTGTTCGGCATTACGAACAGAAGAGAACATGATTTTTGTATCATATTCATATAAATCAACCGCATTTACACATTGTTCGACTAAGGCTAATGCATCATGTCCTTGATCTTGTAAACGACCAACTAATGGACAAACATAAGTAGCACCAGCTTGCATAGCCATATAAGCCTGTTGCAGAGTATAAACCAAATGTACATTTACTAAATAACCTTTATCGCGTAACATTTTACAAGCACGAACACCTTCTAATGATACAGGAATTTTAAATACTGTTTTCTTGGGGTCTAAACCTAACGCTAATTGACGTTCAGCCTCTGCTAATACTTCTTCCGCTGTATTTCCTAATGCTTCAATTTGAAGAACCGGAACGATTTTACTTAATTTTACAATAGTGCCATCAATATCTGTAATACCTTCTTTTTGCATAAAAGTAGGCGTTGTGGTTAATCCGTTTAAGAACCCTAATTTAAAACCTTCTTCAATTTCTTTAAGATTAGCTGAATCTAAGTATAATTCCATGTTTTGTTGTTTTTAATAAGTGTCAAATATAAGTTTTTAATAGATTGAATAAACATTTTTTTTGACACTGGAGGATTTGAAACAAATAAGGGTTGATCTAAAAGGAGCGTCCATTTATGGGATAATTTAGAGAATTAGCAATTCAAAATAGCTCTATCTAATTATTTTTTGTTTTTGTAATATTTGCCAAGCTTGATAAAATGTGGGATAAAGTTGAATTATTTTTTTCGTAAGTATTTATTCCATCAACATCCTTACCTATATTTATGAGTGCTTTCGCTAGATTATTGAGATAAATAACATTGTTTATAGAACAAAGGAGCGCTTGTTTATCTGAATGAATCATTCCAAGGATATTATACGCATCTCCGCTAAGTGGATTTATTTCAATAATTGCAAGGCAATATAGTTCGGCTTGTTGATAATCTTTGGATTTAATAGCTTGAGTCGCTTTATTTAAAAGGTCTTTATTGGGCATCCTTTTTTTATTTAGGTAAAACCCAATATGAATTGTCTTTTGTAACGATGCAATTTTTAAAACTTTCCTTTTGCATACTCATCATGCCAGGGCGTTTCATGGGTAAAATTTGTAAATCGTAAATTTCTTCCACACTATTTTCGTATTTAATAGTTCCGATAACACTTTTGAATGGCAAATAAATAATAGCCACTCCTGCCACCGTTGCAGTTTCAGAAACGGGTAGTTCTTGAAAAGAAGAGCTTGTTTTTCTTATTTTTGATAGCCCAACAAATAAATAATCGCCATGTTTAGCCATTCCTCTAAGAAAATATGGTAGCGCTTTTACTATTTCTGTTTTACGAGTAGTTAAATCCATAGAGATTATTTCTCCCTTTCCTGAATTTAATAAATATAAAGTATTATTAAAAATCTTAGGTGAATGAGGCATGGATAAGCCTTCTATAATTATTTCGTTTGACGGCACATGTATTAATATTCCCCCTTTACTTTTATTAGATCTCCAACCACTAGGCTCATCGCTTTTACCTAAGGCTGTAACAAACTCTGGCTCTCCATTAATTAATGCTAATCCATTAAGGTGGCACCTATCTCCCGGCTGAATATCAGTGATGAAACTTGGCTTCCAAATAGGCTTAAAACTAAATTCGTGATCAATTAAAGATAAACACGAAAAAGCGGTATTTACTGAAAGAAGCCCTTTGTTCGCAAACGCTAAATCATGAGCATCTATGCCTCCCGTGTAGTATGTTGCTTTTGGAATAAATAAATTGTCATATGTGTTAGGTTGGTCAGGATAATTGAGAGCGTGACCAGGAGAGTTCCGAAAAACGGTTATTTCTGTTTTAGAAGCAATACCTAATAAATCATCATTTATAGCAATTCCCATTGCTTTATCGAAATTTCGGGGCAACTGAACAAGTTTATCTGGTGCTGGCGCACTTAAAAAAATCATTTTACCCGCTTGATATGTTGTAAGCGCTATTGTAATACCTAATTCATTCATTATTTCAGGAATGTTGGGCGAGTATGAACAACTAAAGGGTGGAAGTAAAGAGCTCATAAAGGTTTATTTGTGTATTTAGGTTTTAAGATACATTAATTAATAGCGAACTAAACTTCTTCAATAGCCCTCACACCAGGCAAAGATCCTTGTTCGATGTATTCTAATAATGCGCCTCCACCCGTACTTACATAACTAACCTGTTCAGCTAAATGATATTTGTTAATAGCCGCAACACTATCGCCACCGCCAATTAAAGAGAAAGCACCAAGTTTAGTGGCTTCTGTAATAGCAAGAGCAACTTGTTTGGTTCCATTTTCAAAACTACTCATTTCAAAAACACCCATAGGCCCGTTCCATAAAATTGTTTTAGAGTTTTTAATCACTTCGCTAAATTCTTTAATAGAGTTGGTGCTAATATCTAAACCCATCCAACCATCAGGAATTTGTGTGATGTCTGCATGTTTGGTATTCGCATCATTAGCAAATTTATCAGCAATTGTAGCGTCTGTAGGAATATATATAGTTACACCTTTTGTTTTTGCTTTTACTAATAACTCCTTTGCTAATTCTAATTTGTCGTCTTCGCATAAAGAGCTGCCAATAGAGCCGCCCATTGCTTTTACAAAAGTAAATGCCATACCGCCACCAATTAAAATATTGTCGGCTTTATTCATCAATTGTTCAATAATTAAGATCTTATCACTCACTTTTGCACCACCAACAATAGCTGTAAATGGTTTTTGTGAACCATTAATTACTTTGTCAATACTGGCAACTTCGCCCGCCATTACATAACCAAAACATTTTGCTTCTGGGTTAAAAAACTGTGCAATTACCGCTGTTGATGAGTGAGAGCGGTGAGCTGTTCCAAAAGCATCGTTTACATAAATATCTCCGTGTTTGCTTAATTTTTCAGCAAAAACAACTTCTCCTTTTTCTTCTTCTTTATAAAAACGTAAGTTTTCAAGTAACAAAACTTGTCCAGGTTTTATGTTAGCTGATTTCTCAAAAGAACTTGCGCTGATGCAATCATCAGCGAAATCAACAGGAACACCAATTAATTTACTTACCGTAGATACAATATTTTTTAAGGAATATTTATTTGTTGGGCCTTCTTTCGGACGACCTAAATGCGACATTAAAATAACGCTTCCACCCTTTTCAAGAATTTGTTTAATGGTTGGAACAGCAGCAATAATGCGGGTTTCGTCGGTTACTTCAAAAGCCTCATTTAAAGGAACATTAAAATCAACACGAATAAGTGCGCGTTTGTTTTGAAAAGAAAGATGATCGATTGTTTTCATTATTTTTAGTTTAGGTGTGCAAAAATAATGTATTTTTTAAGATAGAAAGCGTCTTCTTTTTGAAAGCTATAGCTTAGTAGGCCTCACCTTACTCTTCACAATAAAAGCATAAGGAAAATCAACTTGAATTTTTTTAAGTAATTCGTAAGCCTCTAATTTGGTTTTAAAATCGCCAACATTTACCACAAAATTTGGTTGTTGATAATCTTCATAAGTCGGCACATCGTTGTATTTACTGCTAAATCGAGCCTTCACTTCATTTGCTTTACTTCTATCGGCACTAAAGTGAATTTTTACACGGTAGCCATCACATTCGCCATTTGTGCGGCGGTGATACTCTGCTTTTTTTTCTTGCAAAGCTTTTACTTTCATAGATGTTTGTATAGCCGAACTATTTGGATTTTCTTGCGAAAACACATTGTAAAACGACAGACTTAACAAGCAGAATAGAAACAGAAACTTCATGTTGCAAAGGTAGAAAATTATATCTAAAATTGTTTAACTTTAATTTATTTAACGCTCAGTTTATTTCACACAAAAAACATAGTTGTTTTACGGTTGCAATAATTGCAGTATTCGTCATGCTTTCTAATTCCTTTGTTTATGGGCAATTAAAAAACTTTGGTACTAATGCAAAACACAAACCAGGACCCGATTTCCGTTATAGTGTTTATGGGTATTATGATGTCGTGCGTGAAATTGGCGTTGGCGCTCAGTTTCAAATTCAAAATAAATGGAGTTTAGATGTGTCTGTATATAATGTTCGATCAAGTGAGTATTTTAAAATGCAAATTAGCCAATGGGATTATCATGATTTCAGAGGCTATGGTTTAAGCCTTAAACCAAAATGGTTGTTAGGGCCTATGAATCGGTTTTATGTTGGATTAAACTTAGCTTGCGAATATTTGAAACATGATATTATTTGGGAAAATTATTCGGCTGTTGGTGACCACTATGATTTATTTGTTTTGAAATCGGCTAATGGAGCAGCCTTTAATTTAGGCTCAACCATTGGAATTAAACAACATTACAAACAATTATTTATCGAACCTTTTTTAACGATTGGAATTTCTATTGTTGATATGAAATCAACAATTTATGGTGCAAGGGGAGCGGTGGGGTTTTTGCCTAATGAACCTTATCCATATACTATCTCTTCTTCGAGCCACAACGGCTCGTTTCCAATTGAAAACAAATTTCTCCATTTTAATATTGGCATCAAGGTGGGCGTTTCCTTTAAAAATGCATCTCAGAAACGAGAAGCCATCAATAAAAAATTTGACGCAGTGTATATTCCAAAATCAGATTCGTTAACAAATTATTTCAATACGGTTGGCTTCGAGTTAATAGAAAAATCAGCCAATTTGAAGGTAGCATTTGAAAATTATAAACGATTAAACCGACAAATTTTAGGTACCTATCAATTTCATTATGATACAAACGTTTTTTATTTGAAAGTAAATAATCTATACTCAATCATATATCAAAAAATAAATACGCATGATGCCGTTCAGAAAAAACGAGCAAACGTTTATAACCCTAAAAACGATGCTCTACAAACATATTTTAATACGATTGATTTTAAAAACGAAAACATTTCTAAGTATTTAAAAAAAGCGTATGCTAAGTTTAAAAAAACAGATGAGTTTATATCCTTTAGATATAGGCATTTTAGTTCTGATACGGTTGTTTTATATCGAGAGATAAGTATACATTATCAAAAAATAGAAGCGCTTATTTCAAAAGCCAAACAATAACTTATAGTTGAAAAAACACATTACATATTTTCTCTTGTTGCTTTCGTTTAGCACGGTGGCTCAACTCAAAAACTTTGGTACTAATGCAAAACACAAACCAGGACCCGATTTCCGTTATAGTGTTTATGGGTATTATGATATTATTCGAGAAAGTGGTGTTGGCTTTCAGTTTCAAGTGGGTAATAGCGGAGTTTATTAATAAGGGAAACCAATAAATACGAGGACGCTGGCTTTTTAGAAATATGGTTCTAAAAACCCTCCAATTCAGTAAAAATTCTTAAATTAGCACCTTATTTTAACAAAAATAAGAATGGACAAATTTTCCTACATTGGTACAAGCGATGTAAACGCTATTGAGGCGTTATACTCGCAATATCTTCAAAATCCAGATTCAGTTGATGCTTCGTGGAAAGATTTTTTTAAAGGGTTTGAGTTTGCTCAAACGAACTATAGTTCAGAAGGTGGCGCTATTCCAGAAAATGTAACCAAAGAGTTTAAAGTAATTAGTTTAATTACGGGCTATCGTCAACGCGGACATTTATTTACAAAGACTAACCCTGTTCGCCAACGCCGCCATTACGAGCCATCTTTAGCACTTGAAACTTTTGGGCTATCGGATAAAGATTTAGAAACTGTTTTTCAAGCAGGTAATGAAATTGGAATTGGTGCTGCTAAATTAAAAGATATTGTTGCTCATTTAGAACACACCTATTGCCAAAGTATAGGAGTAGAATATTTATACATGCGTGAGCCTCAAGTTGTAAAGTGGCTACAAGAGCGCATGGAAAAGAATAAGAACACACCTAATTTTTCAGCTATTGAGAAAAAAGTAATTCTTAAAAAATTAACGCAAGCAGTTGTTTTCGAAAACTTTTTAGCAACGAAGTATGTTGGACAAAAACGTTTTTCATTAGAGGGAGCAGAGTCTGTTATACCCGCTATGAATGCGTTAATGGAGCATGGTGTTAATTTAGGGATTGAAGATTATGTGATTGGTATGGCACATCGTGGACGTTTAAATGTGCTTACCAACATCATGAATAAAACGTACAAAGATGTATTTACCGAGTTTGAAGGCAGACCAAGTGAAGACTCTTTATTTGATGGTGACGTGAAGTATCATATGGGCTATTCATCTGATCAAAAAAGTGATGAAGGCAAAAACGTTCACATTAGTTTAACACCAAATCCATCGCATTTAGAAACAGTTGCGCCAGTAGTACAAGGAATTGTTCGTGCTAAAATTGATAATCGCCATAAAGGAGATCATTCAAAAGCATGTGCTATTGCTTTGCATGGAGATGCCGCTGTTGCAGGACAAGGCATTGTTTACGAAGTATTGCAAATGAGCCAATTAGATGGATATAAAACAGGAGGAACGGTTCATTTTGTGATTAACAATCAGGTAGGTTTTACAACAAATTTTATTGATGCGCGCTCATCAACCTACTGCACGGATATTGCTAAAGTAGTGTTATGCCCTGTTTTTCATGTAAACGGCGATGATGTGGAGGCACTATGTTTTATTTCAAAGTTAGCAATGGAGTTCCGTCAAACATTTCACCGCGATGTGTTTATTGATGTATTGTGTTATCGAAAATATGGTCATAACGAAGGAGACGAGCCTCGTTTTACCCAGCCATTATTATATAAAGCGATTGCTTCACACCCAAACTCAAAAGACATTTATGTGAAGCGTTTGGAGTTAGATAAAAACGAACTAGCAAATGAAGCTAAAGCAATAGAAACAGCTTTTAAAGCAGAGTTAGAAGAAAATTTAGATCAAGCTAAAAAAACAGAGAACGTAAAAATCACGTCTTTTTTACAAGGTAATTGGAACGGTGTGAAAATGGCATCGGCTGATGCGTTTGATGTGTCGCCCAAAACAGCCATTACCGAAAAACTATTTTTGGAAATTGCTAACAAAACCGTTGAGTTGCCAAAGGATAAAAAATTCTTTAATAAAATTCAGAAGTTGTTTGATGATCGTAAAGCTATGATTGCTAACGATACTTACGATTGGGCCATGGGCGAATTATTAGCTTATGCTAGTTTAATGAAAGAAGGTTATCCTGTGCGCTTTAGCGGACAAGACGTAGAGCGCGGTACATTCTCTCACCGCCATGCCGTTGTGAAGGTTGAAGATAGTGAAGAAGAATATACGCCATTAAATAACATTGACGCAAATGTAAAATTAGATATTTATAATTCCTTATTAAGCGAATATGGTGTTTTAGGTTTTGAATACGGTTATGCATTTACGGCACCAAACACGTTAACTATTTGGGAGGCACAGTTTGGAGATTTCTTTAATGGTGCTCAAATTATTATCGATCAATATTTAACATCGGCCGAATACAAATGGCGTCGTATGAATGGCTTGGTTGTATTGTTACCACATGGTTACGAAGGACAAGGCCCAGAGCATTCATCAGCCCGCATGGAACGGTTCTTACAAGCGTGTGCTGAAAACAATATGCAAATTGTAAACACAACTACACCAGCTCAACAATTCCATGTGATCCGCCGTCAATTGAGCAGAGACTTCCGAAAACCATTAGTGTGTTTTACACCTAAAAAATTATTACGTTACCCTTCTTGTGTAAGTAAGTTAACTGATTTCACGAAAGCGAATTTCCAAGAAGTGTTAGACGATACAATTGATGGAAAAAAAGTAACACGCGTGGCATTCTGTTCAGGTAAAGTATATTATGATTTAATTGAACGCCGTGCTAAAGAAGGCTGTGAAGATATTGCTTTTATTCGTTTAGAACAATTATACCCTTTCCCTCAAAAGCAAATTGATGCGGTATTAAAAAAATACACAAAAGCAACAAATTTCTTATTTGTACAAGAAGAACCTGAAAACATGGGTCCTTGGCGTTTTGTAGATAATAATATGCGTGTGTTAAACTTAAAATACATTGGTAGAGATGCAGCGGCTAGTCCGGCTACAGGCTTTGCTAAACGTCACGCGGCGGAGAACGAAGAAATTATGGTAGGAATTTTTAGTAAAATTTTGGTGAAGTAAGAAATAGAATGTTGAAAATAAAAAAAATAGCATTGTGTTTTATTCTGGTTTTACTATGTATTACTAAACAAGTGTCTGCTACTCATATTATAGGCGGAGAGTTTACATACAAATATCTTAGTTTAAACAATTATGAAATAACACTAACTATTTATAGGGATTGCTTGAATGGTATTCCACCATTTGACAACCCATATGTTTTTTCAATATTTGATCCAAACGGATCGCTTATAAATAACTTACAAATTCCATTAAAAAAGGACACCATTATTGCAATAGAAAACTATGTAAATCAATGTGTATTAACGCCCACAAATGCTTGCCTTGAAAAAGGTGTTTATTCCTTTACTGTAAATTTACCACCTATAATTGGAGGTTATGATATTACCTATCAAAGATGCTGTAGACCCTATACCGTATTAAATATAATAAATCCTGGATTTACTGGCATTACATTCACAACACATATACCAGGTATTGATAAAGTCGCAAATAATAATAGCCCTAATTACAATAAAGCTTTACCCTATGTATTGTGTTCAAATCAAACAAATAATTATAATTATTCAGCAATAGATATAGATGGTGACTCTTTAGTTTATAGTTTTACACCTTCATTAATTGGCTTAGATAATTGTTGTCCGTTAATCTCTATCCCCGCGCCAGTTGGTAGTTGTAGTACAACTTGTTCATCTTCAGGTTCTCCGCCACCGTATCAAAATGTATCTTATACTAACCCTTATTCTTCTTCTTATCAAGTTTCTTCTAGCCCAGTAGCTTCAATAAACTCAAATACAGGATTCATAACGATAAACCCTAATTTAACTGGAGATTTTTCTTTTACTATTGAAATCGATGAATATAGAAACGGTATATTAATTAATAAAAATTTTA
>JANXRU010000402.1 GCA_025356715.1 Bacteroidota bacterium
CTGATTTCCAAATTGCTGTTTCGAAGCAATTAGTGAACTATTGGAAACGTGAATTTAATTATGAAAAAATCAACCAGGTTTTAATACCTTGTACACTTAATAAAGTTTATGAAAATGTTATTATTTCTCTCGATAAAATTAAACAATCTCGACATTTAATAGGTTTAAATAATGAAGATATTGCCTTTATATATTCTGGTTCAGTTGCTGGATGGCAATCCTTTAATTTATTATATGACTTTATTAAGCCATTACTATTAATTAATAAAAACATTAAATTAATATTTTTAGCTGAAAAGGAAAATAATATTAATAAGATAGAACAAGAATTTAAGGGGAGAGTTTTCTGCTTTCATGTTAAACCAAATGAAGTTCTTGAATATTTATTGGCAGCAGATTACGGCTTATTGATTCGAGAAAATACAGTTACAAATCAAGTTGCATCCCCAGTAAAATTTGCTGAGTATTTATGTTGTGGATTACCAGTTATTATTTCTGAACAATTAGGAGATTATTCTGATTTTGTAGTAAAAAATGATTGTGGGTATATTATTAAAGATAATGATCAAGGTTTAAGTAACATTAAAAAAGTTAGTTTAGAAGATAAAGAAAAGTGTTTTAATCTAGCTAAAAAATTTTATAGCAAAGATGCGGAAGGTAATATAGAATCCTATAAAAAGCTAATTGATTTTATAATTAACTAAATCCTTCAATAAAAAGTTATTGTATACCAATAAACGGTTTCCTGTCAATAAATCCTCCTCCAATTAAATCATCACCTTCGTAAATGACAGCACTTTGCCCAGGAGCAATGCCAGTAGCTGATTCATGAAATACAATATTTAATTTATTGTCAATTGTATTAATGGTACTTAATCTGCCAGCATCTTTATAACGTATTTTAGTAAGTGCAACATAGTCTTGAGGGAGACTATCGTATTTAATTAAATTAAAATCACGTACATTAATTTCCATTTCTTTTAAATCATCTAAATCACCTAGCACAACCGTATTTGTTTCAGGAATAATTTCTTTTACAAACACGGGTTCGCCCATAGCTAGGTCTAATCCTTTACGTTGCCCGATGGTATAAAATGGATAACCACGATGCGTCCCTACTTTTTTTCCCTTGTATATGTAATTACCGCCTTCAACGCTAGCTTCTAAATTTGGTAAACGATGTTTTAAAAATGAACGGTAATCGTTATCAGGTACAAAACAAATATCGTAGCTCTCACTTTTGTTTGCTAAATCAATAAACCCAGCATCTTTAGCCATTTGTTTTATTTCAGGTTTTTTATATTTACCTAAAGGAAACATGGTACGTTGCAAACTTTCTTGGCTCAAGCCCCAAAGAACATACGTTTGATCTTTTGTTTGATCTATCCCTTTAAAAATAACTTTACGGTTATTTTCTTCACGAACTTGCGCGTAGTGTCCAGTTGCAATAAATTCACAATCTAACATATCGGCTCGTTTTAACAGAGCTTCCCATTTTATATGGGTATTGCATAATACACATGGGTTTGGCGTGCGACCAGCTAAATATTCTTCAACAAAATTATTAATGATATGTTCGCCAAATTCGCCACGGATATCTAAAATGTAATGTGGGAATCCAAATGTAACCGCCATCGAACGAGCATCATTAATACTGTCTAAACTACAACAACCTGTTTCTTTTTTTGAGCTACCTGATGTTTCGTAATCCCACGTTTTCATCGTAATCCCAATAACTTCGTAGCCTTGTTCGTGTAACATCATTGCTGCTACCGAACTATCAATTCCCCCACTCATTGCTACTAATACTTTTCCGTGCTTACTCATTATTGTTTTGTTATGCGCTCTGTATAAATTTTATTTATTACCTTTTGGTTTTGTACCCGTTGATTTAACTTCTTTTTTTGTTTCAGTTGGTTTTTCTTCTGTCTGTTTGTTTTTATTAAAAAATTCATCCGTCTCTTTTTTAGAAGCTAATTTCCCTTCTAATTTATAAAGCTCTTTTTCTTTTAATTTCCCACTCGATTCCTTATAAAGCCAAGGCCCTGTCTTATATCCATTTTTGTAAAAGCCTATGGCTGCTGCAATACCACTTGGGTAATAATAAGCGTTTTTTCCATTTAATTGACCATTTACATAATTACCTTCTCCTTTAACATGTACTTTATCAAAATATAGTTTAAAGGGGCCATCTAAAATCCCATTTTTAAACGTGTATTCTTCACTCAAAATTCCATCAGGAAAATATACATAAGCTTTGCCATTTTTTTTACCTTTTACAAAAGTCTCCTGAGAAATTAAAATGCCTCTATCATCAAAATAATTCCATATAGAATCTTTGTCTTCTCCCACGTATTTGCCAACTGCCATTTTCTTTCCATTTAAATGATACATGGTAGAGTAGGCGTATTTACCATCCTGAATAAAATTCATTTTGACTTTGATGGAATCATTGATATTGTAATATTTAAAAAGCCCCTGAGGCTTATCGTCTTTAAATAAGCCTTCGTAAATTAACTTATTGGTTTTTTCATCTTTCTTTTTCCAATAACCTTGCTTTTTACCTGCCGCATCGGTCGTTTGAGCATAGTATAAATGACTGAACCCAAAACTTAGTAGTATTAAAATATATTTGATCATCATGTTGTGTTTTTTGTATAACTCAAATAAGTTGTAAAGTTACATTATCTGTCATTAAAAACGGCATGATTAGCATTTTTTCTGAAATTTTGGAATAAGTATTTTTTGTTGATGAATAATATGTTTATAAAATAAAAAGACTCAATTCCAAAGAATTGAGTCTTAACATAAAGTATAATTAAAATTACTTGCTAACAGCCATTTCTACTGGCTTTAATTTATTTAGTTCAGCAATAACCATTTTTCGTTTTTCGGTATAGTCTGCAATTTTTTGTTTTTCAACAGCAATTTTATCTTCTATTTCTTTTAAGAAAGGATTAACGCCTTTACTGCTCGATTTAAAGAAACCTAAATTGTTATCGTATGTTTTCATACGGTCGTTTACTTCATCTATTTGTTTTTTTAAATAGTCGGCTTCTTTTTTTAAGGCAATTTCGGGGCTTTCGCCATTTGCAAAACGTTCTAGTTTTGTTTTAAATTGCATCATAAATTTCTCGTCTTTACTCACGTTCATTTTATCATACAACTCGTCCAAGTGGTTGTAAAACGCATCGTTCACACGTTTTTTATCTTTCATAGGAACCATGCCTGCTGCATTCCAGTCGGCCGAAAATTGTTTTAATGCTGCATGATTTTCAGAAGAATTATCTGATAAATTAAATTCAGTTAATTTTTTCAATAACTCTTCTTTAACAACTAAATTAGTTTCAAAAGCGGCATCTGCTTCAGCAAAGTGAGCTTTTTTTGCATCAAAAAAGTGATTGCAAGCGGCTCTGAAATTATTAAATAATTTAGTTTCATCGCCACCGGCATGCGCTGTTTTTTTCCAAGCATCTTGTAATTTAATAAGAGTCAAGCCTGTTTTTTGCCAGTCGGTGCTCGCTTTCAAAGCAAGTGCTTTGTTTATCAATTCTTGTTTTTGAGCTTTTACTTCGCTCATTTTTTCGTGATGCGCACTGAAAAATACTTTTTTCTTTTCAAAAAACGAATCACATAAGGTTCTAAATTCTGCCCAAATTTTATCGTTCTCTTTCTGATTGGCTCTGCCTACACCTTTCCATTCAGTTTGTAAAGTAACTAATTCATTAGTTAATGTATTCCAAGCATTACCAGTTGCTGTTTCCGATTTGGTAATAATCTCTTTTATTTTTTCAAGCAAGTTTTTCTTCTCAGTTAAATTGGCTTCTTTTTCTTCTTCAACCGAATTGTAATGTGCTTTTAGTTTCGAGTAAGCTTCTTCTAAGGCCGCTCTAAAACTGCCTTTCAAACTATCCCATTTGTCATTTGGTACAGGCCCAATATCTTCCCAATCGTTACGGTAAATTTTTATTAAACGCTCCGCTTCTTTAATATTTGTTTGTTCTTTTATACCACGAATTTTTTCAAGCAACTCTGTTTTTAATTCAAAATTTCGTTTCAAATCATGTTCTTGTAATTGCTTTGATAAACTTAATTTGTAATTAAATTCTTCAATGGCTTTACTATAGTCTGCTTGTATTTCTTTGTATTTATGGGACGATACAGCGCCTGTTATTTTCCATTGAGCTTGTAACTCTACTAATTTTTTAATAGCAGCACCAATGTTATCACTTACTTGACTTAAGTCGTTTATTTTAGAAACAATTTCTTTACGGATTTCTAAATTTTTAGTTTGTTCTATGGCTATTTTTGCATCTTCTTCTTTTTTCTTTTTTTCAATTTTTTCAATTAAAATTGCAATTTTAATGTCATCAGGATGTTTGGCATATTCAAATTCTTTTGCTTTACCACCTTCATCAACAAAGGCTTGTTTAGCAGTTTCAAATTCGGCTGTCCACAATTTTTTGATACTCTTTTTGCAGAGTGCGCATTTGGTGAGCAACAGCACTAGCTTCAGGTTGACTGAGCATTTCTTCCAATTTTGTAATGATCGTTTGTTTCATTTGTACGTTATCCGTTATCGTTTGTTTAATCCTATAAAAATAAAGTAAATTTTTAGGTTACAAAACTTTATGACACTTTTTTTAAAAGATTTATTTGATATAATTAATTTGAAAGACAGGAGAAAAACGCATTTACTTATTTGCTTACCTTAAACTCAGCGCGTCTGTTTAGTTGATGCTGAGCCTCGTCACACGTTGCATCCAAACAATTGTTTACTAATTGAGTTTCTCCTTTTGCTTCTAGTTTTATAATTCGCTTTTTAGAAATACCATTCTCAATCAAATAATTTTTGACAGATAATGCTCTTTGTTTAGATAATTGTAAATTATAACTGCTTGAGCCACGAGCATCGGTATTACCAACAATATCAAGGTGTAACATAGGGTATTTTTTTAACAGTTCTACATTTTTTGCTAAAATTGGTAAAGCATCAGTTCTGATCGTATATTTATTTAAATCAAAATACACAATGGTTAAATCAAATCCTAAAGCCAATAATTGTTCTTTAGTTAATTGACCAGTAATAGCATTGATGTCAATATCTTTAGTTAATAAAGGATCTTTTGGATGAGTTTTAAAAGTGGTTGTTACTTGCTTACAGCTTACCATTGGTTCAACGCAAGTATCGCACCAAGACACTGCTCTTAATTTAATTGGGTAGGTACCGCTATCTTTAAAATCATAACTAAATGATTCTTCTTTTGATATAATCGTATCTGTGCCAATAATCCAAGTATAATTCAGTACTTTATTTTTAATGGCATCATTGAATTCAAACGCTATTTGTTGTTTAAAATCGTATGGGTCAGTATCCAGCACAGTTATATTTATCAAATCACTTTCAATAGTAGGGCAATCTTTATCACTCGTTGGTTTGTAATTTATTTTATAAATGTCCATTCCACCTTTTCCGCCCATGCGATTCGATGAAAAATAACCAGATGTTTGATCAGTTGAATTCGTTAAAAAAATATCATTTCCTACAGTGTTTAATGGTTTACCAAGATTTACAGGCTCGGTCCAATTTCCATTTTCAAAATTTGATTTATAAATGTCGTAACCACCATAACCTGGATGCCCGTTAGATGCAAAGTAAAGTGTTTTGTCATCATCTGATAGATATGGCGCATCTTCATTTAGTTTGGTGTTAATAGTAGTACCTAAATTTTCTGGTTCGCCCCATGTGCCATCTTCTTGTTTAATAACTTTATAAATATCATTTCCACCAACGCTTCCTTTAGCTTGTTCACTGGTAAAAAATAATGTTTTTCCGTCTTTAGTTAAGTAAGCATGATTTTGATAATAATCTAAATTTACTTTTTTTGATAATTTCACAGGCTTGGTTGTTGCCTGCGTCATATCGCTTTCATATAATTTACTATTCTGAAAAACAAAAACTTTTTTTCCATCCGGACTCATTGAAACAATGGATTCGTGCCCTTTTTTATAAGCTGATTTTAAATACATATCTGGAATGGTATAACGACGAGGCTCGCTGTATCTTCCATTTTCAATTTTTGACAAATACATACTTTCAAAATACTCCCCATCTAATGGGTTTATTTTTTCTTTTTTATCATCTTTCCGTTTCGATGTAAATAACAGCTCATTGTTTTGTGTTAGAACAGGTACGTATTCAGAAACGGCGGTATTTATTTTTGACCCAACATTGGCAATGTAATAGTCTTTTGGATTTGCCACATCCGTATGAGATTGAGCGTATTTACAATCTTCTATGGCCTTATCTAATTCTAAATGAAATAGTTTATCATCATCTTGTAGTGCACTATACCGTTGCATCTTATGGTAGTTAATTAGTGCTTCATCAAATTGTTCTTGATAGTGATATGATTTTCCAAGCGCATAAAATAAATCTTCTAAGGTGTCTTTTTTACTTAATCGTTCCGCGTTTTTAAGATAGGGAAGGGCTTCTTGATGTTTTCCCATAAATTCTGATAAAGTAATTCCTAATCCAACATTGGCTTTATAGCTATTACTATCTAAGTTATACGCTTTTAAGTAGTATTGACGTGCTTTTTCTAAATCGCCTTTACTGGTTTGAGTTCCTGCTTTACGTATATACTTATTTATAGGAGAACAAGCTACAAAAAATAGACTTGCAATTAAGAGTGTAAAAAGAACTTTCATCTATATGACATTTTTGAATGTTAAAGGTAAAAAGAAATTTTTAGAAGAATTCGTTTATTATTATAAATAATAACAACATAATTTGATAGCATATTAATTCAAAACATGTATTTTTGTGACATGATACAACGTAAACAAACCCTTTTTTTAGTTGCAGTTTCTATAATAAGCATCGTTATGTTGTTTGTTCCTTTTCTTTCTATATCATCCGAACCAAAAATGATTTGGACAGTTAGTTTATTCCCATTATCATCTATAGGCATGGTTAATTCTAATATCTATTTTCCTATAGTTTTGAATCTTTTAGTATTTGTTCTTTCTATATTGACCATATTTCAATTTAAAAAACGCCCCTTACAATATAAGCTATCTAATTTGATAGCTTTATTAAATGTGTTTACAATAGGTTTGTTTTTTCTATTGCCATATACAAAAGATGGCTTTATTGGGAGTATTTCATTTTTAATGGGCGCCTTTTTACCTATTTTAAGTATGGGATGTTCCTTTTTAGCAGCACATTTCATTAAAAAAGATGAACAATTAGTGAGAAGTGCAGATCGCATTAGATAAAATTTCCCTACTTTTAGGTCATGCTGAACTTGTTTCAGCATCTCACAAGACCCTAAATTGTAAAATCGGCGGAGCCAAACAAGTTCAGGGTGACTTTTACCCCATCATCAAATTTTATATTGTTGATAAACAGGTGCTTTTTTGAACATTTGCCCACTTTTCGACTAAAAAAGTTTCCTTTTTGATAGTTTTTATTAAAAAATGATACTTTTGTCTCCACTAACTAAAACAATCAAAAATGAAATTAACCGAAATTCAAGATTTAATTAAATTTGTTTCAAAGAGCGGGGTAAATGAAGTAGAATTAGAAACTAAAGAAGTTAAAATTGTTATCCGTACTGGTAAGCAGGCGGCTCCTGTGGTTTATCAATCTGCTCCACAACAACAATACATGCAAGCTCCGGCTCAACAAAACATTGCTTCACCAGCTGTTGCCAATCCTGTTGCCGAATCAGCTGCTGCAAGTACAGCAAGTGCTGCTGAAGCTAAATACATCACTATCAAATCGCCAATGATCGGTACATTCTACCGTTCTGCTGGGCCAGACAAACCTGTGTTTGTAAATGTAGGTGATGAAGTTGAAGTAGGGAAACCTGTTTGTATCATCGAAGCGATGAAGTTATTTAACGAAATTGAAAGTGAGTTCAAAGGGAAAATTGTTAAAGTATTGGTAAACGATGCTACTCCAGTTGAGTATGATCAACCTTTATTCTTAGTAGATCCTTCGTAAAACGACGAATTAAGAAGGTAGATTGACGATTTGAAAATTTACCACAGTAAAAATTATTTGTAAACTGATTTGCCGTTTAAGATTTTAAAAATCGTAAATCGTAAATCGTAAAATCGTAAATCGAGAGATGTTTAAAAAAATATTAATTGCCAATCGTGGCGAAATTGCTTTACGTGTGATAAGAACATGT
>JANXRU010000015.1 GCA_025356715.1 Bacteroidota bacterium
ATTGAAGTTATTAATCAATAAATTACTGATTTTATTTGTGATAGAATATCGTGGGTTTTTTTAAGTTTACTAATACCCCAAATAAATTTACCTAATCAATAAACTCCGTCTTTTTAAAATAATCAATGATGGCGTCGTTCATTAATTTATTTTGCTGCTTAGCATCCAAGTAGGGGAGATTTTCTTTAAGCTCCCAGTGCGGCCATCCATCATCATCGCGGCCTTTATATTCATAAAATCCATATGGCTCCATCACAGTGCATACACCAATATGCATCACTTCTAATTTTTCATCTTTTTTGTAAGTACGGTATGGCTTATCTAATTCTTGTAAACCAATCATAAATAAAATAGCATCGTGTTCCATTTCAGATCCAAAACGCTCTATAAATTTATTTTGCAGGCGTTGCCAATCAGAAACTATCATCTTCTTCAACCTCTTTTTTAGCACCTTTGGGAGGTGGAATAAAATAAACTAAGTTTTCTTCAATGTAGGTAAGGATTTCTTCTTTGCCTTGTTTCTTCTCAGCACTGGTAATAAAAATTTCCGGTAATACACCCCAATAATCCATTAAGCGTTTTTTGTATTTTGCTAAATTACTGGCCCATTGGTTTTTGCCAAGCTTGTCTGTTTTAGTAAACACTAAACAAAACGGAATCTCATGTTGCGTGCACCAATCCATAAATTCGCCGTCAATGCTCTGAAGCTCTAAACGACTATCAATTAAAACAAAAACACAAATTAAATTTTTACGTTTCGTAATATAATTTTCAATTAAAATTTCAAATTTATCTAAATTTGTTTTACTCGTTTTCGCATAACCATACCCTGGTAAATCTACCAAGTACCATTTATCATCTACACTAAAGTGATTAATTAACTGCGTTTTTCCTGGCTTAGATGATGTTTTTGCTAAATTACTTTGGTTACAAAGCATATTTATCAAAGAAGATTTCCCCACATTACTTCTACCTATAAATGCAAATTCAGGTTTATCGGGTGTAGGACAGCCTTTGTTATCCGAACTACTTTTTAAAAATTTAGCGCTTATGTTTTTCATTTTTTATAGGAATTAGATTTAAGTAATTAGTATTTAGATGTTGTATGTATTTAATCTAAATACTAATATCTTTTTTCTTATTACTTAATTCTAAGTTCAAGTTCTTTAGTGTAAGTATTCACATGTCTATCCATTTTACTTGGATAAATATCGGCGATAGGAATTAAGATACCCGTTTCTTCAACACCACCAAATGTAGGGTTAATAGCAGTTCCAAAAGACATCATGGTACTGGATAAATTCATATAAGCGTTTATTAAAGGCGGAATATTTTCATCTAAGCTCCTTACCATTTTACCTAAAACAGCATGACCTTCTTTATAGGTTTTTCCTTCTAATTGTTTTAAAAAATCAGTAACGTCTGTATTTATGTTAATGCCATGAATTGGGGTAACCAAATGTTGATTGTCAGGAAAATAAAACTTCATAAACGATAAAATATAATCACGAGCTTCCACATTAAAATCGGTGTACATGGTTACTTTTCCATAATAGTATTTCATAGTAGGATTATCAACAATAATAGCCCCTAATCCGTCCCACAAATTATCCAAACTAAATAAACCTCTACGGTTTTGCTCAGATGGCTGATACTGAGGTTGAATAAATGAGCGCCCTAACTCAATAGTATAAGGTAAATAGTTTTTATAAAATTCTTCTGAAAAATTAAATAATTCAGTAGTCGCTAAATTTACTTTGCCATGATCGTATTCAGCATCTTTACACAAAATAAAGCGATATGCTCCAACAATTTCTTGATCGTGCTTATTCCAAACTACAAGCTGTTGGTAAGCTTGTTCAGAGGTATCAAATTCATCAATGTCAATAGATTTTCCTGTTCCTCCACCTGCTTGCCTGAAAGTTATTTCGCGCAGACGTCCAATTTCAAGCATTGTGTTTGGGGAGTTATGGTGAGTGATAATGTATATTTCATTATCGCCATTATTCACTTTACGAACGTAAGTGTTTTTATTTAACTCGCTTAAAATTGTTTCGCGAGGTATTTTATTAATAATGTCTTCCATATAATTAAGGCAACAAGATAGTGTTTAATTGATAATTTAAAATTAAATGTTTCGTTTTTTATCCTTTAAAGATATTAACGTTGTTGTATGTATAATTACATTTTTTTGTTATGTTTTTGATAACTCTTTATGTATATTTTTAGTGATGTATGTCGCCAATTTTAATTATTTCTTGTATAGGCCTTTATTTTGGAGGATTAATGCTGATTGCTTATCTAACCTCCAGAAACAGTACTTCTGATAGCTATTTTTTAGGCAATAAAGCTTCGCCATGGTACGCTGTTGCATTTGGTATGATTGGTGATTCTTTAAGTGGCGTTACTTATATCTCCGTTCCTGGTAAAGTAGGAGCAGGGCATTTTTCGTATCTTCAATTGGTAATGGGATATTTTGTTGGTTATTTTATCATTTCCAAAGTGCTATTACCTATTTATTATAAAATGAATTTAATTTCCATTTACACCTATTTGGAAACTCGTTTTGGAAAACATACTCAAAAAACAGGTGCCTTCTTTTTTATATTATCCCGTATTTTAGGTGCTTCTGGCCGATTATATTTGGCAGCAGGCGTTATTCAATTTTTTGTGTTTGATAGGCTTACTAATATTCATATTCCTTTTTGGTTAAGCGTTTCTGTTATTTTAGCATTGATGTTACTATACACCTATAAAGGCGGAATTAAAACATTAGTATGGACAGATACCTTTCAATCCTTGTTTTTAGTACTCGGGGTTGTGTTATCTATTGCCGTTATTATTCATAAAATGGATATAGGTTTTGGAAAAGCCGTATCAAATGTTTTCTCATCCGATTACTCTCAAACATTTTTTTGGGATTGGAAAAAATCTAATTTCTTTTTCAAAGAATTTATTGGCGGTATATTCATAGCGGTTGCCATGACTGGGCTTGATCAAAATATGATGCAGAAAAATTTGAGTTGTAAGTCACTAGGTGAGGCTCAAAAAAATATTTTTTGGTTTAGTATTGTGATGGTTATTGTAAACATTTTCTTTTTATCGTTAGGTGCTTTACTATATCAATATTATCAATCATCTGGTATTGAAATCCCTATGAATGATGAAACTGGCAAAATCATTACAGATAAGGTATTTCCAAATCTAGCTCTCAATCACTTAGGGATGTTCGCTGGTTTAATATTCATAATTGGATTAACTGCAGCAACATTTAGTAGTGCTGATAGTGTTTTAACTACTTTAACCACTTCAACCTATATAGATATGTTGGAGTATGATAGGAATGAAAAATTATCTGAAAAGGAAAAGGCAAAACGCAGAACAATGATTCATATTGGCTTTGCTGTAATCATGTGGTTAGTTATCATCATATTTGATATCTTAAATCAGCGAGCCATTATTGATACAATACTAATGATTGCAGGTTATACTTATGGCCCTTTATTAGGATTATTTGCAATAGGATTATTTACAAAAATGAATTTAAATGACAAAAAAGTACCTATTATTTGTATTTTAGCTCCAATTATAACGTATTTATTAGCAAATTTTATAATTAAACCCCTTACAAACTACGAAGTCGGAAATGAGTTGATAATGATTAATGCAACCATTACTATTTTGGGTTTATTAATGCTTAGAAATTCTAAGAATGATGCAGTAAAAACCAAAAACTAATTCCGTATTATTTTTGTAGTTTTGTTGAAATTAAATTTTGACGTTTAAATAAAGTAATCTATCTTCGTAATCTTGAAATTTACAAAGAAAATATTACTATTATTTGTGTTTTGTGTTTTTTTAACTAAAAACTACGCACAAATTGATACATCGTTTTGGTTTGTTGCCCCTGATGTATCTCAAGGTTTAGGTGACAGGCCTATTATGCTGTATTTCAATACGTATGCTCAAGCAGCAACCGTAAAAGTAAGGCAGCCTGCAAATGGAGCTTTTGTTCCTATTACAAAAGTAATTCCTGCTAATTCAATTGACTCTATTAATTTAACTGCATTTATTGCAACCATAGAAAATGCTACTCCGAATTCAGTATTAAATAATGGTCTTTATATTTCTTCCACTCAAAAAATTTCTACCTTATATTCTATTAAATCAACAACGAATAAAGAATATCTTAGTTTAAAAGGACCAAAATCGATGGGAGTAGATTTTTACGTTCCTATGCAAGAGTTTTGGAATCAAGCGCCTGCTACATCCCCTAAATCATTTTCATCTTTTGATATTGTGGCTTCCTTAAATAATACAACTGTTTTAATAACACCCAAAACTAATATTATTGGTCACTTAGCTAATGTTACATTTTCGGTATTACTTCAACAAGGACAAACTTATTCTTGTCAAGACACAACTCGTTCAGCTACAACTAGTTTAGCTGGTTCAATTGTTTCATCAAATAAAGCTATTGCTATTTCAATTCAATCAAGTGGTTTAAATGAATTAGGTTGCCTAAGTTCTGTATGTGATCAAATTACTTCATCCAATTTTATTGGAACAGATTATATTGTTAATAAGGGAAAAGCAAGTACTGAAAAAATATTTGTTCTTGCTACTCAAAATAATACTCAAATTACCATTAATGATGGAGGTGTAACGACTCATATTTCAAATTTTGGTGAGAATTATATTTACACAGCTAGTCAGAATATCACTTACGTTCAAGCAAATAAACCAGTTTATGTACTACATGTATCTGGTTATGGTTGTAGATTAAGTGGTGCTCAAGTTCCTCCATTCTTTTGTGCTGGTACTTATACATCATCCTTTACAAGAGCATCCTCAGATTCTCTTATTTTAAATCTATCTACAAGAACTGGTTTCGAAGGAAATTTTGCCTTAAATGGTAGTGCTGCATTAATACCAGCTTCTGCGTTTACAGTTGTTCCTGGGTCTTCAGGAAATATTAAATCTGCTAGATTGTATTATCCTTCAGCTACAGTGCCTGTGGGATCACATAATGTTGTTACTAATAGCGGTGATGTTTTTGGTTTAGGAATATTAAATGGTTCTTATAATAAAGGTAGTTCGTATGCTTATGTGTCTGAATTTGTTTCTTATCCTACCATAAATGCTGGGAATGATTTTACCATCTGTGCCAATGGTAACATTGCCTTAAATGCACAAATTGGTGGCGGAAATATTAATGGTACTTGGTCTACAAATGGATTTGGTGCTTTTGGAAGCGGATTCACAGCATTAACAAACACCTATACTCCAAGTCAATTAGATACAACGATTAAGCCTGTTAAATTATTTTTAACAACTAGTGGTCCTTGTCCACAATTAAAAGATACGCTTTTATTAACTGTTAAAGCATCACCCCAAGTAAATGCTTCAATTGATCAGATTGTTTGTGGAAATAATAGTAATGTATTATTGAATGGTACTGTTACTGGAGGCTCTACTACGGGTATATGGGCAAGTTTGGGTTCAGGAACGTTTACGCCTAGTAATACAACTTTAAATGGAATTTATCACCCAAGTAATGCTGATACAACTGCGGGAACAGTTAAATTAGTATTAACCTCCACTGGAAATGGAATTTGTGCACTTGAAAGAGACACTGTGAAAATTACGATTACAAAAAGCCCTTATGTTAACATTGGGCCAACAAGTATGTCTGTTTGTGCAAACAACCCAACTGTTGCAATAACAGGAACAGTAAGTGGAGCTTCAACTACAGGTAAATGGACTAGTAACGGTACTGGAAGTTTTAGTCCAAGTAATATTCAATTAAGTACTGGATATTTTCCCAGTCCAGCAGATGTTTTAGCAGGGCAAGTAAAACTTTATTTATCGTCAACTAATATTGGTTCATGTAATGTTGCAAAAGATAGTGTAATACTTGTTTTTACAAATTCTCCACTGGTAAATGCTGGAGCCGATATTTATACTTGTAAAAATAATTTAAATTCAATTCTTTCAGCAACAATATCTGGAGCAACTACAACTGGAATATGGAGTGGGGGTACTGGTACCTATACTCCTAATAATGCTGCATTAAATGCTACCTATACTCCAAGTGCTGCAGAAATCACTGCTGGTGTTGCAAATTTATCATTAACATCAACATTAAATGGAAATTGTAATCAAGTAGTTGATCAGGTTTTAATAATTTTAAATGACGCTCCTTTTGTAAATGCAGGATTAGATTTAGTAGCTTGTAAAAACAACCCCTCAATTGCTCTTTCAGGTGTAGTTACTGGTACTACTACAACAGGTATTTGGGCTGGAGGGACAGGAACGTTTACTCCTGGGAATACAGTTTTAAATGCTACTTATGTTCCTAGTGTTTCAGATTTAGCAATAGGTTCTGTTACGCTTATCTTAACCTCAACAAACAATGCAAATTGTAAATTAGTAAAAGATACGGTTAAAATTAATTATTCTAATTCGCCAGTTGTTAATGCTGGTATTGATATTTTTGCCTGTAAAAACAACCCAATAACAGCTTTATCAGGTACGGTTTCTGGCGCTACTTCTACAGGTATATGGACTAATGGTTCTGGATCTTATAATCCAAGTAATTCTGTATTAACAGCTACCTATACACCTAGTGTAGCAGAGTTAGCCGCGGGGTTTGTGAAATTAATATTGAAATCAACTAATAATGGAAGTTGTAATCAAGTAACGGATACAGTGAAAATTACTTTTACTCCCTCTCCATCTGTTACAGCTGGGCCAGATATTTATAGATGTAAAAATAACGCTGTAACTATTCTTACTGGAACTGTTACTGGAGCAACAAATACAGGTATATGGTCTGGAGGAACTGGAACTTATTCTCCTAGTTCATCTGTATTAAATCCTACTTATACTCCAAGTGCAGCAGAATTAATTGCAGGTGTAGTCAATTTATCATTATCATCAACGGCCAATGGAAATTGTATTCAAGTGAGTGATCAAGTGATGATTATTTTA
Source organism: Bacteroidota bacterium (assembly GCA_025356715.1). The sequence continues at coordinate 6,994 of JANXRU010000015.1, forward strand.
AGTAATGCTCCAGTAGTAAGTGCTGGTGTTGATTTATTTTCATGTAAAAACAATCCATCTACAGGTCTATCTGGAATTGTATCTGGAACAACAACTACAGGTGTTTGGGCAGGTGGTACTGGAACTTATAGTCCAAATAATACGTCTTTAAATGCCACTTATGTTCCTAGTATTGCAGATTTAGCAGCTGGATCTGTAACTTTAACATTGACTTCAACAAATAATGCAAATTGTAATCAAGTTCAAGATACAGTAAAAATTAATTATACTAATTCCCCTGTTGTTAATGCTGGTGTTGATATTACTACTTGCAAAAACAACCCTGCAACACCTTTATCTGGCAATGTTTCAGGCGCAACATCTACAGGTATTTGGACTAATGGAACTGGCTCATTTAATCCAAGTAACTCTGTTTTAACGGCAACTTACACACCAAGTGCTGCAGAAATTTCAGCTGGTTTTGTTAATTTGATTTTAAAATCAACAAACAATGGTAGTTGTAATCAAGTAAAGGATACCGTAAAAATTAGTTTTACGCCAGCTCCTTCAGTTACAGCTGGACCAGATTTATATCCTTGTAAAAATAACCCTGCATCTGTATTGTCAGGAACTGTTTCAGGAGCGACAACTTTTGGTATTTGGTCTGGTGGAACAGGAACTTACTCTCCAAGTAGTTCTGTTTTAAATGCAACATATACTCCAAGCGCTTTTGAATTATTAAGTGGATTTACAAATTTAATTTTGACATCAACAAGTAATGGGAATTGTACAGCGGTTAGTGATAATGTTTTACTTATATTTTCTAATGCGCCTGTAGTAAACGCTGGTACAGATATGTTTGCTTGCAATAATAATCCAGTAGCTGTTCTATTTGGTATCGTATCAGGTACTACAACTACAGGTATTTGGGCTGGAGGAACTGGAACTTTTACACCTAGCAGTTCAGTGCTAAACGCAACTTACACCCCAACACCAGCAGAAACGTTAGCTGGTTTTGTAAATATTACATTAACATCAACTAATAATGGAAATTGTAATCAAGTGGTTGATTCAATTAAAATAAATTACACAAATGGTCCACTTGTTAATGCTGGATTAAATTTATTACCTTGTAAAAACAATCCAACTACCATTCTTTCCGGTATTGTTTCTGGTCCAACAACAACCGGTATTTGGACAGGAGGTTTAGGTACTTATAATCCAAGTAATACAGTCTTAACGGCAACTTATACACCAACACCTGCTGAAATTGCTACTGGTACTTTAAGCTTAATATTAAATTCAACAAATAATGGAAACTGTAATCAGGCAGTTGATACGGTTCAACTAATCTTTATTAATTCTCCAACGGTAAATGCTGGTATTGATTTGTACTCGTGTAAAAATAATGCGGCAACTTTATTGTCTGGTTTAGTTTCTGGCCCTACAACCTCTACAGGGGTTTGGACAGGAGGTTTAGGAACATACAATCCAAGTAATTCTGTTCTTAATGCTACCTATATTCCAAGTGCTTCAGAAATATCTGTTGGTTTTACAAACCTAACATTAACCTCAACAAATAATGGAAATTGTAATTCTGTAAATGATTTGGTTAAAATTAATTTTATGGCAAAACCATTTCCAAATTTTAATTTTACTAATGTGTGTTTAAATAACATTACATCTTATTCTGATTTTTCTTTACCTGGTTCTGGTACTCTTAATAGTTGGTCTTGGTCTTTTGGAGATAATTCAACTAGCATCTCTCAAAATACAGTTCATACGTTTACAGCATCTGGAACATTTACTACCCAATTGGTAGTGAAAAACTCTTACGGATGTTATGATACTATCAAAAAAACGCCAACAGTTTATCCTTTACCAAACGCTAGTTTTGGTATAAATCGAATTTGTAATGGTAATTTATTAAACTTACATTTTTCTGACAGTTCAACAGTTTCTTCGCCTGAAACAATTACATCTTGGCTTTGGGATTTTGGTGGGCCTGGATTAAGCAATGTTCAAAATCCTACTCAATTATTTCCTAGTTCAGGGGTTTATGATATTACCTTAATTGCAACCTCGAATCATAATTGCAAAGATACTATTGTTAAAAAAATAACTTTAACACCACGACCTATTGCTGGTTTTGCATATTCGCTATCTTCAGCTGTAAATATTGCATCAACTGTTAATTTTATTGATACATCTATGTATGCTTCAAGTTGGAGTTGGAATTTTAGTAATGGCAGCCCTATAAACTCAAATCAAAACCCTAGTACTGTCTTTTATACAAATGGAACTTACATTATTACTCAAGTTGCATATGATGCTTATGGTTGTTCCGATACGGCTAAAGTTGCAATTAAAATAAATAATTTGACTAATGAAATAAGTACATTAATACCTAATGCTATTTCGCCAAATGGTGACGGTAAAAATGATGTATGGAAATTAGATTTCTTAAATATATTATATCCAAATGTTGAAGTTGATATTTATAATCGTTGGGGAGAAAGTATGTTTCATTCAGTTGGATACTCTATTCCTTGGGATGGAACATACTTTCTCCCCAACGATTATAAATATCAACTTCAACATTTGGATATAATATATTTAAGAAATCTAATTTCCATACATCATTTTTACCGTCACCATTTGGCGAAAT
>JANXRU010000019.1 GCA_025356715.1 Bacteroidota bacterium
ATGTTTTTTAAAAAGCAATGCAAGGTTAACCGTAAAATTGAAATTATGAAACGATTTTATTCCACATTATTTATGAGCATTAAACCAATAAGTTAATAAGTGATTTTATGATTAATGATGAAAATGGTTTACTTCGTGATGGTTAAATATCTTTCAAAATAATATACATGATAAAAAGCAAATTGTTTTCAACAACTATGGGTTTCATTTTAGTTGTGATTTGTTTTTTACCAATCCTTAAAAGCGGGCTTTATTCTGATGACTTGCATAATTTTCAGTTAAGGGCAGCTTCACCTAAACTACAAGAAGAAAGTGTTTACGCATTGGCTGAGCCTGAAATAGCGCTGTGGAAAAACTATGGTAGATACACTCCTTTATCTTTTTATTGGATGGAGTTTGTTTATAAATATTTTACAACAATTGCTGATTATAAATGCTTCGTATTTCTTATAAATATTTTAGCTGTTATTATTTTTCTTGTTTATTTATCGCAACTCAAACTCAATATTAATTACAGTATTTGGTTAGTTTGTTTTGCGGCAGTAGTTCAATATCGAATTACCTACCATGATGCATATACTAGTTTAAATGGTATATACCAATTATTGGCAATAACCGTTTTTGCTGCTTTAATATTTTATCATTATTATTTATTGAAAGGGGCATTATGGCTTTTACTGCTTTCTGTACTTTTATTTATATGCAGTATTTTTATTTCAGAAATAGGATTATTAGTGCTTTTATTAATCCCCATTTCAGCAATAATATTTAAAGTACCAATTAAAAAGCTCAGTATAATTTTTTTACCTTTTTTCATTATCACAATCGCATATCTTATATACATAGCGTGGCTTCGTATGCACGTAAATCAGAAAGACGTTTATTTTGGTCTCACAGCAAATTATGATTTGGGTGCAATGGTTAATCTGTTAGTTAAACAAATATTAGCATCATTTCCATTAACAAATTTATATCACAAAAGAGCCATCCCTAATATCCTGATTCATCAATTAACATACCCTCAAAATATAATAAGTATTTTAGCGATAGTCACCATTGCTTTTTTTGCTTATCGAAAATATTCCGAACAAAAAATCAGTCAAACATTGTCTTTCAATTATTTATTGGTCTCAGTGTCGCTCATTATATTTCCAGCATTATTTATTCTTCCCTCATTAAAATATCAAACGGAAGTGCAATGGGGTGTTGGCTATTTACCCGTGTATTTTCAGAATTTTGGCTCAGCAACTTTATTAGCGTTTCTATTTCAATATGGTATCAATAATTATAGAAATGCAGTTAAAAAAATGGGCACTTATATCTATATTTTTATTGTAACAGTTACGTGCATTACTTTTCTTTTTAATAATGCATTAATAAATGCCTGTTCGTATAATACAAGTTTCCCCGCTGAGATTTTTTATGAAAAGATAAAAGAAGGGGCTTTAAAAAATTGTAAAAATGGAAGCACGATTATTCTTGGACATGATTTTTTTTGGAAATCGCCAGAATTATATCAAAAAATATTTAAAGATCTTACTGGAAAAGATTTTACCATAATTGATAATGATGTAAAGTTAGATAACAATGACTCAATAGATGTATTTTATCTCGATTGTAAAATGGGAGATAAGGTAATTGTTTCGCTTTATAAATTAAACCCAAACAATAAAGAACTTATTATACAAACTGAAACAAACTGTGATATTGAACTCATCGAAGCCGAAAATAATATGTTTCATTAATTGACTGATGCAACTATATAAATAGACTGGCTTACACATTTTAACAAAGGAATTTTTTCGGCTACATCACCAATCACAATTGAAGGTTTCACCAATGCTTCAGGAATTCCCGGCAACAAAAAATCTTTGTATTCAACTTTGATGTTTGAGAATCCAGCAACTTTTAATTTTTGTGTGATAAATGATTTTGAGAAAGCCATTTCATCAGGCTCAAGATGTGTCTTTATACGAAGTGAATCGTAAGAAAAAATCAAATACACGTAAGGGTTAAAAATATTGGGTTCAAGAAAAATAATTTTACCATTTTCTTTTAACAAATATTTCATACTGGTGAATGCTTCATCAAGATGATAATATAAATGATGCAAAATTCCATTACCAATAATGTAGTCAAATTTTTCTCCTTTAAATTGATCGGCTTTGTTAAAATCTAAAATATCATATCGAAGATTTGGAAGTTGAAAATTATTTTTAGCTTCTTCAATAAATGGAACACACAAATCGGTTCCCAAAATTTTCATTTTGGTTTTTTGAGCTAACATAAAACAATTTTTTCCTGTTCCACAACCAATTTCCATCACGCTTTTTGATGCGTCAATTTCCATTTGCGAAATCATATAATCGCACCTACGCTCTGCACGAATACGCGTTGATTCTGTATCTGCCCAAACCTGGTTAAATCCTCTGTCGTCTTTTATGTTAGTCATTTATTTTTTTACAATAATGGTATATCCAAGTGGGTCTTCATCGCTTCCCCAATTAAATATTAATGATAAATGTGCAATTAAAACCATTGCAATAAGTATGGGTGAAAATACAATCCAAATGGGAACAAAAAGCCATTTCCAAATTTTTGAGGGAAGCAAATTTCTGAACCAAAGCACAATCACTTTGTTTGCAATATTTGGAATATCCGTTCCTCGATTTGATATTTTCACATCACCAAATTCTGCAAACATGGTTTTTAAACTACTCGGAGTGTATCTAAAAAAATCGTAAGGAATATAATGATACCTTGCACTCCAAGGAATAGTGATAATTCCCTGTCCTCCATGCTTCATCACTCTGTGTATTTCATCAATTAATTTCTGATAATTTTGAACATGCTCCAATACTTCGGTACAAATTAATCCATCAAATTTCTCATCTTCAAAAGGAATATCTTCACCATTAAAAGGAGTAATTTCTGAATTGTTGTAATCAAATTTTTCGGCATCAACTATATCTACTCCAAAATATTTTGTTTGAGATGCATCTAATAAAAATTTATAGGGTGATTGCCCACAACCCACATCCAGAACATTTCCCTTAAATGCAGGAATTGTTTTTTTGATATCACGAAAGATGGTAAGTATTTGTAAATCTAAAAGCATTCTTCCAAAAAATTTTATTTTTCCTGTGAATGAATTTGGCGGTGTATGATTAACGGGTCTGAATCCTTCTGACATCTTTTTAATACGTTTTTCTGTAAATATTTCTCCTGATAAATTTTGGTCTGCGTTTGCTCTCTTCTAAAATTTTTGCCTGATACTCTCCCAAAATAGAAAGTGCCAACATATTTAAACCGCCAAAAAATAAAATCAACACAATGATGGTTGTTATTCCGTGAGGATTTCCCGGCATCACAAAATACATTACAATTTGAGCAATGATGGCAATAAATGAAAGCAACGTGAGCGACCAACCTAAATAAGTCATGAATTCTAATGGAACATAACTAAAACTAAAAATTGCTTTACGTGCCCATGCTAAATTTTTTCGCATATTGTTTGTGGTAACACCAAACATTCTTTCGGGGCGCGTGTAATCAACACCTGTTTGCTTAAAGCCAACCCATGCACGCAAGCCTCTCATAAACTGATCGGTTTCTGGAAGTTTAACCAATTCGTCCACCACTTTTCTATCCATCAAACTAAAATCTCCTGCATCAAGTGGAATGGGAACGTAACTTACTTTTCGAAACAAACGGTAAAACATTTTGTAAAAAGAAACAAGTGTTTGATTTCCTTCGCGGGCAACTCTTCGTCCATAAATTACATCAAAACCTTTTACATATTCTTCATAAAATTGTTCAATCAATTCAGGTGGATCTTGTAAATCTCCATCCAATAAAATCACACCATCACCAGTTGAAATTTCCATACCGGAAAGGAATGCGGATTGAGATCCAAAGTTTCGTGAATGCTCAATGGCTATAACTTGATCATCATTGTCAACAATTTTTTGAAGAACTTCATTTGTATTATCCGGAGAGCAATCATTCACAAAAATGATTTCGTAATCAACATTAATTTTTTGAAATGTTTTTGATAACCTTTCGTACATAAATGGAATGGCTTGTGCATCTTTATAGCAAGCAATTACTGCCGAAAGTTTATGCCTTATTTTATCTTGAACTAATTTCTTTTCATACAATGGCATCGCATAATTTTTTTGCCATTGATAAGTTTGAGTAAGCCCATCTTTTAGGGTGGTTTCATTTTTCCAATCCAGCAACTTTTTTGCTTTTGACGAATCGCCAAACCATTCCTTTAAATCCCATTTACGGTTGGGCATATCACCCCATAAAGGATCTTTATTTATTTGAAATAATTCTTTTATTACAGCAACAATATCTCGGATAGTTGTTTTGTTTTCACTCGCAATATTGAGTGACAAGCCTTTTATTTTTTGAATATAATTGGCTGATAAAAGCGTGGCATAAACGGCATCATCTATGTACACAAAATCTCTTGAAATATCGGGTTGAACCATTGGAGGAAAATCGCCTTTCATTCCGGTTTCAATAAGTTTTGGAATGAGCCTATCGGGATCTTCATACGGACCGTAAATAGAATAATACCTCAAATTTGTAACGGGCATTTCTTTTAAAATACCGTAATATTTTATCATGTGTGCTGCACCAACTTTTGTTACCGCATAATGCGAATTTGGCAAAAGCGGATCATCTTCTTTTGGTGCCGATGCATTCAATCCATATTCTGAAGAACTGCCTGCATGAATAAAAGCTGTGATAGAAAATTTAGATACTGTTTCTAAAATATTTAGCAAACCCATCACATTCGTTTCATAAATTAAATCAACATCATCTTGTTTGCTGTATGCACCATAAGCGGCTAAATCAAAAATAGTTTTGAAGTCGTGCTCTTCAAATAATTTATGGAGTTGATCTTTTTTAGTAATATTACAATGAAGAATATTTTTGTGTGAAATATCATCCAAACGCCAAGGGATAAACGGTTTGCTTGTAACGGCAAAAACATCATTTCTATGAGCAAGAATGGAGCGTAATAAATTTGCTCCAATAAAACCTCCGGCACCAAAAATTACGATTGGACCTTGTAGTAATAAAACTTCCTTTTTTATTTTTTCGTGATCCATTAATTACTCTTTAATAAAAAATTATTTAAAAATTGATGTAATGAATTTCCAGCTAAACTATTTTCTTCCTGATGCCATTTTTGATCACCATAATTTCCGGAAGGGTATCCATTGGAATACACGGAATCAAACCTGATATTATCTTTCTTTATGAATTTATTTTTCAAGATTTGATGAGAAAACATTTCGCTCAAACCACCCGCCAGATAATGCTCTTCGATGGTTAACACTTTTTTTGTTTGATTGATTTTTTGAATTAACTCTTGAGGGAATTCTCCAAAAGGAATTATGCCAATTGTCCAAATATCTAAATCAAGATTGTGTAAATCATTTAACTCAACTGCATTTAAAATTACTGGTCCCATTCCTATTAAAACTCCAGATGAACCTTTGCGAATTTGACGGAAGGGTTTAAACTTTTCAATTTCATCGGTTCGATTTTGGCTATTATTTAATCGCAAATAATTTGGATGTTTATCTGCAACCATCAAGTCTAATGCTTCTTCAACATCATCATTAAAAGTTGGCACAAAAATTTTCATGTTTTGAATAGATCTCATCAAAGCAATATCTTCCAAACAATGATGTGTTGACCCCATAATTCCATACCCATAACCTCCTCCATTGGCAATAATTTTTACGCCTTTATCATGCAATCCCATTTCATTTCTAATTTGTTCAAACGGACGGCAAACCACAAATGGCGCAATGCTATACACAAATGGAATTAATCCATCATGAGCTAATGATGCAGCAACCGAAATCATATTTTGTTCAGAAATTCCCATGTTCACAAACCGTTCACCCAATTCTTTTTCCAACTCCTCAAAAGCCATAAAACCAAGATCACCCGTTAAAAAAACAAACTCTTTATTTGTTTGTGCAAGTTTTAAAAGTGACTTAGATAATTCCTTCCTCATAAATTATTTATTTAAATCGGCAATCATTAAATCAAAATCCTCGTTTGAAACGGGAAGGTAATGACAACCTAATTTTTCTTCCATATTTTTCCAACCGTTTCCTTTTTTTGTATTGGCAATGATTGCAATTGGTTTATTGAGGTTCACAAATTTTGATTGAAGTTCCATTAACTTTTCTACATTATGTCCATCAACAGTAATCACATCAAACCCAAAACTTTTTAATTTTTCATCAAGAGGTTCCATGCAAATTACTTCTTCAGTTTTTCCATATCCCTGCAATTTATTTCTATCAATAATCCAAATCACATTTTTTAATTGATGTTGGTTGATAAATAAAGCTGCTTCCCAAGTACTGCCTTCATTTAATTCACCATCAGATGTAACACAAAATATTTTTCTGTCTTTTTTCAATAATTTATTTGACAATCCAAAGCCTGAAGCAATAGGCAAACCATGACCTAAACTGCCGGTTGCAAAAGGAATTTCATCAAATTTATTTACGGGAGGATGAGCAGGAAGAATCGTATTGTTTTGATAAAAGGATTGAATTTGTTCATCAGAAATAACTCCCGCTTCAGCCAAAACACTATATAAACAAGCAGCAGCATGTCCTTTAGAAAGAATGAGTTTATCATCACCTTTCATCCAAGAAAATTTTGCGACAGTTAAAATTTCAGTACACGATAAGCTTGAACCAACATGACCCGCATTGGCTTTTTTATACATGTTTAAAAAGCGGATTTTAACACTAATGATTTTAGCCTGAATAGATGAATGAGTTTCGATATTCATTTAAATTATTGTATTCGAGAATTGTATTTAAAATTCGAGTAATTATAGTAAATTTTTTAATATTAATTATTAGCAAGAGTGATTTCCATCAAACCATATTTTAAAGGGTTTACTACAAAACGTTGTTTGTTTTTAGAATTGTTTAATAATGGAATATCTTTTTCTAATTCATTGCATGCACAAGGATATATAATTAATCGGTATCCATTATTTAATTGATTCGTTAAAAACGTTGTTGTTTGATCAATAAAAATATTTGCACAAAATGGCGAAAAATATCCAACTTGTCGATACCCCAAACGGTAGTTTACATAGCTATCAATATCACTAACTATTAAAATTTTATCAGTACCAAATGATGTTAAATAATTGCCTTGTATGGCAAGTTGTTTTTCAATAGGATTAGGTTCCAATATTGAGTGTGTTTTTATTTTTTGTATGGCAATAGCCCACTTATCTTTTATTGGAGAGTAGTAATTTACATTTACAGCTGCAATCAATAAAATAGTGACATACAATAAGTATTTATTTTTGGATGAATGGGTGTATAAACTATCGAGCGTCAAGAAAAGAATAAAAACAAATATTCCCGAAATGTTTAGCAAATTATGATCATGTGATCTGCCAAAAAAATAAGTGAGTTGGACACAAGCAATACCAAATATAAACAGATGAAGAAGTTGATTTTTTTTGTTTATTGTGAGAATGTATAAACATATAGGAAGAAGCCAAGCTATAAACCAAAACGAAGAATTTTTTAAAATGGGTAAAAATCCAATATGAAAATCAGAGTATATTTTTCCAGATGGGGATGTTAAAGTTTTGAATATGATTATATGGATAACAAGTGCTAAAATAATAGGTAATAATGGCAAAATTATTTTGAATGAAAATCCATTATGTTGTTTAAAATATTTACTTAAAAAAATGATGATGATTGTAAGAGTATAAAGTGTCAAATACATAAAACCGAAAACATCATCACCCAAATAACAAATAGAAAATGCACTTGCCGTAATAGTTGATGTGAAACCAAAACGTGAGAGAATGATTATTAAAGGAACCCATAAATCCATTCGTATTGGCGAAACTTGAGGAATACTCACAGGACCAACGGAAATGGTTAAGCACCTCACAATAAATAACGTTACTAAAAACAAATACACATAACTTTTATTTTGAAATAAAATAGTTGCGGCTCTTGAATATAAGAACATCCAAAACGAAAAGATGAATATAAAAACGATAAAGATTTGATGAAGCTGTAAATTCAATTTTTGCATCAGTACAAATAATGATGTACCAAAAATATTGTATTGCATATAGAATGAGCCAAATTTTTCGCCAGCCAATATTTTGCTTGCCGGGCCAATATAGTAGCCATAATCAAAAATACTTGGAGGGGTATTAATGAATAATCCTATAATGGAAAGCGAAAAAAATGAAATGATAACCAATACTATTTTAGTCCATTTTGTAAAAGTTTGTTGAGCTAATTTTATGGCGCAACTTGAAAGTATAATAGATACGAAAATGAAAACTATGATTTCTTTAACATGAGGTTTCTCTGTTATAAAAAAATGGAAGGTAAAAATGATACCGATAAAAAAAATATATAGTAATGGAGTCCATTTTGTGGATAGAAATGCTAATTTAATAGTTGTTTTTTTTGAAATGATGTATCCTAAAAATAAATACAAAGGCATGGCTAACATCATCACATATAATTCAATTCCATCATTTTCGCCAAGCGAATTACAAATCCATGGGGTTAAATTTTTTATATCTGGATGCGCTCCAAAATGGCTTATGGAATCAGAAAAAATGACAAATAAAAAGTAGAACGAAAAAAATAACAGGTTTAATAAAACAACAATAGTAAAATTAATTGGCGGGTTAAATTCTATCTTGTTTTTGAACTTGAAAAACGGGACATTCATATTTAATCAATTACTTCATCAACAATATAACTTGGCCTATTGCGTGATGCTTCTAAATTTCGCCAGAGATACTCGCCAATAATTCCCAGAGAAATCATTTGAAATGCTGATACCAATAAAAAAACTACCATCATGGATGTCCATCCTTCAACCGTTATAATACCGAGCAATTTTCCGGAAATAATATATGCTGCGTACAAAAAAGCAATTATCCCTAAAACAATTCCACCAACAGTAATTACACGTAATGGAAAATAAGAAAACGAAACAAATGAATCAATAAATAACTTTATACGTTTGTTAAATGTCCATTTTGATTTTCCTATACTGCGTTTTTTTCGAGTGTAGGGTATTGAAACATAATCATAATTTAGCCATACCAATAAATATAATGAATTGGTATTCTTTTCTTCCATAGCTACAACTTGTTCTTTCAGTTGTTTATCAAATAAACAATAATCAAAACCTCCTTTAGGCAAATTTGGAAGTGCATATTTTTGAATGAGTTTTTGATAGTTATTGGATAAAAATTTCGATAATAGTCCGTCTTCTCTGTTCTCTCTATTTGCTAAAACCAGTTTAATCCCCTTTTGCCAATAGTCATACATCTTAATCATGAGTTCAATAGGGTCTTGTAAATCTGCGGTAATTACCACATTACAATCTCCGGTTGCATGTTTCATGCCGGCAAGTATGGCATTGTAGGAGCCAAAATTCCCTGATAACTTTATTATTTTTACTTTGTTAGGATATTGCTGTTTAAATTTTTTAAGCTCGGCAAGCGTATTGTCTTTACTGCCATCATCCACCATCACATATTCAAAAACAACATCCGAAGGAAATCCTTTTTCATTATTGATGAGTTCCTTTGCTGTTACTGGAATATTCAATTCGTTATAATAACAAGGAATAATAATGGAGATTTTGGGCATGTGTAAAAATTTGTTTGTGCTATCACAAACATAACTAATTTCATGTTTGTGCAAATAAAAAAGCCTTCCCAAAATTGGAAAGGCTTTGGTGGTGATAGCTGGAATTGAACCAGCGACACGCAGATTTTCAGTCTGCTGCTCTACCAACTGAGCTATATCACCTTTTGATTATTGTTTTAAAAGGAGTGCAAATGTATCCGAATATTTTTTCTGTGCAAAAATTTTTCAAAATAATAAATCTACCTACAAATTTTTCGGTTTCTTCATTAATATTGTTGGAGTAAGCATAAGCAATATGATTGAACAATTACTTTTTGTTTTAATGGCAGCGGTGGCTGTTTATTTTTTTGTGATAAACATTGGAAAAATCCGAAGAAATATTCTTTTAGGAAAAGACATTGACAGAACTGATAATCCTAAACTGCGTTTAAAAACTATGCTGCGAGTGGCTTTTGGACAAACCAAAATGGCAGCCCGACCAGTTCCTTTTGTATTACATTTTATTGTGTATGCTGGTTTTATTTTAATCAATATTGAAGTGCTTGAAATTTTTATTGATGGCATTTTTGGAACACACAGAGTATTGTCTTTTCTTGGTCCTGTTTATAATTTAGCAATTGGTTTTTTTGAAATTCTTGCATTTGGAGTTCTCGTTTCTTGCATCATTTTTCTTTGCCGCAGGTATATTGTTAAACTAAAACGCTTTACCTCACCTGAATTAAAAGGCTTTGCCAATAGAGATGCCGCAAGCATCTTATTCATAGAAATTGTTTTGATGGCGGCCTTATTAAAAATGAATGCAGCCGATCAAATCTTACAATCGAGAGGCATTGAACATTTTATTCATGTAGGTTCCTTCCCTATTAGCAGTTGGCTTTTTGCGCCTATTTATAGTCATTTCTCCACATCAACATTAATTATTTTTGAACGAATGGCTTGGTGGTTTCATATCATCGGTATTTTTCTGTTTATGAATTATTTGCCGTTCAGTAAACACTTTCATGTGATACTTGCTTTTCCAAATACGTATTATTCAAACCTAAAAGCAAAAGGAGAATTAAATAATATGGCATCTGTTACTCAAGAAGTAAAATTAATGCTCGACCCATCTGCTATTGTGCCTGAAGGCTACCAACCACCTACAAGTTTTGGAGTAAAAGATGTAACTGATTTAACTTGGAAAAACTTAATGGATGCTTATTCATGTACAGAGTGTGGAAGATGTACCTCAAGTTGCCCTCAAAATATTACTGGTAAATTATTATCTCCAAGAAAAATAATGATGGATACACGTGATAGGTTGGAAGAAGTTGGAAAAAATATTGATAAAAATACATCCTTTATTGATGATGGAAAAAACCTTCATAGTTATATAAGCGAAGAAGAATTATGGGCTTGTAATAGTTGTAATGCTTGTGTTGAAGCTTGCCCAATAAATATTAATCCAATGGAAATAATTGTGGAGATGCGTAGGTTTAAAGTGATGGAACAATCAGCCGCACCGGCATCAATTAATAGCATGTTTAGTAATTTAGAAAACAACCAAGCACCTTGGCAATTTAGTCCGGCTGATAGAGCAAACTGGACACAAGAGTGATAATTAAATCATCATAAACCATTTATTTTTCATAGCTATCTTTATGGCTTGTGCTTTATTACACACGTGTAGTTTTTTGTAAATATTTGTGATGTGGGTTCTTACCGTATTTGGGCTGATGAATAATTTTTCGCCCGCCATTTTATAATCATAACCATCAACCAAATGTTTTAAAATTTCTTTCTCTCTATCGGTTAGGTTTGTATCTTCTCTTTGGTGTTCTTTTTTAAGTTCGATGTTTGATTGCATCAATAGGTTAAGTGCCTTTCTTGCAATACGAGGGCTCATTGGCGCCCCGCCCGATTCAATTACTTCTTTAATAGAATCAATAATCATTTCTACTTTTTCGTCCTTCAATAAATAGCCAATTGCCCCAGCTTTTATTGCATCAAAAATTTTATCATCATCATCAAAAACAGTAAGCATTAAAAATTTTGTTTGAGGATAAATTTCGCAAGCATAATGTACAGCTTCTATCCCATTCATTACCGGCATATCAATATCCATAAGCACAATGTCTGGCCAATCTTCTTTTTTTCTGGTGTGCATTTTATCCAAAAATTCTTGTCCGTTTGAGGCAAGAAACGACACTTCAAATTCTTTAGAATACGAAATTTTTTCGGAAAGCGAAACCCGATTTGGCTGCTTATCATCAACAATGGCTACACGAATCATTTTTATTTTCTTTAGTTCAAATGTGATGTGTTTTTATTTTTTTATCAATACTGCAAGTGAAGTATATTTATGAATGCATATAGGTTAGCCTTATTTTTGTTCCTTCATTAATTGTTGATTGGAATTGCAATTCTGCATCTGATTCTTTTGCTCTCGCTTTCATATTTTGCAATCCATAATGACCATTTTTTTCTCCATTCAAAACATCAAAACCAACGCCATTATCTTTTATTTCAAAAATAAACAATGCGTTTTTGTTAGACTCAAAATGAATATCAATTTGAGTACATTTTGAGTGCTTCAAACAATTATTAAACGCCTCTTGACAAACACGAAATAAATTTAAAGCCACACCAGGGCTGAGCATATTCTTATCATCAATTTTTTCATTAAAATGGATGTGAATGTTTTTATCAAACTCAAGCATTTTTATTGCAAATTGTTTAAATCTATCGGCAAATTCTTCAACCGAAAGTTCTTTATTATTTAATGCCCAAATGGTTTGCCGGAGTGTGAGAATGGCTTGTTTTCCGGTATCACTTAGTGTGGTTAATCTTTTGTTTGATTCATTTGCATTAACTAAATCTGGGTGCTCAAGCATCCAATCAATATTTGTAATTAAATAGGAAAGTTGCGCTCCAACATGATCATGCAAATCTCGCGATATACGAAGGCGTTCTATTTCTAATTTATGTTGAATTTCAAGCTCTCTTTTGAGTTTGAGTTTCTGACGATTTATAATGTACAAAACAATACTTCCAACAAATCCTGAAACAACAAAAAACAGTATAAAATAAAACCAATTTGTTTTCCAAAATGGCGGTGTAATATTAATATATAAAACTGTCGGTGTTTCATTCCACACTCCATCCGAATTTGATGCTTTTATTTTTAAGATATAGTTTCCATGCGGAAGATTTGCATAACGAGCAAAACGCTTATTTCCATTGTTAATCCAGTTTTCATCAACACCTTCCATCATATAAGCATACTGATTTTTTTCCGAATTAGTCATTTCGGTTGCAATAAAATCAAACGACAATGTATTTTGAAAATAGGGCAATGAAATATTTTTTTTCATCCAATAATCAGTATCACTTTTATAAGGCTCATCAAAGAGCTTAATGCTACTTATATACACATGAGGCTTATTTGGATTATCAATAATATCTCTTGGATAAAAAGCATTCACACCATTTACTCCACCAAAAAACAATTGCCCATTTGTGGCTTTATAAAATGCGCCTGTATTAAATTCATTTGATTGTAATCCATCACTTACATTATAATGTTTAAACTTTTTGTTTTTTACAAAATAGCAACTGATTCCTTTATTATGACTAAACCACATATTACCATCATCATCTCTCAAAATGCCATATACAAAATTATCTACAAGTTGGTTTGATGTGGTATAATGTTCTATCAATTTAAATATACTATCATAAACATAAATTCCGCTTGTTGTGGCTACATAATAATTTCCGCTTAGGTCTTCATTTATACACTTTGTTAATTCCAATCCATCTTGTTGTAATTTGAGTTTAAAATTTTTATCATTAAACTTACGAACGTAGGTACCTTTTGAATAGCCTGTTATTACATATTTTTTATTATTTGAAATATAGAGATAGGAATTTGTTACACCTTCGTCATTAAAAATGAGTGATGAATTATATTTTTTTGATTGGTGGTAGATGTCAAATACAGCATTATATCTTAACGCATAAACTTTATCATTTTGCAAACAGAGATTAGGATAATAGTCGCCTGTTTTTTTTGAATAAGATGGGGTTGAAATGAGTTTGGTGTAATCTGTGCCTTTGCCATTGTTTACGTCTACTAAAAACAAATCAACTCTTAAGTTCTGAACCTTACTAACCCAAACTTCATTATTATTTGCAACACAAATTGCAGGAAAATGCTGCGTTTGAGAATTTGGAAATGCGGTTTTGGAATTTATCCTTCTACAGCTAAAATCGTCAAGGTTATAAACCACTAATCCTAATTTATAAACTGCGGTAACCAATTTGTTTCCCGGTAAAACACAAATTCCTTTTACCATATTTTCATCATCGTGTGGGCTTTTATAAGTTTTAAATTTATTTGAATGAAGGGATGTATAGAATAACCCCTTGCCATCTGTGCCAAACCACAATATGTTTTCATTATCAAATAAAAAAGATGAAATGCGATTATAGGTTTGCTTCTTCTCGGGGTCAAAACTTTCAAAATACTTAATCTGATGGGTTGTTGTATCCAGAGTAGCATATCCAGATTCGCTAATGAGTATCCAGTTTTTTTGAACCAGATAAATACCTCGACAGAAATTTATTTGTGGAACAGCTGCAATTTTTTTTATTTCACCAGTGGTCAAATTAAATGATTCAAAAAATTTGTTTTTTATATAGTACAAATTTCCATTTTGAACACTAAAATCAAATGAACTGATTTGATTGATATGATGTACCTTTTGAACATGTGTATTGAAATTATACTCCAATATATTCCCTTTATCAAAAAGCATGTACCCCCTTTCTTTTATCCGCTTTGCTAAGCTAAGCTCTCCAAATTTTTTAAAATTAAAAGCATTAACAAACTTTGTATTTAGAGCTAAAGTACAAGTACGTGTTTGGTATCTTTTAATGCCAAACCCTTTGGGATAAACCCAAAAATGCTCGCCATCAGGTTCATCAAATATGCTATAACAATGATGATTGTTTGGCGAAAAGAAAGGGAATACAAAAGGGTGTTTAAAAGTATTTTTTACGGGATCAAAAACGTCTAATCCACTTTCATTTCCTATCCATAAATGACCATATTTATCTTCAAATAAAAAGGTAATATTATTCCCACCAATACTATTAGTATCATTAAAATTGTGTTTGTAGGTTTTAATTTCATACCCATCATAACGGTTTAAACCATCTGCAGTACCAATCCATAAAAATCCATTTTTATCTCTGAGTATTTGCCAAATAGAATTTTGGCTCAACCCATCGTTTACTGTTAATGATTTAAAACGATACGGGCTATTTTGTGCTTTTGTAAATAAGCTCAAAAAGAAAAAAAGAAAGAAGATGTTATTTCGTGTTTTGATAGTTGTATTTTAAAAAACAAGTTTAATAAAAGCATTGACGATTGACAAATTCTTTGCTAATAACGCATCAAACATTTACATCATTTGCACTATTGATGATGGGTAAAAAGCACTCCATTTTTGTATCATAAAATTAAACAAAAAAAACAATTCATTATGAGAACAAAATTACTTATCGCAGCAATAACAACTTTTTATGTTTGTTCTGCAACAAAAGCCCAAAACTGGCAATATGTGGGTAGCCCATTTATTAATCAAGCAACAACTTCGGGAATAAACTTTGCCGATATGGAAATTAATTCCTCAGGCGATATTTATGTGGGCTATACTTCAGGAACTGCTGCCTCTGATTTAAAATTAGCGAAATATAGTGGAGGAACATGGACACAACTTACCGCCCCAACTAATGCTGTTACCGTTAATGGTGTTGATATTGAAGTTCATGGAAACGATTGTTATATGGCATTTGCCAGCATACGGTCTAGTAACATGTATGTTTTTGTTAAAAAATACAACGGAACAAGTTGGGATAAAGTGGGAGATTCTCTTCTACTTGGCAATTCGGGCAGTGGTGGTTACTTCGATTTTTTATTGGACAATAATGGTGTTCCAACTCTTTTAGGCGTGGTGTCTTCACCACTACTATTAAACAAACAAGTGATGCAATATATTAGTGGTGCTTGGAGTAATATAATAACAATTTCAGGAAGTGCTCCAACTGTTTTTCAAGAAAACGCAGGTGTATTTGATGCTCAAAATAAATTGTATTTTGTTTCGCAGGGATATGTAACAAGCCCCACATTTAGTTATTTTGTTGTGGTTAGTAAATTAGATGGAGTCAATCGTACAACAGTTGGTGATACCATTTCGCTATTTGCAGGAGGTATAAAAATAAAAATGGGGCCTAACAATATTCCATATTTATGTTTCAATGCAACTTCCTTATCTCGAGTAATGGCTTATAAATTAAATACTACAAAATGGAGTTTAATTGCGGATACTACGTCAAATATTGGTAATATGTATAGCACCGATGTAAGTGCTGATGGCAAAATTGTTTTTTATACATTAGCAAGCGGTACAACAAAAAAGATTTATTATTATGATAGTGGTGTTCGCAAGGCAATGGACTCTCTGAATATCTCAGGTTTTGGTTTGGGTGGGGTTTCAGATGTGGTAGTACCCGCAGGAACGAATGATGTGTATGCATTGGTGTTAGAAATAAAATCATCGGCCACTCCAGATTTAAGTGTAATGAAACACACAATAAATGGCTCTAGTTCAGCCATTAAAAATGTATCAACATTCAATGATGAAATAGTTATTTATCCAAACCCTGCAACAGATCAAATACGTATTGATGTGGTATCAAATGAAACAGTAGATATTTCAGTTTTTGATATAAGTGGGAAGTTAATTCTTGAAAAAGAAATCACTCAAAATAAAAATTTGGTTGATGTGAGTTATTTAAACAAAGGCATTTATTTTATTCAAGCAAAAGCAGATAACAGAATCAGTACTAAAAAATTGCTGATTCAATAAACGCAATTAAAATTTATATTTAGTATTTGAAGAGGCATTTGATGAAATGTCTCTTCTTTTTTTTACAAAGTTTTCTGTAATATCGTGCTGAATAATTTTTTATCATAAAATAGTTTATGACCGAATTTAAAGTGCGCACAATAGCCGATATGATAGCGGCAGGTGAAGAACCAGAAATACTTTTTTGGGTAGGATGTGCTGGAAGTTTTGATGAACGAGCACAAAAAATTACTAAAGCGGTTGCCAAAATTTTACATCAAGCCCACATAAAATTTGCCATTTTAGGAATAGAGGAAAACTGTACGGGTGATCCTGCAAAACGTGCAGGTAACGAATTTTTATTTCAGATGATGGCGATGCAAAATATTGCTGTAATGAATGGATACAATATAAAAAAAATTGTAACTGCTTGCCCTCATTGCTTTAATACTTTAAAAAATGAATACCCCGAACTTGGTGGAAATTATGAAGTTTTGCATCATACTACACTCATCAATCAATTATTAAATGAGGGAAAAATAAAAATTGAGGGAGGTGCTTTTAAAGGTCAACGAATTACCTATCACGATAGTTGTTATTTAGGAAGATCAAATAATATTTATGAAGCCCCTCGAGAAATAATACAAAAATTAGATGCTGCCTTGGTAGAAATGAAACGCGCTAAAGCAAACGGGTTATGCTGCGGTGCTGGAGGTGCACAAATGTTTAAAGAGGCCGAAAAAGGAACCAAAGAGGTTAATCTTGAACGCATTGATGATGCCATAGAAACTCAATCAACTATTGTGGCTTCTGCTTGCCCGTTTTGTATGACCATGTTGAGAGATGGCGTTAAACACCACAACAAAGAACAAGAAATAGATGTGAAAGATATTGCCGAGTTAGTAGCTCATGCAATAGACCTTTGATTTGTAAAAAACTTTCTCCTCATTTTTGTAATTGTATTTTAAATGTTCAATCACTTATTATATTTACATTATAAAAAACAAAAACAATATGAAAATTTTAAAACAAATTGGCATCGGATTATTAGGATTAATCCTGCTTCTATTAATCATTTCGTTTTTTCTTCCAAGCCATATTCGTGTTGAACGATCAATGGAAATGAACTCATCATCAGACAAACCCTATGCGTTAATTAATAATTTAAAAGATTGGAATAAATGGAGCCCTTGGGCTAAAATTGACCCTCAAACAGAATGGACATTTAGTGATCCTGCTGAGGGTATTGGAGCATGGTATACATGGAAGAGTAACCATGGTGAAGTGGGCAATGGCAAGTTAACCATTATTGAAAGTACTCCTGAAAAAATAAAAATGGAGATGGAGTTTGAAGGTCAAGGTAAAAGTATGGCAGAGTTTTTATTTACTCCTACAGAAAATGGTACAAAAGTTACTTGGGCTTTAGATGCCGATATGGGTATGAATCCGGCAAAGAAACTGTTCGGATTACTAATGGATAACATGTTAGGTAAAATGTTTACTGATGGGTTAACCACTATGAAGACTGAAGCTGAAGCGATGCCTTCTTCACAAGCAGCAAAAGAAACTATTGCGGGTTTTGATGTAGAAGAAAAGACGATAGACAAGATGATGATTTTAAGTATAAGAGAAAAAGTTAAAAGCAATGAAATTGGACAAAAAATTGGAGAATGTTTTGGTATGATAGGAATGTATATGGGAAAAAACAAACTTATCCAATCATCAATGCCATT
The DNA here is from genome assembly GCA_025356715.1 of Bacteroidota bacterium. The sequence continues at coordinate 18,340 of JANXRU010000019.1, forward strand.
AACCATTTGGCACAAGTACGGAGAAAAAGAATGTGATATGGAAGCCGCCATTCCAATAGCTGTTGAAGCCAAGAGTGAAGAAAAAGTTAAATATTCTGAACTTCCTGCAACAAATGCTTTTGTGGTAAAGTATTTTGGTGCTTATGAAAAAGTTGCACCTGTTTATAAAGAGGCTTATACTTATATTGAATCAAAAGGAAAGAAAGTTTCGGGTGCTCCACGAGAAGTTTATATTACCGATCCCGGAATGGAAAAAGATACTGCAAAATGGTTAACAGAAATTGTTTTTCCTGTTGAGTGAAATATAGTTGCATAGAATAAATAAAAACGCCAAAAATTTATTTGGGCGTTTTTATTTTTTACCTGTGAAATCAAAATCAAAGATTTCTTTAGGATGAACATCCAATGCCTTTGCTATAATAAATAAAGTATTTACAGTTGTATTTATTGCGCCTGTTTCAATTCTGGCTATTTGACTAAGCGTAATATCTGCTCGATACGACAACTCTTCTTGTGTAACTTTTTTTTGTTTTCTAACAAGCGCAATATTCTTTCCAAGCAACTCAATATATTTTTTATTTACTCCTTTGCGCACATAACAATATTCCGTTTAAAAGATTTTTATTATTATAGCATATAATGCTATAATTTATTATTATTGAATATTCTTTAACGCCTAATTAAAAAAACCTTATGAACTTAAAATTGCTTAAACTTGCTGTGATAGCCACAACATTTACATTGATGACAAACTCTTGCAAAAAAGAAACTAAAGAAGTAAACCAAACAAAAACTTCCAATTTGGCTTCTGTTGCATCTCTTAACAATCAGCCTCTTGAATTTTCGGAGGATGAAATCAAAACATTTATTACTGATGTAGATTATTACCATAATAATACTACTGCAAACCAATGGTTAGGTGCTGCTGAGACTATTCAAAAAATGCAAACCAGTACAAATTATATGTACTCTGATATTGATACTGCATTTGCAAGTGAAGATACTTTTGGATATACATTTACATTATTACCAAATACTAATGGACAATATTGTATGACAGAAATATCATCTAAAATATTTGACATTAGAAGTTTTCTTAATACTAAATTAGGTGAAGACCAAGGAAGTAATTATGTAGGCAGAGTAGTAACGGTTGATGTTGACCAAAACCCAGATGGAAGTGGTACTTTTTTACTTACTTTATATTTAGGTAAAGCCTACAAAAACCCACCTGAATATGGTTCAAATACCACAGAAGGTTTTCAGGTAAGTGATGGTGACCATCCTTGGTTTAACGGTTACCCTAATACATTAGTTACCAATATATGCACTCATACGCTTGGTGTTAAAGATATACTTGAAACATATGGTCCCGGATATTTATTAGATATGCGAAATAAAGCAGTAACACCAAAACCAACGGTAATAAATGGTGTAGCTTTAATGAACTATCAAATTCCTTATCTTGATGGAAGTTCTGATTTAATAAATAGCAGAACAAGTGACCCCCAACATCCAAATGCTTCAGATTATCTATTCTCATACGATGATGTAATCAATCTAAATTCAAGTAATCGTCCAACTAGCGCTTTAGGCAATTGCAATGGTGCAAATATTTATGTAGAACCATCAGGCATATTTGCTATGAATCCATGCCCTACTTACCCATTTTACATATTATATGATGTTTGGCCACCTGGACCAATTGGAATACCACATAATGAATTGCACATAGCTTATTACAATTGGTGTATGCCACAAGATTTTATTAATTATTATTTAAGTAATGTTGCCGAAGTTTTTGCTAAAGTAAGACCAAATAGTTACATCCTCCCTTTATCTGATTATGCCAGTTTTCAAGTTTCCTATTCTAAATGGTTTAATTATTTATATCTTGAAAGTACTTCGGCAAAAATTTATCATGCATATAAATATAAATACACCATACTAAGAATAAGAGATATAAGAGTATAATGAAATTTAAAGTATTCATATCAATAAGTATAATCTGTTTGTTTAGCCAAGCTAAGGCACAAAACAAATTTGATTATTTAAATAGTTTTACTAGCCAGTATGATTATGTTCATATGAGTAATTTGAAATCAATTAGTAAAAACGAATTGATATTTTCGGCAGTGGTTCATACTCCAGATCAATATGAGAGTTTTTTTTTAACAAACTCCACTATCCTTTTCAGAACTACACTTAATGGAGATTTTATTAATTATAAAAATATAGATACTATTAAAGGCATAAATATTTGGAATATTAATAATGTGTTTGAAGGAGCGAACGATAGCTTAATACTAATAGCCAAT
>JANXRU010000035.1 GCA_025356715.1 Bacteroidota bacterium
GGTAACGGATTCTGACTAATAAAACCATCGCCAGTTTGCGCCCATTTTAATATAATATAAGGACGTTTTTTTTCGTGGAATGTAAAAAACCGTTTATTCAATTCTCTACAAGCTTCATTCAATATACCATATTCTACAGATATTCCAGCATCTTGTAATTTTTTAATGCCTTTACCTGCTACTAATGGATTAGTATCTAAATTTCCAACAAACACTTTTTTAATACCTTTGCTAATAATTAAATCGGCACAGGGAGGTGTTTTTCCGTGATGCGAGCAGGGTTCTAAATTCACGTATAAGGTGCATTCTTTTAATAAAGCCTCATCAACTCCTTTCAACGCATTAGGCTCTGCATGTAATCCTCCATATATTTGGTGATAGCCTTCGGAAATAATTTTATCCTGACAAACGACCACGCACCCAACCATAGGATTTGGAGCAATCTGTCCTAATCCTTGAGCCGCTATTGTTAAGCAGCGTTGCATATATGTTTCGTGCGTAGTGATGTTTTTTAAATAAATGCGTTTATTGACTCGCAAATATAATAAATAACTGCATGAAACTTCTTTGGTTATTAGAGATGAAATAATTTCAGTAAACGTTAATTAAATTTTGCGAGAATTAGGATTAGAATTAACCTTAAAATTTGGGTCATACTTGCTAAACATATTGATCCAAATAGCTCTTGAGCTCCTAAATACAAGGGGAAAAGAAATAATTAAGATTGATAGTAAGGAAATAAGATTGGGTGCAATTGCCCAACCATAAAAATGAAACACGGTTAAATGAACAATCACAGCAATCAACGTTGTTGTTGCGTGACTGATCATCATGGCTCCATAATAAAATCCAACTTCTCTTTGTAAATCCTCACCGCAACAAGAACAGTAATGTGGCATTTTATCAAGGTATTTTAAACGATAAGGGTTTTTAACCATAAACAAATCACCCTCTTGACAACGAGGGCATTTTAATTTTAAAATACTGAAGAGTTTAGTTCCTTTTTTTAAAAGTTGAATTTTCATTGATCAATTACTACTGTTTTTTTATTCAAAAAAGTTAATGCGGCTCTCACATTATTTAATTCTTTTTCAGAAGATGCAACACGTTTGTGAAAATACAAATCAAATTCGAGAATGGGTATTATTTGTAAGATGGTATTTATCGGAATCCCCGTTTGAATTTTTTGTTGTATTGCGTCACGTACTACATTTTCCACATAAATGGTGTTAGAAGAACTAATAACACGTTCCAGTATTTTTATGCGAAAATCAAATAAGTCACGAAACTCAGAATTCATTATATAAAAACAGCTAAAAAAATAAGTGAGATCAAAATGATCATGATGAAATAGGTAATCAAATGATAAGTGATTTTACCATTCGATTTTTCAATTATTTTATCAAATAGCTTTATCATTTAAATATTATTTTCTTTTTCAATATTGACAATTTCAGCTACGTTAGCTTGTTTTATTGAAATCGGTAATGTATTATAATACAACATGCTATTTTCAGAATCATTAGAAGAAAGCGTATGAAGTTCAAAACCAGGAAAAACACTCTCGAAATCTTTTAATAATGTGATCAATTCTTTTTTATGAATAGGAAGCTCCGTCATTTTATTATAAATGACACACGCTCTGTCATTTGAAATTCGTTTGAGATTAGCTAAATATTCGTTTGAGGCGAATATTTCAGGCACGTCCCACTCTACAAATAAATCAGAAATGATTAAATCATATGTATGTTTGGTTGTCTTTACATATTCAAATGCATCTGCTTTAATAATCGTTAATGAGTTATATCTTTCGATATCAAAGTATTTTTTAGCCAATTCGATCACCACGTCGTCTTTCTCTATAGCAGTAATAGAACAATTGATCTTATATTTTTCTTTAAGTAAAGAAATAATACTACCCGCTCCCATACCAAGAATCAACACATTTTTAAAATCATATTGCTTAATGTTAACCCGCTTGAATAGTTTATAAAACAGAGTATGCACTCCTCCAAATGAATAATTGGCATTTTGACTATTTAAAACATATTTTCCGTTAGATTTCATCACCTCCAAATAAGGAGTAACACCTCCCTCTTTTGCCTCAACCATTATTGGATATATAAAGCTTACTAATTTTCTGATTCGTTTCATAAATGTTTTTTTGAGTTAAAAATCAGCCCAGAATCTTCCCATTTTAATCTGATAGCTGATTAGTATTGTTTTATTAATTTTCTGATATTTTTTT
>JANXRU010000043.1 GCA_025356715.1 Bacteroidota bacterium
AGAGCAAAATGCTTTAATTAGCAATGGCTACAATATGCTGTGTTTTCAAGCAGATGAGGCCTGGCGTATTTGGACTACTTAATCCCACAAAATACTTCTCCACAAAACGCACTTTATTATCAACATGGTTTTTTGTTTTGTTCAAAAATTAAAAAAAGCGTTACGTTATTAGTCCTAATTTTAAGGCTATTAAATTTTACGATCTATAATGAATATAACCTATTACGGGCATTCGAGTTTTGGTGTTTCTATTAACGGAAAAAATTTGTTGTTCGACCCATTTATATCGCCTAATCCGCTGGCAAAAAACATTGATATTAATAACATTAAAGCAGGAATAGCAAACCGCAGTGATATGCACTGGGACATTGGTGGTTCAGGAAACGCACGATATGAAATACCTAAAGGAAAAGGTACTAGTTCAAATTTTGCATCTGCACTTTGGATTGGTGGTTTTGATAATGCGAATCAATTGCATGGTGGCGCACAAACCTATCGTCAAAGCGGAGTTGATTTTTGGCCTGGTCCATTAGATACAACAACTGCCCTAACCAATACAACTGTTGCAACAAATTATGATAAAATTTGGAAAGTTAGCTACACCGATATTAATAATTACATCACTAATTTTAATGCTGGTAACGTACAAAATGGCTCATATATACCCACAGAAGATATTTTAACATGGCCTGCGAAAGGAACAGGTAATTATAGCCGAAATTTAGCACCCTTTGTGGACAATAACCATAACGGCATTTACGATCCCTTAACTGGTGGTGATTATCCTAAAATTAAAGGCGACCAAGCCCTATATTTTATCTATAATGATAATTTAGCAGCACATGCAGCTTCTGGCTGTATACCAATGGGTATAGAAGTTCAAGCAATGGCTTATGCTTATGGTTGCCCTAATGTAGTAGGTGGTAAGCCAGAATTAACCTACACCACTTTTTATGATTATAAAATCATCAATCGTTCTGCTACTAATTACCATGATGTGTATGTGAGTATGTTTAGTGATGTTGACTTAGGCAATTATAATGACGACTTCATCGGATCTAATGTAGCGGATAATTATGGTTATGCTTACAATTCAGATAATTTTGATGAAATAGGGGCAGGTCTCCCTTATGCATTCGGAGCCTATCCTCCAGCTCAAGGCTTTGCTATTATTAAAGGGCCTGCAGCTAATGTAAGTGATGGAATTGACAATAACAATGATGGTATTGTGGATGAACCAAATGAAGATTGTAAACTAAATAAATTCACGTATTATAATAATAGTTTTCCGGGAGTTCCATTAACAACAGCCAATCCTATTACTTGTTTTGAATATAGAAATTATATGACTGGTTTTTGGAGAGACAGCACTGCTTTTACCTGTGGAGGTAATGCTTATGGTGGAACCACACCAACAAGTTGGGCATATACTGGAGATGTTAATACTGGTATAAGCACTGCTACCAATAGTTCTTGTGGCGCCACTAATTGGACAGAAATAACGGCGGGTAATATCACAGGAGATAGGAGATTAATTACTAGCAGTGGTCCTTTTTTCTTAAATGCCGGACAAATGCAAGAAGTAGAGTACGCCTTTGTTACTTCATTTGATAGTACTTCTTCAACTAATGCTAATTTATTATCTGTGGCAAAATTAAAAACGGATGTGCAAAAAGTAAAAAACTTTTATAATTTAACGAATAAGCCTAATTGCTTCTTAAACTTAGGTATTACTGAATTATTAAAACAAAATGATTTCATATTGTATCCTAATCCCGCTAAGTCTGTCCTTACAATCAAATCATCACTTGAGGGATCTACAACAATGGACTATGATGTTATTGATGTATTAGGCAAAACAGTTATTAAAAACGAAACAACTAATCTCAATTTCAACATCAATATTTCTGATTTAAATTCTGGTATTTACTTTTTAAGATTAAAAATTAATAATAGCATCGTAGTTAAAAAGTTTATAAAAGAGTAATAAGATCATTATCTGTTTATACCTTGTTAAATAAGGGATAAATAACAAATTAAGCCTGTTCTATTCTTTCAAAAGAAGCGAACAGGCTTTTTATTATGAATTAGGACTTTCAAAGCCCTTTTTCTATCTTTACGGAATATAAATTTTATGACCATGACAGCAGAAATGAACTTATCAGCCAAAGCACAGCATTTAATAGATTTAGAAGATAAACACGGAGCGCACAATTATCATCCGTTACCAGTAGTGCTTGAAAAAGGCCTTGGAGTTCATGTATGGGATGTTGATGGAAAACAATATTACGATTTCTTATCGGCTTACAGTGCTGTAAATCAAGGTCATTGTCACCCAAAAATTACTAATGCATTAATTGAACAAGCGCAAACGTTAGCATTAACATCGCGCGCATTTCATAATAATGTATTAGGTGAATACGAAAAATTTGTAACCGAATTATTTGGTTTCGATAAAGTGTTACCAATGAATACAGGCGCTGAAGCAGTTGAAACAGCTCTAAAAATAACTCGTAAATGGGGTTACGAGAAAAAAGGTGTGGCGGAAAATACAGCTAAAATTATTGTGTGCGAAGGTAACTTTCATGGTAGAACAATTTCTATCGTATCAGCAAGTACCGATCCAGATGCTCGTAAAAACTTTGGCCCATTTACACCTGGTTATGTAACCATTCCTTATAATAATATTTCTGCTTTAGCAGAAGCTTTAAAAGATAACACCGTTGTTGGATTTCTTGTAGAGCCTATACAAGGCGAAGCAGGCGTGTATGTGCCAAATGATGGTTATTTAAAAACCTGTGCAGAAATGTGCAAAGTTGCCAATGTATTATTTATTGCTGATGAGGTGCAAACAGGAATTGCACGTACTGGTAAAATGTTAGCATGCGACCATGAAGAAGTTAAACCAGATATCTTAATTTTAGGAAAAGCCTTATCAGGCGGAATGTACCCCGTATCTGCCGTATTTGCCAATAATGAAATTATGAATTGCATTAAGCCTGGTCAACATGGCTCTACTTATGGTGGTAATCCACTTGGATGTAAAGTGGCTATTACTGCTATGCAAGCGGTATTAGAAGAAAAATTAGCAGATAATGCACAAGCGTTAGGCGAATTATTTAGAAGTGAATTAAAAGCATTTCAATCGGATAGAATAACAACTGTAAGAGGAAAAGGGTTGTTAAACGCTATTATCATTAAAGAAAAAGATGGTATTTCGGCATGGGAAGTGTGTTTGAAATTAGCTGAAAATGGTTTATTAGCTAAGCCTACACATGGCGATATCATCCGTTTTGCACCACCATTGGTAATTACGAAAGAACAGATTTTAGATTGCGTAAGTATTATAAAAAATACGATTGCAAGTTTTAATTAATAAATTTTAGAAAGAACGTCTCTACGTCATTGTGAATGAAACGAAGTGCAATGAAGTAATCCCAAGATTGCTTTGTCGTACATCTTGCTATGACGAAAAATTTGGCCAATTTTGAAAATATTTATCAGTAAACAAATTAGAGAAAAATATAATTTATCCATAACTAATTTCCTAAAAATCAACTCGGTAATAAAAGAGTGGTAAAAACCCTAATTGATATTCTTCCTTAATTGGGCTTGCGCCTGGATTATTAGGATCTGGCGCGTATGTTAAGCCAAGTATATTTTTTGTTCCAAAAACATTTACCAAATCAATTGCAATTTCGTGAGTCATATGCTTGGCACTTACCTTATAACCAATCTTTATATCAAATCTAAAGTAATTATGAAACTGTAATGTGTTACGTAAAGAATCTACTTCCACTAAATTACCAACAGCAGCCGAGGCAGGCACATTAGCAGGTGAATAACGACGACCACCTGCACTTGTTACCTTACCTGATATCGTAAATATTTTACGACCTGTTTTACCTATTTTAAATTCCTTACCAGCTACTATGTTACTAATATAGTTTCCATTATAGTCCGTGTTACGATCAACACCATCACTTCCTTTATATTTAGATTGATAAACACTTGTTGTAAATAAAAAGAAAAACGATTTATTAAAAAAACGTTCCAATGTAAATTCAGCGCCATAATTTGTTCCTGTTCCATTATTAACTAGTTTACCTGGATAAGGCGGATTAAACATAGAACCTTGATTTAATAAAGAATATGAAGACGAATACGTATCAACTGGAACGTTGGTTAATGATTGGTAATAAGCTTCGATGATAATACGAGAAGATTGCTTAAACTTTTTTTCGTAACCCAATACAAAATGTTGCGCTCTTGAAAAACCTAAATTCTGATTTGGCATTTCGTATTGATCATTGCTATTTTTAACTTGATGAAAATAAATATAATTGGGCTGCATTTGACTATGCATGCCATACCCGAAACTTAAAAATTGTGTATTAGCAAAGTTCCAGCGAATGCCTGCTCTTGGTTCAATAGATGAACTTCCGTTTAAGGTTAAATACTGACCATGTAATCCAATATTAATGGCAACACGCTCCGAAGGTTTGTATTTTAGTTGTACAAAAGGTTGAACCAAAATAGTACTGCCTGTATAGTTTTCGCGCACATCCCATTTATTGCTCGTTTCTACATAATTACTATCACGTAAATTGAACAATAAATTCTCTGCAATAACACCTGCTTTCAAGGTAGTTCTAGCAGAAAACTTATGTATTACATTAAAATTAAGTGCGTATTTTCCAAACTTAAAGGTATAACGCATTTTAGGAAACATCGTATCAGTTACAAACGTTTGAGGATTGCGATAAAAAATATCATCTTTGGCAAGCACCTCTTGCCCATAGGCTGATAAGGTTGTTTTGATTAAAGTTTTTTCGTTGATAGATTTAGAATGAGAAACGCCAATAACGCCCATCGATGTTTTTAATAATTGATCGCGATTATTATCTCCATACAATTCAATTTCATCATATTTTTTATCGCTAAGCTTCACAAAAATTTCGCTGGTGCCACCAATTCCGAAAACAGAAAAGTTACCTGCTTTTTTTGTTGGGAAATTTAATTTAAACGAAGCGTCCTGATAAGACGGAATAGCAGACGTTCCGATAGGTATTTTTAATCCACCCAAAATACTTAAGGTTGAATAACGATACGTTGCCATGTAAGTTGCTCCCGATTTCTTTGATAGTGGGCCTTCTGCGGCAGCTTCTAAACCTAATAAACCAAATTGCAATGTGAATTCATGCTTTTCGTTATTGCCATTTCTTAATTTAATATCAAAAACTCCAGCATTTGTATTTCCGTATTCAGCGGCAAACGCGCCTGTCATAAAATCAGAATTACCAAACGTTTTATTATTAAGAATACTGATTGGCCCGCCCGTTGTTCCAGGAACAGCAAAGTGATTGGGGTTTGGCAAATTAATACCTTCTACTCGCCATAAAACGCCCGATGGAGAATTTCCTCTAATTACAATATCGTTACGAGAATCATCAGCGCCATTAACTCCAGCAAGGTTGGATGCCATACGAGCAGGATCTCCCCTACTTCCAGCATAACGATTAGCTTCCTCTACCGAGAAATTTTTGTTACTCACGCTTGTCATATCATTATTTGCATCGCCTTTTTTAGTATCCGTCACTTGAACTTCTTCTGTTTTATTAATAGCTTCTACCATATCAATCATTAAAATAGTTTCCTTGCCAGATATTACAATTACATTATTAAGTACCACGTCATAATAACCCATGTACTTTACGTTAACTGTATGTCGACCTATAGAAACGCCCGTTAAACGGAAGTTTCCTTTTTCGTCAGAAGTTGTTGTAATATTATTAGGAACTCCATCAACAGAAACAATAGCTCCAAATAGTTCGGATCGTGTTTCTTTTTCTACAACTACGCCACGAATATTTTGAGTTACTTCCTGAGAAAACAAAACGATGGATGTAGAAAATAATAAAATAAAAAGAGTAATAAACTTCATAAATGTACTTTTTTACGCAAAATTATAATTTAATATTACATGGAATAATTTTAATGCCATTTGAGAATACTCAATAATGACAATCCTTGTAATTAAATCAATAGACTGAAAACAAAAACACCTATTAAAAACCAATGGAGCCATTTATAAAAAAATATTTAACACCTTAAAACTCCTATATATCAAGTATTAACAGCCATTACACTTCATTAAATCAATTTTAATTAGAAATTAATTTTAATTTATTTGGTGTCTCAAAAAAACTTTCATAGGTTTACAACCGAATTAGAAAAAACAACAATGACATTATCAATAAATAACTTCTTTAATTTCAACTTGAATAATTATTTTATTCAACAGAGAAGGCTATTTATATAAGTATAATTAACTACATACAGATATAGCCTTTCAGAAATGAAAGGCTTTTTTTTTGAACTTAAATTAAAACATAAACAACTAAGCACATGACAACTATTAATTTTTACACTAATTTCTTTTATAACTCAACCTGAGGCATGGCCATGTATTACCTACTAAAGCCTTGCCGTCAATAGCAAGGCTTTTTTTATGCTCATAAAAACATACAATTAATCATAACCTAAAAAAACAAAACAACATGAAAACAATTGAATTAGAAAAAACAACCTATCAACCATTATTAACAGAAATGGAAACGGAAAGTGCTATTGCTGAATTAAAATCTTATTTCGCTGTAAGTTTAAGCAAATCCTTAGGCCTAACAAAAGTAGAAGCGCCTTTATTAGTGGAACAAGGAACGGGCATTAACGATGACTTAAACGGAATTGAAAGTCCAGTTACAGTGAATGTAAAAGAATTACCTCAAGTAAATGTTGAAATAGTACACTCGCTTGCTAAATGGAAACGTGTAAAACTTGCAAGACTGAAAACCCCGCCAGATCAGGGACTTATTACGGATATGAAAGCATTAAGGCCAGACGAAGATTTTTCGGAGGTACATAGTATTTATGTAGATCAATGGGATTGGGAAAAAGTGATTGAAAAAAGTGATCGAAATTTAGATTGTTTGAAAAAGACTGTTACATCTATTTATGCGAGTATAGTTGATACAGAAAAACACCTTGCGAAATGGTATCGTTCGATTAAACCTTATTTACCTGAGTCAATCACGTTTATTCATACAGAAGAGTTATTGGCGTTATACCCTTTATTAACGACTAAGGAAAGAGAACATAACATTTGCAAAGAACATGGTGCTGTTTTTTTGATTGGGATAGGTGGCGAATTAGCTGATGGCAAAAAGCATGATGGCAGAGCTCCTGATTATGATGACTGGAGCACAGCAACCAGTGTTGGAAAACGAGGATTGAACGGAGATATATTAGTTTGGAATAACGTACTTGGAAAAGCTTTTGAACTATCATCTATGGGAATTAGAGTTAGCCCCGAAGCCCTTTATATGCAGTTGTTTTTAACTGGACAAGAAGATCGTATTAACCTTGCTTGGCACCAACAGCTAATTAAAGAAGAACTCCCCTACTCTATTGGTGGTGGCATTGGTCAATCGCGATTAGCCATGCTCTTACTTCAAAAAAAACATATAGGAGAAGTACAAAGCAGTATATGGCCTGAACAAGTAATTAAAGAATTAAACAAACAAAACATTCATTTATTATAACTATGAGAAATCACTTAATTGCCATTCAAGGCTCGGTAGCATCGTTTCACGATTTAGCAGCAAAAAAACATTTCGGACAAGAAATTTCCATCAATGAATGCGGATCCTTTAAAGAAGTGTGCGATAAAATTGCCAATAACAAAGTAGACTATGGGATTATTGCCATAGAAAACAAAATAGCTGGCAGTATTTTATTGAATTACCAATTGATAGAAAATTATGATTTAAGAATAATAGGAGAAATTTATTTACCCATCGAATTGCAGCTCTTAGGTAAACTTAATTCGAAATTATCAGATATTAAAGAAATTATTTCTCATCCAATGGCCTTAGGGCAGAGTCAAGTATTTTTAGCAGAAAACGAAAAATTGACTGTTACGGAATACAAAGACACTTCATCCTGTGCCAAAATGGTGGCAACCGATGCTTCTGGAAAAATGGCGGTTATTGGCGGCCCTCTTTTAGCAAAATTATATAACCTACGCGTTTTAGTAGATAATGTATGCGACGTGAAACAAAACTTTACGCGCTTTTATATTTTGAGTAAGGGTAACGATTATGTTACTGATCCCAATAAAGCATCAGTAACCTTACAAGTGATGAATGAAGCTGGTAAACTAAGTGCTGTTTTGGATATTATAAAAAAATATGGATTGAATTTAAGTAAAATTCAAAGCTTACCAGTTCCTAATGATTCTAATGCGTACCCTTTTCATTTAGATATAGAGTTTGATGATAAAGAACTATTTGAAAAGTGTATTTCTGATTTAGCAAAAGAAACGGTGAGTTTAAAAGTGCTTGGTATATACAAAAGCGAAGCCTTTAAACCAAAAACAAGTAAAGAAATAACCTTACATAAACATTTAAACTAATGAAAATAGCTTTAACTAATTTACCATTAACAGAAAATAAATCCAATTTAATTTACAAAAAAGGATTAGTCATTGCTGGGCCTTGCAGTGCAGAAAGCGAAGAACAATTAATACAAACAGCACTCCAACTTTCGGAACTTAAAAAGGTGGATATATTACGTGCTGGTATTTGGAAACCACGTACAAATCCAGGTGGCTTTGAAGGCATTGGAACTAAGGGGCTTGCTTGGTTATTAAAAGCAAAACAACTCACTGGTTTAAAAACAGCCGTTGAAGTAGCTACATCTAAACACGTAGAAGATACTTTAAGTTTTGATGTAGATGTGATATGGATAGGTGCGCGCACAACAGTAAACCCTTTTAGCATTCAGCAAATTGCTGATGCCTTAAAAGGAACCAAACAAACAGTGCTCATCAAAAATCCAGTAAATCCTGATATTAAATTATGGATAGGTGCTATTGAACGCTTAAGAAATAGTGGCATAGAAGATTTAGGACTTATTCACCGTGGGTTTACATCTTATGGTAATACGGAGTACCGTAACATTCCTATTTGGCAAATACCGATTGAGATGAAACGCTTGTTTCCTGATTTACCTCTTATTTGCGACCCATCGCACATTTGTGGTAATCGCACAGATTTATTAAAGGTTTCTCAAAAATCGGTTGATTTGGATTATGATGGTTTAATTATAGAAGCACATCATAACCCTGATATGGCTTTAACGGATAAGCAACAGCAACTAACGCCACTTGCGCTTGATGAATTGCTAAAAAGTATTATTAGAAAAACGAATAGTACTAATGAAGCTGTTTTTGTAAAGCAGTTACAGCATTTGCGCGAACAAATTAATCATTTGGATGAAGAGTTAATTTCTTTAATTTCTAACCGCATGCATGTAGCTAAACAAATTGGCGACATTAAAAAAAGCAGTAATATTACCGTTCTGCAATCGGCAAGGTATTCCGAAATTTTGGATAGAGCTATTCATAAAGGAGAACAAGTAGGTTTGAGCAACAGCTTTATTAAAGCGTATTTGGAAGCCATACATATAGAAAGTATTAGAATTCAAAATAAAATTAATCGGATTGGGAATTGAGTACTAATTTTTTGTTTATTAAAAAACTCCACTGGATAACATGTGGTGTAAATGGTAAACTGCAAATAAAAAAATCCCTCTAGTAAGAAATTACAGAGGGATTTTTTAATTGTATTAAGTTACAGCTATTATCTTGCGCCTTGCATGGCTTTCAACTCATCCATCGTCATTATTTTATAGCCTTCCGTTGATAATATAAATTTAGCATCCGCAACAGGTTCTATCGATACTTCTTTAGCTACCATTTTAAATTTCATTCCACCCGAACCGCCTGAGTATTCAAAGGGCATACCCTTTAGTCCTTTCATAATAGCTTGCCCGCGACCTTTACCTTCTTTATTAGGATTGTCAAATTTTTCGCAATACCATAAATCCACCTTTTCTTCTTTTTTATCTTTTCCAATTACAGTTACAATTGCTTTCTTGCATTCGTAACCTGCTATGGTTTTTGTTTCGGTTGTATATTCAATTTTAGGATCGGCAGGTTTCTCTTTTTCTTTAGCAGCCGCTTTATCCATTTCTTCTTTAGTTTGTTTTACGGCAATTTTATTTCCCATTTGCTCCATCAACATCGTCATTCCAGCATCATCAACCGATGTTTGGTTAGTAAACATCATAGATGTCATTTCTGTAAGCGCTTTTCCGTTTTTAAAAGTTACTCTGGTTTCCATATCCCCCATCATGGCTGCTTGCTCAGGAGGTAACCCTTCTAGTTTCATATCATACAAAACATATCCTTCTTTAATTTGTGCATTTAACGATAAAGCTGTAAGCGCAACAACAGCTATAGTAGAAAATAATTGTTTCATGGTTTTGGGTTTAAAAAAATTTAGTTAGGCAAATTCAATTGCTATGCCAAAATAGGTATTTATTAAAAATGAAATGTAAAAATATGGTAAATGGTTATTTTTAGAAAAAATCGGCAAATAAGCGATTAAATTCTGTATCAAACTCGGGGCGAGTTAGTATTTTATAAAACGAGGGAATTTCAAAATCAACATCTTTAACTTCACCTCCTTTAGCAGAAGTAGCTACAAAATGCATTTCTAATCCTAACCGCATTACTCGATAATCCATAGGCATACCTTTTATCCCTTTATAAGGCGTAAGATCATTTCCGTTTTCTGGGCCAATATCTTCCGTATAAAATACATCAAACGATTCGTTAGGGGCTGAAACTTTAGTGGCTATTAGTTTTTTACATTTAAAGCCCGCAATCATTTTAGTAATGTTTGTTTCTTTAAAAGTCAATTTGTACTTATTATTTTCCTCAAATAACATGGTATCAGTTTCTATACAGGCATTTTTAATGTCCATATATTTAATCATTTGTGCCAATGTTTTATTAGCCAAATTACAACTGAAATAAATATTAAAAATACCCATGGTGCTCATTTCCAACAACCATTTGTCGTTTTTCAATTTTACTGTAGCGGTTGATGGTGCAAAACTAGCCAAGGGGTGAGTGCTATTAATTACATCAGCTTTATACTCAACAATACCTTCTGTAAATGCGTTTTCAGCTTTATGTGGCCCACTACAAGACAAGCCTATACATATAGAACTGACAATAATAGATGAAATTATAATGTGTTTAATTTTCAAGTAGTAGCTTATTAAAATGGAAAGTTACTATTTACATTTATAATAGCAAATTAATAACCTAAAATTTTTAGCATCGACTTATAACTCTGTTCTTTAGCAAATAACTTAGTGGTTAATTTACCGTCTTCATCCTTATCAATCAAAACATGTTTAGGGGCTGGAACGAGGCAATGCTGCGTGCCTCCATATCCACTTAGCGCTTCCTGATAAGCGCCCGTATGAAAAAACCCTACATATAAGGGTTGCTTATCGGTTTTTTGAACTTTTGGTAAAAACACTTGATTGGTATGCGCTTCACTATTATAATAATCCATACTGTCGCAAGTTAAACCACCCAAATTAACAGGCACATATTGTTTATCCCAATTATTAACGGCTAGTAATATAAAACGTTGGTTAATACCCCATGTATCAGGTAATGTAGTGATAAAAGAACTATCTATCATGTACCATTGTTCACGGTCATTTTGTTGCTTTTGATCAATAATAGAGTATAAAGTGGCGCCGCTTTCAGCTACAGTAAACGACCCAAACTCGGTAAATATATTAGGTTCATCTATCTCATGTTGGGTGCAAAAAGATTTTATTTGAGCTACAATTTCTTCTACCATGTACTCATAATTATAATCGAAGCTTAGCGAGGTTCTAATTGGCATACCGCCCCCAATATTGAGTGAATCTAGGGTTGGACAAATCTTTTTAAGTTCTAAATATATGTTTAAGCACTTATTTAACTCCGTCCAATAGTAAATAGTATCCTTAATACCGTTATTTATAAAGAAATGTAACAACTTTAGTTCGAACTTTGGGTTGCCTTGTATCTTCTCTTTATATAAGTTAATAATATCAGTGTAGCGCACTCCAAGTCGGGAAGAATAGAAAGCAAATGATGGCTCTTCTTCGGTACTTATTCTAATACCAAGTTTGGTTTTGGGTACTTTAACGTTCTTTTTATAAAAGTCAAATTCATCTAAATGATCTAAAACAGGGATTACATTAAAGCCATCATTCAACATATCAGAAATATATTGCTTATAGTTTGTTTTTTTGTAACCGTTACAAATGATGAATGTTTCCTTAGAAAGTTTCTTCTTTTTAAATTGTTCTTTTAATATTTGTATATCGTAGGCCGAAGATGTTTCTATATGCACGTCATTTTTAAGCACTTCGTCCAAAACAAAGGAAAAATGAGAGCTTTTGGTGCAATAACAATATACATACTTTCCTTTATAATCAGCTTTAGCCATAGCCACATTAAACATGCGTTTAGCCTTTTGTATTTGAGAGGTGATTTTAGGTAAATAGGTAATTTTAAGAGGAGTACCATATTGCTTGATAATATCCATTAAAGGGATGTCATTAAAGTATAATTCATTATCAATAACCTCAAACGATTCTTGTGGGAAATCGAAGGTTTGTTCAATCAAGTCTTGGTATTTGTTTTCCATTCGGTAAATGTAGGTTACTTAGATGATATCACAAAGTCTAAATGTAAGTAACTTGGATTTTGAAAGGAAATTTTACAATAAATTAATATTGTAAATGGGTTAAATTATACAGCAACGCCAATAATTAACATATCATCCACTTGCTCTAAATTGCCACGCCATTCCTCAATGGTTTTATCAAGTGTGTTTCTTTGCTCTTCAATTGGCAATTTACTAACGGAAGAGAGTAATGATCTAAAATTACCTGCCATAAATTTCTTTCCTTTTGGTCCGCCAAACTGATCAGCATAACCATCAGAGAAAATATAAATCTTATCTCCTTTTTGTAATTGAATGCTATTATTTGTAAATTTTTGTTTTTCGCCTATAAACATACCAACCGGAAATTTATCCGCTTTATGTTGTATTAACTCACCATTTCTAATTATGTATAATGGATTAAATGCACCAGAAAACTGCAATTCCAATGTGTTGTAATTAAGGGCACAAAGTGTCATATCCATTCCATCCTTGGTTTGTTTTTCTGACGTATTCGTATGTAAGGTATTAGCAACACCATCATTCATTTTATCCATAATGATGGAAGGAGCAGTACTTTCAGTGTTCTTTAAAATGTCCTTTAATAAATTATAGCCTACAATGCTCATAAAAGCACCTGGTACACCATGTCCTGTACAATCTACTGCTGCAAAATAACTCCAATCGTCTTTCTTTTCAATCCAATAAAAGTCGCCACTAACAATATCTTTTGGTTTAAACAATACAAAAGAATTTGGTAATATTTCTTTTACTAAATTATAAGGAGGTAATATAGCTTCCTGTATCCGTTTTGCATAATGAATACTATCGGTTACTTGCTTAAATAAAATCTCCAATTCCTTGGTTTTTAATTCAATTTCTTCCTTTTGCTTTACAACTTCTTCCGTTCTAGCAACAACTTTTTGCTCAAGAACACGCTCATTTTCAGATAAGCCATCTCTCATCACTAAGAGTGCATGCCCTAATGTATCATCTTTACTTAAAGGTTTATAATAAGCCTCAAAATTACCTTTACCAGTTTGCTTAGCAAACTCTGTAGTACTTTCCATGGATTCCACTAAGCTATTTAGGGCAATTCCCATTTCTCCAATTTCATCTGTACGATACTGAATGCGCTCTTTTGGCAAAATACCTAACCCCATAGATAAAAGCATTTTTTTTAGCAATTGTATTGGCTTAGTAATAGAACGCGTGGTGAATAATGCAATTAAAATTCCTCCTATAGTTAAACCTAAACCTAAAAAAATAACAAACCTCTGAAGAAAATTAAAGGATTTAAACATTTCATTTGTAGTATCTTCAGCAAACGCTTCTTTTTGTGTAATTAAAGCATTTAATTGAATATATAATATCTTAATTTTTTCTTCAGTATCTTCATATGATAACTGAGCTGGAAAATAAACGTTTGGATCTTTATAGGATTCCCACGTAGAGAGCACCGACATAATCTCTGTTTTATACACATTGAACAACTCATCTGAAAACCTTTCAATAATTGAAAATTTCTCTTTTTCGATTACAGTCCAATCAGAAGATAATGAATGTATGTTTTTTTTAATATTTGGGTAATCTCTATTGATTAAGCTCCGTAATTCATTTTTAAATGGTTCGTCATCTTTTGATTGGATGTAGTACCACTTTGCCATTAAGGTTTGAGATTTTTGTAAAACGAAATTAAACTGTTTTAAGGCTGATACGGCGGGCGTTACCTGCCCTACTACTGATTCAGTTTGAACTTTACTTTTAGTAACTGTAACAACGGTTAAAATAAATGCAATAATTGTTAGAAAAAGCAAAACGCCAAAACCTGTTCCTATTTTTCTACCAATTGTAAATCTAATTGCCATAATTCTTCTGCCTCTTATTTTTTATTTAAGGCTTCTTTTTTCTGCTTGAAAAAATTCTCCATTTCTACATCATTTAAGGCATGGTAAATTCCTTCCAATCCATCAATTGCACGTGCATCTCTAGGCTCTAGTTCGTTTACCTTATTCATAAATGGTAAGGATTGTTTAAATAATTTTTTTGCATTTTCCTGAACAACATCTAATTGAGACAAATCAATATCATATTCTAATCTGTTCATTAACTCTACCCCTTCATTATAAAACAAAACTCCCAAATTAATATTCGCTGAAATATTTTTAGGATCAATTTCAAGTGCTTTCAATAAAGATAGTTTAGCAACATCTTGATATTCCTTTTTAGATTTATTTTTCAAATACAATTCTACAAAAACACTTCCTGTACCATTATAAAATTCTAAGTCTTTTTCCTTAAAATTGAAGTCAGGCTTCGTAAGTTTTGCTGTTGCTTTGTATTTATTATAATAAAAATCCGCTTTATTATAATTTAAAGAGTCTTTCATAAATACAAGACATAAATTAAATAACTTTTTAGAGCTATTCTCTATGTATGATGTTGTAAAATTTTTATATTCACCCGTCTTATCAATACGAATCGAATGAAGAGCAGATTGAACAGCTGTGTCTAATAAATAAATTTTAGAAGTATTATATTTTCCGCTTTGAGTATAACTTTGCAAATAAGCAAAAGAACGTATTTGCCAAGCAGCAGGATCTTCTTTAGTTTCAGGGTGTAATACAGCAATATCTATGATTTTTATAGCCTGATCAAACTTTTTTTCATTACAAAGTGCTTGAGCTTTAAATAAAGAATCATTTTGAGCATATTGATTATGCCAAACCAAGCAACACAAAAAGCAGAGACTACTTTTTATCCAACCATATGATTTTGAAACTGTTATCACTTTTACAAATTTATATAATTATTTAATCAACTACAATAGCTAAACTTTTTAATTCTTCATTGGTCTTTAACCCAAATTTTTCGGCATTTTTCTTATTATATTCAAATTTCTGCTTATTGTCTGCAATCACAAAATTAATGGTCGACCCAACCTTTGCTAACCCTGCTTTTTCAGTAATGACTAACGTACCTTTTCCTTTTAATTTAGAAACAACATCTTTAAGTAATTCAGAAGCATCTGGTAATAAAAATATGATGTGAGCATTTGAAGAAGCATCAAAGGTGGTACCACTTTTAATTTCTAATTTTTGGTTTCCAATCATCTTACCATTTGCCATTTTATTAAGCTCATGGTTCATGGCTGAACTAGTTCCCACCAAGTGAATGATGAAATTACCAGTTTTCATTTTCTCTGGCCATTCAAAATAACGAGTGAAATTATAAATGAAAATTGCTTTTAGTTTGTTATTTGGGTCAAAACTTTGTTGTTGCTGAAAGCTAAGGCTTGAAAAAGCCAAAACAAAAAACAAACTATATTTAATTACTATTTTCAAAGTCGAGTCTAAAATACAAATTCTCTGCCAAGATGCATAATTCACAAATATAATAATTGAAATGTGCTTATCAAATTAAAAAATTAACATTAATTACGGTTTTAAAATCAGTTCAAATTATGTTGTATATTTATAATCAAAAACGCAACTGATTCATTTAGAAAAATATAACCAGTACACTGATAACGAATTAATTACGGAGTATAAAAACACAAAAAACTCTGTGTTTGTGGGAATATTATATAAGCGCTATTCTCATTTAGTTTTAGGTCTTTCTTTAAAATACCTAAAAGACAAAGATGATGCGAAAGATGCTGTTATGCAAATTTTCGAAAAACTACTAATAGATCTATTAAAACACCAAATTGAGTATTTTAAAAGTTGGCTTTATACTTTTACTAAAAATCATTGCTTAATGACAATTAGGACTCAGCAATCCAGGTTAAAAAAAGAAATTGATTTGCAAGTTAATGCAGATTTTTTTATGGAAACCGAAAATGGATTGCATCTTAACAAAGCTGAAGAAAAAGAAAAACAATATAC